>CAYFSO010000026.1:0-28608 GCA_964345775.1 uncultured Leptospiraceae bacterium | reverse complement strand
GGCGTTTATTATATTCTATGTATTCCGGATAAAAATACCATGGGAATGGTTATGGAAGAATTTATTGCAAACCTGGGTAAAAGAATTCAGTACTACAGGAAACGGCACGGGGTAACCCTGAAAGAGCTTGCCGATACAATTGGTACTACGCCAAGCCTTATAAGCCAGATAGAAAGGGGTAAGGCCAATCCGTCGTTAAGTACGCTGAAGTCAATAGCAGACGTGTTTGACGTACCTGTTGGGGTGATGTTCGAGAACAACGTGCAGAAGATCACCCAGTCGCCTATTATAAAGAAGAATACCCACAGAAAAGTAGTGACCGACGGGAATGTCCATTACAGCCTGCTCAATCCCGGCTCAAAGGACATGGAAGTTATCCTTATCGAGTTTCCCCCGGGAGCTTCCACCGGTGACATGATGTACCGCCATGAAGGATATGAATGCGGTTACCTGCTGAAGGGTGAACTGGTGGTGGAGATCGAGGATAAGCGATACATCATGGAGCAGGGTGACAGTATACAGTTTGACAGCCCCAGGCATCATAAGATAGTTAACGAGGGATCGGTTACCGCGGTGGCAATGTGGGCAAACATGGTCCCCTGGATATTCACCAAAGAATAAGCTGGCATACAATTAAAGGGAATCCTGGGAAAAAGCATCGGTTAGCGCCGGTGCTTTTTTTATGCTTTTTTTTGTTGACAATTATGTCTCGTTGTGTGTAAATGTGGGGATTAGTGGGGATTCGTGAAGTTTTTTACCAAATAGTTTCACATGTGAGGCAATTTTTCAATGTTTATGGGTGAATATCACCCGACGCTGGATGAGAAGGGACGTGTAGCCATTCCAATGAAATTGCGGAAAGCGTTTGGTGAAAACTCGGTTATCAACAAGTTGATCATTACGCACGGGTTTGACAAGTGCGTGATGGCATACCGGGAAGTGGACTGGAAGGACTTCGTTGAGAACAAGCTTGTCAACCTGTCCCAGTCCGACCCCAAGAACCGTATGCGGATCCGGTTTCTGCTTGGCGGAGCATGTGAATGCGAGCTGGATAAACAGGGAAGGATCGTCATCCCCGGCTACCTGAAAGAGTACTCGGAGATGGAAAAAGAAGTTATTATCCTGGGCCTGTACAACAGGATAGAGATATGGAGCAGGGAAGTATATAACGATTACAGGCCCGACGGTGAAGCCCTGAACCAGTTTGCCCATGATCTTGGTTTCTGATCACGGGGATCATAAAAAGGAAAGGAATTAAAATAAATTTTAATGCGACATAATACAGGTGATCAACCTTACGCTCATACTCCTGTCATGCTGCAGGAGGTTCTCTCGTTCATTGACGGTGTGGATATGAACGGTGATGCACTGCTTATTGACTGTACCATGGGGGAGGGGGGGCACGGTGCGTATATTCTCGAACGCTGGCCGGGGATCCGCTACATGGGATTCGAGAGGGATCCCCGTGTACTGGAAGTGGCCTCACAGAGGCTGGCTGCTTTCGGGGATCGGGTTACCTGTATTAACGATAACTTCAGGAATATTGATATTCACCTTTCCGGCATGGAGGGTGAAATTTCGTTTATACTCTACGACTTTGGTATTTCCTCCTTTCATTTTGACAGGAGCGGCAGGGGATTCAGTATCAAGCAAAATGAACCCCTTGACATGCGGCTTGATGACAGCGCACAAAGAAGCGCGGCGGATGTAGTGAACGAAAGCTCAGAAAATGAGTTGACAGATATATTCTCCGGATATGGAGAAGAACGCTGGGCACGAAGAATTGCCCGCAGGATCGTTGAAGCCCGCGAACAGGAAGCGGTGACCACAACCGAAAGGCTTGCCCGCATAGTACTTGGGGCAATACCCAGGCGGTTCCATGTTCGCAATATTCACCCTGCAACCAGGGTGTTCCAGGCGTTGCGTATCGCGGTTAACGATGAGCTGAATGCCATAGACGAGTCACTGGTGAAGGCAGTGGGCTTTGTTAAGGGGGGTGGACGGGTAACGGCCATCTCCTTTCATTCGCTTGAAGACCGCATCGTGAAAAACAGGTTCAGGCGCTGGTCGAAGGGATGCACCTGCGACGCGGAACCGCTGCATTGCCAGTGTACTTCCGGCCCGCTGGTGAAGCTTCTGACGAAAAAGCCGCTGGTGCCCACGGACGAAGAGATGGAGACCAATCCACGCTCCCGCAGCGCCAGGATGCGGGTATGTGAAAAATTGAACAACGGGGTTGTGTGAGTGGAGAGCGATAACAGCGTCAACATTTTCAGGTATGTAACGATCGTACTGGTGGTCATGGTTTTTGTAATTATGTACGTGTGGCAGAACATCGAGGTTATGCGCCTGAAAATGGAATACCGGGAGACCCGGTCGAGGGAGATTGACCTGGTAAAGAAGAACGACAGGCTTCTGTACGAGATATGCAAGATGAACAATCTTGATAATATACGTGAATACGCCGGGCGGTACGGCTTAAAACCCCTCGGCGCACATGACGTAACAGTGATCAGGGTGGAAGAAGAAAGTGAAACGCAGAAGTGAAATGACATATAATTCGTATGATCTTCAAACCCTTCTTCACGGCACAGGCGGGCTGGAGTTGTTCGACGATGACCGTGATGTCCGTGTAAGCGGCATAGAGTATGATTCGCGGAAGGTGGAGCGGGAATCCCTGTTCTTTGCCATAGAAGGTACAGAAGTTGACGGGCATTCGTACATCCCCGGTGCCGTGGAGGCTGGTGCCAGTGCGGTGGTAGTTTCTGAAGGCCGGCTCAACGAGTTCATGAACCTGGTTGAAAAGGGGGTTGCCATTGTATCAGCTTCGGATACGCGGGCGGCTCTGTCTGTCATATCTGCCAGGTTTTTTGGTGATCCTTCAGGGCAGGTACCGGTGATCGGGATTACCGGTACAAATGGCAAAACAACCATTACCTACATGATCGAATCCATTTTAAAACAGGTTGGGTACAGGCCGGGCGTTATCGGCACCATAAATTACAGGTGGGGTGGTATTACCCGGCAGGCTTCACACACCACTCCCGAGTCCCGTGACCTGCATGAAATAATGCATGCAATGGTGATTGACGGCGTTAACTGCATCATTCTTGAAGTATCGTCACATGCCCTTTCTCTTAAAAGGGCTGATGATATCGCGTTCAATTACGCGGTCTTCACCAATCTCACCCGTGATCATCTTGATTACCACGGTGATTTTAACGAGTACTTCGACGCCAAGATGCGGCTCTTTATGCTTCTGGGAAAAAGCGCGAAGAAAAAGAAGGCAGCCTTCATTAACAATGATGATCCGTACGGCAAACGGATCCTCGAAGGCAGAAAGGGATATTCATACCAGGTGCACGGATACGGCATAGGGTCTGAAACGGATTTTGAAGTGGGATCTTCTTCTGTGGCCAGCAGTATAAAGGGCAACAGTTTCCGCCTGATTCGTCCTTTTGAAAAAGAATTCAGGCTGCAGCTTGCCGGCAGGTTTAACATATACAATGCCCTTGCCTCAATTGGAGTTACCTGTTCAATGGGAGTCCCTGCCGGGGCCATCGTGGAAGGACTTTCGGGGCTGAAGAGTGTTCCCGGCCGTTTCGATGCTGTTACTTCAAAACTGGGCTTTTCAGTGGTTGTGGATTACGCGCATACTGATGACGCGCTGGACCAGCTTCTCCGCTCGGTGAAGGCCCTGCGTCCTGCACGACTCATAACCGTTTTCGGCTGCGGGGGGAACCGGGACAGTACCAAGAGGCCGTTGATGGCAAAAGCCAGCGAGGCCCATTCGGACTGGACCGTCATAACCAGTGACAACCCCAGGAAAGAAGAGCCCGAAGCCATTATCGAAGACATTGAAAAAGGGATGTCGGGTGAAAATTACCAGGTAATAGTCAACCGTGAAGATGCAATACGGCATGCGGTTGAAATGGCTGATAAAGGGGATATCATCGTTATTGCCGGTAAGGGGCACGAGGATTACCAGATCCTTGGAGAAAAACGGATCCATTTTGATGACCGTGAAGTTGCCCGGAAATACATGAGCGCAAGGGAGCAGAAGTGAAGGTAGAGTTGCATACAACAATGGGCGCCATAGCAGCTGACAGCGGCGGTTCACTGGCCTGCGGTGATCCCGGTGCCCTGGTGGATGCTGTTACCACAGACAGCCGTCAGCTGGGTGACCGTAACTGTTTTGTACCCATCGTGGGCGAGCACCATGACGGGCACCGGTTTATTCCGTCCCTGGTTGAAAAAGGCCTGTGCGCGGGTTTCCTGACCCAGCGCCGGGAAGATGTGCAACTTGCCCGGAATGCCGGCATTGCCGCCGTGTTATGTGAAAACACGCTTGCGGGATACGGCTCCCTGGGTGCAGCCCGAAGAAGGGCTGTTGACCCGGTGGTGTTCGGGGTTACCGGTACCAACGGTAAGACCACCACAAAAGAATGCCTGGCTGCAATGCTGCAGAGCCGTTACAGCTGTTTGAAGAACGAGAAAAACTACAATAACGAGATCGGTGTTCCTTTCACGCTGCTGCACCTGGACGAAAGCCATGAATACGCGGTGATTGAGCTTGGCATGAACCACAGCGGTGAAATACACAGGCTTTCTGGAATTACGCGGCCTGATTGTGCTATTATTACCAGTATTGGTGAAGGACATATTGAATTCCTGGGCTCAACCCGTAACGTGGCCATGGCAAAGGCGGAGATCATGGACGGGATGGAAGCAGGAAGCTCCCTTATACTGAATGCCGATACCCTGCATGCTGACATTATCATGGAGCATGCTGCTGAGAAAGGTATTCGGGTAATTACATTCGGCCTGGATGATTCATCGGACGTGTACCCTGATTCCTACTTGCTGCAGGAGGACAGCTGCTCCATTGTGTTCAGGGGATCAGAACTGCGTATCCCTCTTTTTGGACTGCATAATGTATACAACCTTGTGGCCGCTGCCGTGGCTGCTGAATGGGGTGGGCTGTCGCCGCAAGACATGGAAGAGGGCATGAGATCTTTTCAGCCGGTTGCCATGAGAAGCCAGGTCATCAGGGGAACATGTATTATCATCGACGATACTTATAATTCCAATCCCCTTTCCTCGCGGTATGGTCTCATCTCTACCCGCATGGTGTTTCCGGACAAGAGAAAGATCGCGGTCTTTTCTGACATGAAAGAACTGGGTGAATACTCCGTTGAAATGCATGTTGAAGTGGGAGAGGAAACCTGGAGAAGCGGGTTTGACATGTTGTGCGTATGGGGAGATGACGCACAGTACATGGTAAGGGGAGCGGTAAGGGCTGGAATGCCTCATGAAAAAGCTCTCGTCTTTGATACACGGGAGGATCTTACCGTGTATCTCAAGAATGAATGTACCACAGATGACGTGGTACTGGTAAAAGGATCACGATCAATGAAAATGGAGGAGGTGGTGAACGGCCTGGTTCACTAAACAGCTATGTTGTATCATTTTTTATTACCATTACAGGATTACGTTTCCTTTCTCCGGCTTTTCCAGTACATAACGTTCAGGTCGGCTTATGCCGCCCTGACATCATTGATTATTGTTCTGCTTATGGGCAACATCGTTATACGCTGGCTGCAGCGGTTGAAATTTAACGAGGAGATACGGGAACTGGGGCCTTCTTCACACGTATCAAAGGCGGGGACTCCTACCATGGGTGGTGTGCTTATCCTGGGTGCGGTACTGATGTCCATTTTGCTGTGGGGGAATTTTAATAATCATTACCTGCTGGTACTCATAGGTGTTACCATTTTCCTGGGAATTCTGGGCTTTACAGATGATTATATAAAGTCAATATTAAAGAAGAAAGAAGGGGTTTCACCACGTGTGAAACTGTTTTTGCAGTTTTCCATAGCCATTGGTGCATCCCTGGCGGTGTACCTGTGGCCCTCACGTGCGTCCGAAGCCACTACGCTCTATATACCTTTCGTGAACAGCGCAATAATAGATCTGCAGTGGGTGTGGATAATATTTGCGTCCATTGTCATTGTTGGAAGTTCCAACGCGGTAAACCTCACCGACGGTCTTGACGGATTGGCCATCGGTACGGTTACAAGTGTTGCGGTTATACTGGGTATCATGACATATCTTACGGGTCACAGCGGGATAGCCGATTACCTCTTGATACCTTATGTACCGGCTGCTGCCGAGCTTACCGTCTTTATTGCAGCGCTGATCGGCGCTTCCCTGGGATTTCTATGGTTCAATTCCAACCCGGCCTCGGTGTTCATGGGTGATACCGGCTCCCTCGCGCTGGGTGGAATAGTGGGGGCTGTTGCGATAATGATCAAGAAGGAAGTCTTTCTTTTTATAGTTGGCGGTATCTTTGTCATTGAAGCCGTGTCGGTGATTATACAGGTACTCTATTACAAGGCTACCGGTAAGCGGGTGTTCAAGATGGCCCCCATTCATCATCATTTCGAGCTTTCGGGCTGGCCAGAGCAGAAGGTCGTGGTTCGGATGTGGATCATTGGTATTATTCTTGCGATCATGGGATTGAGTTCATTGAAGATATTGTAATTATTATGAGAAATGTAATAGATATACAATCAAAAATACTGGTAGTGGGCCTTGGCATCAGGAGCGGCCTGGCGGCATCGAATTTCCTGGTGGAACGAGGTTACAGGGTATCAGTATGCGATCAGAAAGAAGCCCGTACACTGGCGCACATCATAGAAAAGCTGGATGGTCGTGTAAACCTTATTACCGGGAACCAGGATCCTTCCATTCTAAATGAAGGGTATGACCTGGTGGTGCTGAGCCCCGGTGTGCCCGTGACCATAGACCTGGTACAGGAAGCATATAAACGGAATATACCTGTTATTTCTGAGGTTGAGCTTGCATATCGTTTCATGAAGGGCGGGATTATCGCCATTACCGGTACAGACGGCAAGTCAACCACCACCATGCTGGCAGCCCATATCTGCAAGAGCCTTGGCCTTAAGGCCGAGGCAGGCGGGAATATTGGTATTCCGCTTATCTCGCTGGTTGACAGAACAAGGGAAGGCTTTGTCTCGGTGGTGGAGCTTTCTTCTTTTCAGCTTGAGACCATACACCACTTCAGGCCCGATGCTGCTATTCTCTTGAATGTAACGCCGGATCATCTTGACAGGTACCGGGGCATGAAAGAATACTTTGATGCCAAGATGAATATTACAAAAAATCAGCATAAAGATGATTTTTTCATTATAAATGGTGATGATCCTTTTATCATGGAGAATGCGGGCCAGGTATCCCCGTTTGTACTGAAATTTTCACTGGAAGATGAAACAGCTGACGCATACTGGGACGGCCGGTATGTCATCATCAGGGATAATGAAAGCAGGACCAGGGTATGTGATACCACGAAGATGCGGATTATGGGTGTTCATAATGTGCAGAATACCATGGCCGCATTGCTTGCGGTGATAAAATATTTAAAGAAGAAGAACATTGCCTTCTCACCGGATTCGCTGGCGGAGGCATGTTACACGTTTCAGGGGCTGCCGCACAGGATGGAACAGGTAGCATCCTTGAACGGCCGGTTGTTCATCAATGATTCCAAGGCAACCACGGTTGGCGCGGTGCAGATGGCGCTGAAGAGCATAGAAGGTAAATGCGTACTCATACTGGGAGGCAAAACCAAGGGTGATGATTACAGCAGGCTTATGGACTATATGAAAGATCGGGTACGCACACTGGTATTAATGGGTGAATCATCTGACCGGTTTTCAAAGGCTTTCAACATGTTCGACCAGGTGATGGTTTCATCAATGAATGAAGCTGTGCACACGGCTTACCAGTGCAGCAGGGAAGGGGATATCATCCTCCTTTCACCGGGTTGTGCTTCTTTCGACATGTTTGAAAGCTTTGAGCACAGGGGCGACGAGTTCAAAAATGCCGTAGAAGAACTGGGAAGGGGTAATAATTAGTGGATCTGAAGGCAGTCATAGATACCAGGAGAAGGGGTGAAGCGGACATCGTTCTGTTCGTTGTAGTGTTCATCCTTGCCGGTATTGGTATTGCCATGAGTTACAGTGCAAGCGCGCTGTACGCCGCGAATACATTTGGCGATACATTCTATTTCCTGAAAAGACAGGTTATCTGGTGCATAACCGGTTTCGTGATCTTCCTGGTGGTGCAGGAGATCGATTACAGGAAGTACCTGCCATGGACCCGTATCATGCTGCTTGTATCACTTGTGCTGCTGGTTCTTGTGCTTATGCCGGGCACCGGAAAGGCCATCAAGGGCTCTATGCGCTGGATCGGAATTGGGCCTGTCAGTATTCAGCCGTCCGAATTCGTAAAAATAGCGATGGTTGTATACCTTGCGAAGGTATTCTCGTTTGAAAAACCCGGATTTGGGACCAACGTGGTTCAGCTGCTTATACCCATGATGATCGTTGGCGTGTTCTTTTTGCTGATCATGCTGCAGCCTGATTTTGGTACCGCCATGGACCTGCTGTTTGTCTCGGTGGCAATTCTCTTTGTTTCTGGTTTTTCACCGTTATCAATGCTGATGCTGCTGATAGTCAGTATACCGATGTTCTACCTGCTCATTTACCAGGTTGATTACCGGCGCGAAAGGATCATCGCTTTTCTTGACCCGTGGAAGGACCGTTTTGGCAATGGATATCACGTGATCCAGTCATTCATAGCGTTTAAAAAAGGCGGACTGCTTGGCGCAGGCCTGGGGTATGGTACACAGAAGTTAAAAAGGCTGCCAGAACCACATACGGATTTCATATTCGCCGTAATAGCAGAAGAAGCGGGACTTATTGGTACCTCTATCGTGGTACTGTTGTTCTGCCTGCTCTTCTACCAGGGCATGAAAATCGCAACGCATGCGCCTGATGAATTTGGCCGGCTTCTTGCCATCGGGCTCACGCTGCTCATCGTTATACAGGCCTTTATCAATATCGGTGTTGTAACGGGTACTCTTCCCACAACCGGGATACCGCTCCCCTTTATCAGTTACGGCGGTTCTTCGTTGCTTTCAAACATGATCGCCGTTGGCATTCTTATGAATATTTCCCGTTACAGGGAAGTGGTCCACGAAGAAATGAAGTTTTCAGAAGAGGTATGGTAATGAAAGAAAACACGGTGCTCATAATAGGTGGCGGCACTGGAGGACATATAACCCCGGGTATTGCACTGTACGAGGAGTTCAGGGAAAAGGGTATCCCCGTACGATTCCTTACCGGGAAGAAGGATGTGCGTTTCGGTTCCCTGGACGATGTGCCGCGGGAAGACCTGCGCCTGTATGGTGCCCCGTCGCTGTTTGGAAACGTGTTCAGCCTGCCTTCTTTTGCAGCGAGGTTCCTGTTCGCAACGATTAAGGCATACCGCATGATACGCAGGGAAGGTGTGCAGGCTGTTATAGGGATGGGAGGCTACGTATCAGCCCCGGCACTGGTGGCGGCCAGGCTTGCAAAGATATCCATTTTCCTGTGCGAGCAGAATTCCGTTCCGGGCAGGGTAACTGTTAAAATTGCCCCGTACGCGGAAAAGATATTCTCTACTTTTGATGGAAGCACGCAGTATTTCCCGGAGGAGACCAGGAACAGGATACTGGTGACGGGGAATCCTATAAGGAAGAAGATCAAGTCAGCGGTGAAAACAGCAGATGCAAGGAAAAGATTCAACCTGCAGCATTGCAGCAGCATTGTACTGGTGATCGGCGGCAGCCAGGGGGCGCTGACGTTGAACAACCTTATGCTGGATCTCATAAACAAGTATCCACAGGAATTCAGGGATGTGGGGATCATATGGAGTACCGGGGAGTATTCATACAGGAAATTTAAAGATGCCATGGGTGAGAGCGGCCATAATATCTCAATTTACATGTCACCATATATCAATGACGTTGAATACGCGTACGCGGCGGCAGACGTGGCAATAAGCAGGGCGGGCGCGGGTGTAATGATGGAACTTGCGGCAGAAGGTATTCCTTCAATCTTAATACCGTTCCCCCACGCTGCCATGGACCATCAGAAAATGAATGCCGAGGAATTTGCGGCCAAGGGTGCTGCCAAAATGATCGCCAATGAAGACGCGGTAGCCCACAGGGCCGGCCCGGTACTTTTTGAGATGCTTGCCAGCAAAACCATGCGTCAGAGAATGGGTTCAAAGGCGCGGGCTGCGGCACAGGTTGACGCTGCCAGTAGAATTGTAAAAGAAGTATCAGGAAAGCAGTAAAACTATCAGCGAGGTAATAGAGTTGTTCAGGAAATCGAAAAAAATGCACTTCATAGGTATCGGCGGCATAGGCATGTCGGGCATCGCCGAGATCCTTATAAACCTTGGCTACGAGGTGTCAGGGTCAGATCTCAGGGAGTCCGAGCAGACCAGTCGTCTTCAACAGATGGGTGCAACCATCTATATTGGCCATTACTCGTCCAACATACATGATTATCACGTGGTGGTAACTTCAAGTGCTATCAAGCCCAACAATCCCGAGATCGTTGAAGCGGTCAACAGGAAGATCCCCATAATTCACCGCTCCGAAATGCTGGCAGAGATCGTCAGGTTAAAACATGGCATCGGTGTGGCGGGAACGCATGGAAAGACAACCACGTCCTCCATGCTGGCATACGTATTGTTTCACGGTGGGTTCAATCCAACGTCTGTTATCGGTGGCAAGGTGCTGAATTTTGGATCAAACGCGCAGGTGGGTGAAGGAGAATATATCGTATTCGAGGCGGACGAATCGGACGGGTCGTTTCTTAAACTGTTGCCCACCATTGGTATAGTAACCAATATTGATGCTGATCACCTTGATCATTACAAGTATTTTGAAGGACTGAAAGAAGCGTTTTTAACATACATGAATAATATCCCGTTCTACGGTTACTCGGTGGTATGTATCGATGATCACAGTATCCAGGAGTTATTGCCGCGGGTTGAACGGCCCTACGTTACCTACGGCCTTTCTGCAGCTGCTGATTTCAGGGCACAAAACCTGAAGATCGTTGACGGAAGAACTGTATATACCTGCTATTTTAAGGAAGAAAGACTTGGTGATATATCTCTCAGCCTGCTGGGAGAACATAACGTGGTGAACTCCCTCTCGGTAGTAGCCGTGGCCCTTGAACTTGAAATACCATTCCCGGTGATCGCCGAGGGAATTGCGGAATTCAAAGGGGTAGGACGCAGGCTGGAACATATTGGCGAGATCAACGGAATAACCGTTATTGATGATTACGGGCATCACCCTACCGAAGTGCGGGCAACCCTTGAAGCATTGAAGAACCTGGACAGGAGGCTGGTGGTGATCTTTCAGCCGCACAGGTACTCGCGAACGAAGATGTTATGCGATGAATTTGGACAGGCCTTCCCAATGGCTGACGTGCTGATGATAACAGAGATATACGCGGCCGGTGAAGAACCCATTGAAGGGGTGAACGCGGAAATGATAAGAACTGCCATAACCAGGCATGAAGAAAAGGATGTTGATATCATTACCAGTTTTGATGATATACCTGAAAGGGTGCTGTCGGTGGCCAGAGAAGGAGACATCATACTTACGCTGGGGGCTGGCGATATATACAAGGCGGGACCCATGATATTTGAAAAGCTCATGGAGAAGTATGAGAAGTAACAGTGCAATGAAGATAAGAAAAACACATATCACGCTGGTACCAGTTGCCATCATGCTATTCCTGTTCCTTGCGGCATGGAATGTACATGAATGTTATGGAGTTGGCAACGTGGTACGTGTGAATACTATAGACTTCAGGGGTTTGAATTATCTTTCGAAATATGAGATAATACGAAACGTCCCTGTAAAACTGGAAGAAAATGCCATTATCATAGACGTAGACGCGCTGGAACGGTGGCTTTCCTCTTCAAGAATGGTCAAGTCGTTCAGGGTTGTGCAGAAGGATGACAGCATAGTGGTGTTCGTGGTTGAGAACAGGCCTGCGTACCTGGTTATGCTGGATAAAGGTGACAGGCTTGTGCCATTTGAACTGGACGAATCATTGAATATTCTGTCTGCAGGTACCGTACATGCGGAAGATATACCAGTCGTACTTATTTCTGCCAGTGACATTTTCAAGAACAGGTTTTCGGAGAGAATACTTGAAATATTCAGGATCATGCGGCACCTCAGGGCGAATAATGTACCACTGCTGGCAGAAATAACTGAAATAGACTGTACGGACACCAGCAGCATACGGGTACATCTCAAGGGAAGAAGAACAGTCTTTACATGCCATTCAAAGCTGAAACAGTTTATGACGATAAATTATATACTGGGTTATCTTGACAGGAAAGGCTCATATCCGGAGAAAATACTCGTGGACGACAGGATGGCAGCATCGTGGTGAAATTACTGAAGGAGAAGAGCAATGGAACAGGTTGTTGTCGGTCTTGACATAGGGACCACCAAAACATGCGCCGTGATCGGTTTTCTGAACGAGAACGGACAGATAGAAATTGCCGGGGTGGGTACCGCTCCCTCCCGTGGCCTGAAAAACGGTATCATTGTGAATATCGATAACACCGTGTCCTCCATTGTGAAGTCCATTGAAGATGCCGAATTGATGGCAGGAAGCGAAGTCAGCTCAGTATTTGTTGGGGTTACCGGTCAGCATGTGAAAGGAGAAAATTCACGCGGGGTGGTTGCTGTTGCCAACAGGAACCGTACCATAACCCCCATTGAGATAAAACGCGTAATTGAAGCCGCGCAGGCGGTGGTCATTCCCATGGACAGGGAGATCGTACATGTGCTCTCCAAGGAATTCTCGGTGGATGACCAGACCGGCATCAAGGACCCCATTGGCATGAGCGGTGTCCGTCTTGAAGCAGAAGTTCATATTATTACGGGTGCCAGTGCAAGCATACAGAACCTGTTGAAATCGGTGAACAAGGCGGGGTTCCATTGTGCCGACATGATCTTTTCACCCCTTGCGGCCGGCGAGGCAACACTCAGCCGTGACGAGCGTGATCTTGGCGTGGCACTGGTTGATATCGGGGGTGGTACAACCGACTTGATCGTGTACGTTGAAGGCGGGGTGGCATTCTCATCGGTATTGTCCATCGGTGGCATTCATGTTACCAATGATATTTCCATTGGGTTAAGGACCCCCCTTGATTCAGCCGAAGTTATTAAAAAGAAGTATGGCTGCGGGGTAGTGGACCTGATCGACGCGTCCGAAACCATCGAGGTACCCTCGGTGGGGGGGCGAGCCCCAAGGAGGCTTTTTAGACAGGAGCTGGCACAGATCATAGAGCCAAGGATGATAGAGATCATGGAGATGGTTGACCAGGAACTGATCAAGAGCGGCAAGAAGGACATACTGGCAGCGGGTATCGTGCTCACCGGTGGAAGCAGCATGATGGAAGGTGCCGTCGATGCTGCAGAACGGGTGTTCAATATGCCGGTACGGGTGGGGATACCAGCCGAAGTATCAGGGCTCAGGGACGTGGTTTCAACACCACTGTATTCTAATGGTGTTGGGCTGCTCAAGTACGGGATCAAGATGAGCCAGTTCAGGAGCAAAAAGCCCCGGGCCGGGAAGAAGGGGGGCGTCTCCCTGAAGGATAAAATTAAGCGACTTTTTGAAGATTATTTATAATATACAGTAATGCGTTGAAACGACGCGAAGATAGATTCACTAATGAGACATAATTACTGAAGGAGGAAGGGATGTTTAAACTCGAAGAAGAAAAACCATTGAACACTGTCATTAAAGTAGTAGGCGTTGGTGGAGCAGGTACAAACGCGGTAAACAGGATGATCTCCACGGGGATGGAAGGCATCGAGTTTATCGTGCTGAATACTGATTCACAGCAGCTCAGGGCTTCCCTGGCCCAGAACAAGATACAGATAGGTAACAAGCTTACCAGGGGCCTGGGAGCGGGGGCTGATCCCGAGGTAGGACGGGAAGCGGCCAATGAAGACCGGGACAAGATCCACAAGGCCCTTAAAGGTGCCGACATGGTCTTCGTTACCGCCGGCATGGGCGGTGGTACCGGTACGGGGGCTGCTCCCGTTATTGCAGAAATTGCCAATGAACACAACTGCCTTGTGGTGGGAGTGGTTACCAAGCCATTCAAGGCGGAAGGAAAACGCCGCATGCAGTATGCCGAAGATGGTATCAAAGCATTGAAGGACAAGGTGGACACCATGATCACTATCCCCAATGACCTGTTGCTGAAGATCATTGACAGAAAAACACCCATCGAGGATGCCTTCAAGCTTGCTGACGATATTCTTCGACAGGGCGTGCAGGGAATTGCTGACATCATAATGGTGACCGGGCTGGTGAACGTGGATTTCGCGGATGTCCGCACGGTTATGCGGGAAACCGGTGACGCCCTCATGGGTGTTGGCCTGGGTTCAGGTGAGAACAAGGCGGTGGAATCAACACAGATGGCCATCAACAGCCCCCTTCTTGAAGAAACCAGCATAGAAGGGGCAAAGGCGGTTCTCATCAACATAGCCGGCGGAAATGATCTCTCGCTGCACGAGGTAAACGAGGTTACCGATATCATCAACCGGCAGGTTGATCCAGAGGCCAATATCATTTTCGGTACAACCATTGACGCGGCGCTGGACGAAAGGGTCAGGGTAACGGTGATCGCCACCGGGTTTGACAGGAAGCAGAACATGCTTTCAAAGCCGGTTCAGAGCGAGATGGACAGGCAGACGGGAACTCCGCTGACGGTCATTGAAGGGAAAAACAATGATCGTATTGAAAAGAGGATCCCGGCCAACATGCAGCAGGTTTTCACAACTGATTACAAGAAGCGCATGAAAGACCTGTCCAACGAGGACCTGGATATCCCGGCATTTCTAAGGAGAAGTGCTGACTAAAGTGGTGAACCGGCAGGCTCAAATAAATGGCCATGGATTTGAATGAAGTATCAAGGAAAACTATTTCAGCGAGGTGTGGCATGCCTTTCAGGTTGAAGCGTTTGCGGGGTGATGCCTCAACGAGGCATTACTACCGTGCAAAAGGAGGGGAGGGGACGTGTATCGTCTGCCTGGATCCCCTGGCCGCAGAAGAGGGTGAATACGTGTATGAAACGGTATATGGTATTTTCCAGGACAGGGGAATACCGGTGCCGGAACTGTACATGAGGGATGCCAGTGAAGGTGTTCTCATCCTTCAGGACTGCGGGGATACACTGCTGGAAGACGTGTTTTTGCAGAAAACACCCGGTGAGCTGGAATGGATTTACCATGAATTGATGCATTATATTATTCTGTTGCAACAGGTGCACCCTTCAGATTATCCGGCCATACAGGGTCCGCCGTTCAGTATTGCATTTGATTCGAATAAGTTATTGTATGAACTGGAATTTTTCATAGAACACATGGTAAAAAACTTTCTGAAAGTGGACATCCCTTCTTCACTGGAGCGGGAGCTGGTATCCGCTTTTGCCGAACTGGCTTCCGTTCTGGATTCTCCTTCAGATTTTGTATTGACCCACCGGGACTATCACAGCCGCAATGTGATGCTTCATGAAGAAACGCTGTATATCATTGATTTCCAGGATGCCAGGATGGGCCTGCCGCAGTACGACGTGGCTTCGCTGCTTCGCGACTCGTACGTGGGTCTTGAGGATACTTTTTTTCAGGATCTTCTATGGTATTATTATGAACTTTCTTACGATGCAAAAATTCACAGTTTGTCCCGCGACCAGTTTCTGTATTATTTTGATCACGTTGCGTTTCAACGAAACGTGAAAGCGCTGGGCACTTTTGGTTTCCAGTCTGCTGTAAGGGAAAACTCCCTTTACGAAGCGTTCATGCCACGAACCTCTAACTACCTGCCTGATTATGCATCCCGTCATCCCCTCCTGGCCAAAATCCACCGGCTTCTGCAGGATATAACCGGAGATGCCATGTGAAGGGATTCATATTTGCGGCAGGATTCGGAACCCGTCTGCGGCCCCTCACAAACACTTTCCCCAAGCCGCTGATGCCCATATGTAATGTACCATCAATTCTCTACTCCATCTTGCTTATGAAAGAAGCCGGGATCAGGGATGTAATATGTAATCTCCATTACATGGCGGATGATATTAAAAGCTTTTTCAACAAGAATGATAACTTTGGTATAAATATCCATTTTTCCTGTGAGGATGAAATACTCGGGACCGGGGGAGGCCTGAAAAAGTGCGAGGGTCTTTTAAAAGATGATACGTTTTTGCTGTGTAATAGTGACGCCATCTTCGATATATCAATACACGCCCTCGTTGATGCGTTTGGGTCTTCACAAAGCGAGGGTATGCTGGTTTTGAAAGATACCGGGAACCCTGCAAGGCCGGTGTATGTCGCAAATGGAATCATAAAAGACATTAATTATACTTTTTACAGGGAAAGCAGTTCACCGTATACCTATACCGGCATGGCCATACTGACACCACGGATCTTTCGGTACCTTGAGCAAGGATTCTCCAGTATCGTATATACAGGGTATACCTCCCTCGTTGAGAACCACGAGCTTTCATTTTACCAGCATGATGGATACTGGCTTGACGTGGGAACAGTTGATGCATACCATCGGGTGAACATGGATATCATGGATAACATCCAATACTGGCGGCAACGCTTTTTGAACATGAATGATAATATTGTGCCGGTCATAGAGGATAAAGATGTACAAAAAGGTGAAGGAGCACGCATAATTCATACGGTTTCAGGCAAGGGAAGCAATGTTGAAACGGGATCCATGGTTCAGAACTCGGTATTACTTCCGGGCAGCCATGTGCCTCAAAGCGCGAATTATGATGGTGTTATAGTGATGGACGATAATGCTCTAAAGGTGTAAATGAAGATGATAGTAAATGGCCTGGACATCTGGCTTGAAAATATTGACCCGAAAAAGTACCCGGCTTATGCCATGGTGGCAAACCAGACATCATTGACGTCTGACTGGGAATACAGCTGGGATGTGCTGCGCAGAAAGGGGTGTTCTCCAGGTATAATATTTTCTCCGGAACACGGCTTATTTGCAACCGAGCAGGACCAGGTGGCGGTTGACTGGCAACCAGGCTTCCACACGAAACTGGTGAGCCTGTACGGGAATAACCAGGGATCACTGGTTCCCCGTAAAGAGCTGCTGCAGGATATCGAAAAGATAGTATTTGATATACAGGATATAGGTACCCGGTATTATACCTATGCCAATACCATGGCCTTGATCATGGATGAACTTCATGGAACCGGCATTGAGATGGTAATACTTGACAGGCCAAACCCGCTTGGCGGACTTATCGTTGAAGGGCCAATGCTTGAAGAATCATATTCCTCCTTCGTTGGTGTGTTTAATGTCCCGGTGCGGCATGGACTTACTGCCGGAGAACTTGCATACCTGTACAGGGACGTGCAGGGGCTCGATGTTGACCTTACCGTTGTGAAATGTACGGGCTGGGAACGACACATGAGTTTCCCATCGTATGCAGACTCCTGGATACCACAATCACCAAACATGCCAACCTTCCATACGGCCCTGTTGTATCCCGGCATGTGCCTGCTGGAAGGGACTAATCTTTCTGAGGGTCGTGGAACCGCGTCCCCTTTTCACCTGTCAGGTGCACCCTGTGTTGATCCTTTTGAGCTGGCATCTCATATTTCACGGGTAAGCCAACTAACTGACTTCGTATACAGGCCTGTCTATTTCAAGCCCTGGGCTAATAAGTATCATGGTGAAATTGCGGGCGGGGTCTATGTCCAGGTAATTAATGGATCAACGGACCAGTCATTTCTTTCCGGCCTGGCACTGATCAAGGGTTGCGCAGACCTTTACGGGGAGTCTTTTGAGTTTCTGCACGGCGTGTACGAGTTTAACAGTCTGTATCCGGCATTTGACCTGCTCTGCGGCGGCAGCGGGATACGTGAAATGATACTAAGGGGCGATACATTGGCAGTCATAGGTGACTATGTGAAGGACGTACACCGGCAGTTCAAAAACGATAAAAGCAGGCTGCATTTATACGATTGATGTTCGCGGGCATCACGGGGGCATAATAAAATGATACACATCGATTTACTGATAATCGCAGGATACCTGTTACTCATAAATGTGATCGGGATAGTATTTTCCGGGAAAAAGGACCTTTCAGGTTATTTTCTTGGAAGCAGGTCCATCCCCTGGTGGGTTGCCTGCTTTTCCATTGTGGCCACAGAGACCAGCACCCTTACGTTCATATCAATACCGGGGCTTGCCTATATATCGGGAATGGGATTTTTGCAGATCGTGATCGGGTACCTTGTGGGGCGTGTAATAGTAGCGTTATTTTTCATACCGCGTTATTTCTCGGGTGAGCTTGAAACGGTATACCAGTACCTTCAGAACAGGTTCAGCTTCAATTCAAGGAGGATCGTATCAATAATTTTCCATGTAACCAGGCTTCTTGCCGATAGCGTGAGATTGTTCGCAACAGCCATACCCCTGACTTTTCTCATGGGCTGGGAATACCCGGTGTCCATCCTTGTAATAGGACTTGCCACGCTGGTGTATACCATTTACGGGGGAATACGATCAGTAATTATTGTCGATTCAATTCAGCTGTTTCTTTACCTGGCATGTGCCATTGCTGGAATGTATATAGTTCTTCATGCATCGGGATTACCCCTGGCGGAATTTATGAACAGTATATCCATGCATAACCTCCAAATCTTTTCCACGGGGTTCTCAAATGGAGGTTCATCATTGTTCGGGAATTATAACATCTTTTCAGGCATAATTGGCGGGGCAATTCTTTCCATCTCTTCGCACGGCATCGATCACCTGATAGTGCAACGCGTCCTTTCATGCCGTTCACGCAAAGATGCGCAGAAAGCCATGATTGGAAGCGGAGTTTTTGTTTTCCTGCAGTTCGCCTTGTTTTTGCTGCTGGGTGCTTTCCTGTCCGTTCACCTGCAGGGTTTGGAATTTACACGGAGTGATGAAATAATACCTTACTTTATAGTGAATACGCTTCCCCCTGGATTGAAAGGTGTTATGCTTGCAGGCATTTTTGCCGCGGCCATGTCAACATTGAGTTCATCCATCAATTCCCTTTCTGCCTCCACGCTTTATGATGTGATCGATATTGATTCCCGTTCCATGAGCGGGAAAGGAAAAATGAGGTTATCAAGGATGGTCGCCTTCATCTGGACAGTAGTGATAATGGGAATAGCAGTGGGGGTGCAGAACACCAGCAGCCCTCTTGTTGAGCTGGGACTGGCCATAACATCCATAACGTACGGGGGTATACTGGGGGTGTTTGTTACGGCTGCTTTACGCGTTAAAGTAACTGAATTGAATGCCCTTGTTGCAATGGCATGCAGCATACTCGGGTCAACATATATAGCCCTGTGCACACCTGTATTCTGGCCATGGTTTGTAAGTATAGGTCTTATAATATACTCTGGTATCCTCTTACTCTCTTCACTCTTTTCTTTTATCTTCAATGATCTTGAGTGAAGAAAGGGGCGGCTGTTCCCCCTGGTCCCGGGGAGTGAACAGGAGTATTATTTCGGTGCGCACGTCTTTCTTGATGATAAAGTAATATTCACCGGTAAGCTTGCGAACAAGGTCAATTCCCCGCCCTGTTTCCGATATGAGTTCTGATATATCATCACCGCTTTCAGCTGCCTTGAGTATCAGCTGTTCCTGTTCTATCATGTTGTGTATGCTTTCAAGTATTCTCTGCTTGGTGAGCTTTCCCCTGTAATCGTTAATTGCAATTCCATAGGTGTCCCTGTTCCGAGCAATGTAAATATCAACGTATTCTCCTTCCTTAAGGGTGACTGGTAAACGGGCCTCCTTTTCCCTGGTATAACCATGGGAATGGTATATGGCGTTGATGGCCATTTCATTAAGGACCAGCATAACCACCATCCTGTTGTAAATGTGAAATCCCCATTCTTCAATTTTATTAAGTACCATGTTTATGGCTTTCTGGATCTGCCCCGATGAGGTTATCCGTATGCGCTTTGTTTCTAAAATATCTGTCATGTAATTGCTGAGACCGAAGATATTACTCTTTTTTATCAGTTTATCGGCAAGATTAAGGAATTCATTCTCATCTACGGGTGCGGGAAGTACATTTCCTATACCTTCACTGAATATCCTGTCAAAAAAAGAATCTATATCCCTGTGGGAGATCATTATAGCAGGAATAAATGTATAGTGTGATGTCAGGTAATTGTACAGGTCAAAGGCGTTATCACCCGGTAATTCTACCTGTGAGACCACCAGGTCAATATCAAAGGTTTTCAATTTACCCATGGCATCAAAAGCCGAGTCAGAGGAGATAACATCGTACCCGTTATCTATCAGCAGCTTTTCAAGATGTTCCCTGTAGTCTGTTGCATCAACAATAAGTATTGTTTTCATGTTGTGTGCTGTCCTGTTCGCTGGTCATTATCATATCATTTTATTGCTGCAAGGCAAGATATTATTGCCGGTGCATATTAGCAAATAAAAAATCGTAACTATTCATCTGTCATGATTAAAAGACTCAATAAAATTATTATTGAAATTTTTACCCGTTGTATTAATAATTTATTGATTAGATAAACGATTCTTGATATTGTCAATCGGAAGCTATAGGCAATTATACTGGAGGATATTCATGAATAAGAGGTTGTTCACGGTTTTATCAATTATTGCATGTGTTGTACTCAGTTTTTCACTGGGATTCAGCCAGGATGCAGAAAAAGAAGGGCAGAAATACAAGCTGGCATCGAAGGAACTAGAGAAAGATGGCCAAATGCTTGATAAACAGGTTGTTGACCTGAGCAAAAAGATAGAAGAGGTCATATCAAAGTACAAGTTGTTGACCATCAAGGATATTCGCCTGGTCCCATTCCGCATGACATATAGCCTTGGGGATAATTACATAAAAATGGAAAAACATAATTTTGACCGTGATGAGTTTAACCCGGGTAGAGTGAGGGCCCTGCAGAAAAGATCCATGATCATCTACACCAACGGAAATACTGTTAACAAGATAGAATCAATAATTCTTGAAAAGAATTATTACGAGGATACTTCAAACGAGGTCCGAATAGTTGATAATTCTCCAACGGCCGCCGGTACAGATGATATAATTTTTACTCATATAATGAATGGGACCAAAATAGTAGACGGGGAAAAACTGGGAGATATTAAGAACAATACCGCTTTTCCGGTAAGGAGCGACCTGAAAAGGGATTTTTATATACCCCACCTGACCTATTTTTATGATTCTCTATTAAATGTTGCTGAAACGTATTACAAGGGAATGAAGGATGCCGAACAGACAATGAAAGAGTTCCTGGAAGAATCAACCAAATACTGATCATCAAACAGGATACTGCTGAGTTACACGGGTGCTCCCTGTTGTTTCACTGACAGGGAGTTTTTATTTGTATAATATTTTGTAATTACTCAGCTGTCATGATTAAAAGATCCAGTCATCATAAAATGAATAATAATATAACAGTTCCCCCGCCGAAGGCGGGGGGACCTGTCAATATTTCAGTTCTACATAGAGAAAATGATCGTTATTTTGATAATAGCTGAGTAGTAACAATATTTTTAAATTTATTATTGAATTCTTTTCCATTATAACAGTATGCAGTAATAGAGACCATTGATGTAATAATTCTTATCAATTCCAGGAGTAAATATGAAGTTACTGGTTACAGGTACAGCGGGTTTCATTGGATTCCACGTGGCAAGAAGATTGCTTTCAGAGGGTATTGAAGTGGTTGGCATTGACAATATGAATGACTATTATGATGTATCCCTGAAAGAGGCAAGAAACGGCTTGCTGCAAAAGGAATACGAAGGTTACCGGTTTCACCGGATTGACCTGGCTGATCCTGATAGTATTGGAAAACTTTTTAAAGATGAAAAATTTGAGTATGTTATACATCTTGCGGCACAGGCCGGAGTTCGCTACAGTATAGAGAATCCCGGGGCGTATATAAACAGTAATATAGTTGGATTTTTAAACATTCTTGAAGGTTGCCGCCATAACGAGGTGAAGCACCTGGTGTATGCCTCTTCAAGTTCAGTATATGGCATGAATACCCAGATACCCTTCTCGGTGCATGACAATGTAGACCACCCGGTATCCCTGTATGCTGCCAGTAAAAAATCTAACGAGTTGATGGCACATGTATATTCACATCTTTACGGCATCCCGTCAACTGGTTTGCGTTTCTTTACTGTATACGGCCCATGGGGGCGCCCAGACATGGCATATTATCTTTTTACCGATGCGATCGTCAAGGGAGAGCAGATAAAGGTTTTTAATTACGGGGACATGGAAAGGGATTTCACGTATATTGACGATATCGTTGAAGGTGTGTATAGAATAACCTGGAAGATCCCTGGATCCACGGAAAACTGGGATAGCATGCATCCGGACCCGGGCAGCAGCAGTGCTCCATTCAGGGTGTACAATATTGGCAATAACAGTCCCGTGGGCTTAATGGACTTTATCAATATACTTGAAAACCTGTTGGATAAAGAGGCAAACATGGAGTTTCTTCCCATGCAGCCGGGTGATGTGGTTGCCACGTATGCAGATATCGATGATCTGTCAACGGCGGTAGGGTATTATCCAGTCACACCTGTAGAGGAAGGGCTGGAAAAGTTTGTATCATGGTACAGGGCCTTTCACAAGACAGGATAATATGCTCTTTATATTTAAGAAAATTGCCAGTTCCCTTGTCACCATACCGGGGATCGTAATAATGATTCACGTCGTGATGGGAGTTCTCTTCCTTCGTCGAAAACAGAAAACGGCGGGGGTATTTTGTCTCCTGATGGGGGTGCTGTTGTACACCATATCAATACCTCTAACGGGGAACGGTATACTGTCACTGGTTGAATCTGAAAATGTTTATCATCCTGAAAAAAATATTGACGTTATCATTTTACTGGGCGGGGGAGTTGTTGAAGGTGTTGATGATCTGAGCGGAAAGGATTCCATACCACCTGATGTGATGAGCAGGGTGGTTGACGCGGTAAGGATCTATGCCATGTCCAGAAAGCCCATAATTATATCAGGCGGCAGTCCCGGATCAGAACAACACGAATCAGGGCTGATGGGTAGATTTTTGAAGGATCTTGGTGTTCCAGGAAAGGATATTATACTGGAACGTAAGAGCCGTGATACAGGGGAAAACGCGGATTACGTAAAAAAAATATTTATCGATAAGGGATATAAACGCGGGGTGCTGGTTACATCTGCGTATCACGTAAAAAGATCAAAGATGATATTCAAGAAGGCCGGTATCGATGTGGTACCGCATGCATCTGGGAAAATGGGTGAAATAAAAAAAAGGATCCATTATGATGATCTTTTACCCGGGGTTTATTCATTAAAGAAAACAGCGGTTTCCCTGCGGGAGCTGCTTGGCTATATATATTATTATTACCTGTCATCACCTTTGCGGCAAGGAGGCAGTGAATGAAAAATCCCATACTGGTTCCGGAACTAAGAGACCTGTTGAAAAGAAAAAGGTTTTCCGTATTGAAATCCTTTCTTGCCGAGCAGCATGAGAAGGAGATCGCTGAATACCTCGGTCTTCTGAATCCCGAGGAAATATGGAAAATACTGAACCTTGTTGATGTGTACAGGCGCGCTGAAATATTTACCTACCTGGACATGGACGTGCAGGTGGCCCTCGTGTCTGGTCCACTAAAAAAGAATGTTACAGATCTTCTTATGCAGATGTCCCATGATGACAGGGCGGACCTTTTTCAGCATCTTGAAAAAGATGTTGCTGATAAACTTCTCCTTTTGCTTCCACCGCGTGAACGGTATGATATCATAAACCTGACATCGTACAGCGAGGGCACTGCTGGTGCCATAATGACAACAGACTTTGCCACCCTGGTGGAGGATGATATCGTTGAGAAATCTATAAAGAAGATCAGGAGGGAAGCTCCATCCAAGGAAACCATTTACTACATCTACGTTACCGACCAGCATGAAAAGCTTATTGGTTTCGTTTCACTGAGAAGACTCATCCTTTCCCGTCCAAAACAGAAGATATCCAGTATAATGAAAACAGAGGTAATATATGCCTACGTGGATGATGACCAGGAAAAGGCGGTACAGCTAATTGAGGATTACGACCTTATCGCGCTGCCCATTGTGGATTATAATAACCGTTTATGTGGAATTATTACACATGATGATGCCATTGATATTCTGAGAGAAGAGCAGACAGAAGACATGGAACGATTGATGGCTATTAGCGGTCGGGTTGAGGAGAAAAAATACCTGGATGTCCCTGCCTTCGTTCATTTCAGGAAGAGGGCGTTCTGGGTAATAACACTGGGCATGTTAAGTCTTTTAACCGGCTTGATCGTGCAGGGGTTCCAGGATACCCTGGAGTCACTGATAATACTTGCGTTTTACATGCCCATGTTGACGGCGACGGGTGGGAATACGGGTTCACAGGCTGCAACGGTGGTGCTTCGCGCCCTTACCTTGAATGAACTCGGGTACAGGGACATACTGAAAGTTGTATGGAAGGAGCTGGCAATAAGCATTATGCTGGCAATCTGCCTGGGGCTGATCACTTATTGCAGGGTGTTGTTCATGTCGGGCAACGTGTCAATACCACCGATACTGTCGTTGCAAAGTATATCACTGGTAATATCACTTGCGCTGACCGTACAGGTGGTGTGGTCAACAGTATTTGGTTCAGTGATCCCTCTGGTTGCAACAAAGCTGGACCTTGACCCGGCCGTGGTGTCAAGTCCGCTTCTAACCACCCTGGTGGACATGACGGGTGTGTTGATCTATTTCTCCACGGCAAAACTGATCCTGGGTATTTAGTTCATCTGCAGCAGAATAGTGTCGGCCATTTTCTGGTATTCAGGCGGGCTGTTCTCTTCCTTAACCTTCTGGAGGTATATTCTTGCCTTATTGTTCTGTTCCATCTGGTGAAGTGTCAGGGCAAGGTTGATATAATTAGCGTACTTGATCTTGGGAAAACCTCCAAGATCGTAACGCGGTACTGCCAGGAAATGGTTCAGCGCCTTTTGGAAATCTCCAAGCTTGTACCAGTTCTTCCCAATATAATAGTGAGATATTCCAAGAATGCGTTCATTATCCCTGTTTTGATCTATGCATTCCTGGAAGGATTCGATGGACAGGTCGTTCAAGCTGTCCTGGTATGCCACGTAACTGGCATATAACAGGTTTTTATTTTGTATATTTGAGTCTTCCATCAGGTCGTTCCAGAATTCCCTGTTTTCTTCGGCCAGTTCAATAGAATTTTCAGCTGCCGCAGGGATCACGAATATACAAAAAAATACTGGTATGATACTTAGCAACGCCTTTAAATATTTAATATACACGTAAAGCTCCAATGCAGATTTTACTGTTTTTTCTTACCACAATAAGTATATGCAGGGTGAGCCGTATTTTTCAAGAAAAATATTATTTATGCATGTGCTAATCACTGGATTTATTTCTTGACGTGTAACTACCCGGCTGTCATGACTAAAAGATTCGATCATCGTAAAATGAATAATTATATGATGGTTCCCCCTCTTCGGCGGAAGGAATTATCACTATTGCTCTTCATTTATAGAGAAAATGATTGTTGTTTTTGATAATATCTGAGTAGTAACATAACATTTATGAAATTATCTGAAATTAGAGAACTGCTTGACGCCGATGTCCTGAACGGAGAAGAGATGCTGGATGATATAGATGTTCAGACAGCCTTTGCATCGGATCTTCTCAGTGATGTCCTTGCGTATGCCAAGGAACATGCCCTGTTTATAACGGGATTGACCAATCCACAGGTGATAAGGACGGTGGAGGTGCTTGACCTGGTCGGCGTAGTATTTGTAAGGGGTAAAGTTCCTCAGATGGATACAGTGGAACTGGCAAAGAGAAAGAATATTCCCATGTTGCGTACAAAATGTATAATGTTTGAAACATGTGGAAGATTGCATGGGGCAGGGATCAAGGCATCCATAGATAAGGTGGATTAAGTGTAAAAAAATGGTTGGAGTGTATGCCTTTACACTGAAGAAGGGGGATTTTGCCAACGCTGGCAAAATTTCCACGTCCATCAAGCGTCTTCTCAAGGAGCATGATTATCCCGGCCCTGTTATTCAGCGGGTGGCAATAGTAATATACGAATCAGAGATCAACGTTGTTTCTTATGCAGATGTGGGTTATTTTTTCATTTACTTTAACGATCAGGATATTAAGATAGTAATTAAGGACCGGGGCGGTGGAATAGAGGATATCAGGCTGGCTATGCAGGAAGGGTTCTCCACCGCGTCAGAGGAAGTGAGGAGACTCGGTTTCGGCGCGGGAATGGGCTTGCCCAATATAAAGAAATATGCGCATAAGCTGGCTATCTATTCCAAACCGGGTGTAGGAACAAGGGTATACGTATATATCCATCTTGGAAATACAGGCAGGGGAGCGGGAACTATGGCAATTACCATGCAGCAGGTTCTGGAAAGATCAAATTTTTCATTGCTGAATGAGAACGGGGACTTGTCCCAGATGGTTTCAGGTGGATACGCGGGGGACATGCTGAGTGATGTGAATGCAAATGGACGAAAGGGTAATGTATGGATAACCATGCTGACCCATCCAAATGCCATTGCGGTGGCATCATTGAAGGATTTTGCGGGCATTGTAATTACGGGCGGCATTAAGCCCGGTGATGAGTATATTCAAAGGGCCGATGATGAAAACATCCCCGTTCTTTTTACAGAGTTGTCCTCATACGAAGCGGTAATGGTCATAGCGTCAATGGGGATTGAGGGGAATCACTGAAGCATCGAACTATCCTGATTTACATGTGTAAGATCTTTCGTATTACATGAGAAGCAGCCATAAGGCCCATTATCCCCGGCATGTAGGAAAGGCTGCCCAGAACTCCTCCCGTGGTTTCACTCCTGTCAATACCATTAATATGCAGACGGTGTTCTTCGGAATATATACAGGTTACTCCCCGTATAATCCCATCCTGTTTTAATCTCTTGCGGATCCTTTTTGCCAGTGGGCAATACTGCGTCTTGCTTATGTCATGTATCTTTAACTGCAGGGGATCAAAAGCCCGCGCGGCACCCATGCAGGAAATAAAATCAAGATCCCGGTTATATAATTCAACCATCAGCTTGATCTTGGGTTCCCTCTCGTCAATGGCGTCCACGCCGTATTGAACAGTCCCGGGGATCAAAGAACCGCAGTTTTCAATTGTAAGACGTTCCCGTATTGCTGTAACTGAAATATCCGGATTGATGTCATAAATCCTTGAGAGTGCCACATCAATCTTTGGCGTCCCTATGGTACTTTCCAGTGCCAACAGCTGGCGATTGATATTAGACGGATCGACGGTATCATAGTCCACAAGGTACAGGTGCCCAACCCCGGCCCTTGCAAGGGCTTCTACGGCAAAAGATCCAACACCGCCAAGACCGGCTACAAGCACATGCGCCCGTGCCAGCTTATCGACACCTTCCTTGCCGATCAATAGTTCTGTTCTTGATGACCTTGTCACAATGGTAATCCGAATTTCTTTGCAGCATTCCTGGTAGTATTTTCGGCTATTTCCGTTTCGGGTATACCCATTATTTCAGAAACTGCCGTGAGGTTGTACCGTATGTTGGCAGGCACATTTACGGTATCTCTTTTTTCAACAGGGGGAATGTCCGGGCTGTCGGTTTCAAGTACCAGGTGATCGGGATAAATATATTTAAGGACCTTTTCTTTCTTTTTGCTGTTACGGTGTGTAACCGCACCTCCCATGGAAAAAGACATGCCATATGGGATGAGCTGTTTAGCGATTTCAACATTCCCGGAGTAGGAATGTATCACTCCACCCGCCTCGGGAATGCCCGTTCGTTTAAATGATTGTATAAGCTCAGAGAAAGCACCCCTGCAGTGAATAATGAGGGGAAGGTTGAGCTGACGTGCCATTGCCACCTGGTCTTCAAAGACGGACTGCTGGAGCTGGAAGTCAGGCTTGCTTATTTTTTTGTCAAGGCCGCATTCACCAATGGCCACTGTATCAGCACTCATGAATGAGGGCAGTTCATGTATCATGAACGATCCCTTCTCATCGATGTACCATGGATGTATTCCCAGAGCACAGTAAACACGGTCATACCGTGATGCCAGTGCGGTAGTATCCTTCCAGTCACCCGGGGATGTGGCATTGGTTATCATGGCAACCAGCCCCGCCTTCGTGGCATCGTTGATTATCTCGTCAAGAGTATCATCAAAGTAACTGCTGTTCAGGTGGCAATGCACGTCGACCAGCCGCATTCTCATTCACCTATTATTTTTACCATGACCCTTTTGGGCCGCCTGCCGTCAAACTCGCCGTAGTAGATCTGTTCCCATGGTCCGAAGTCAAGTTTTCCGTTGGTAACGGCTACCACAACTTCACGTCCCATTATGGTACGTTTTATATGCGCGTCACCATTATCTTCACCGGTCCTGTTATGACGGTATTTGCTCAAGGGTTCATGCGGTGCAAGTTCTTCCAGGAAATCATCGAAATCCTGTATGAGGCCGCTTTCCGCATCATTGATGTAGACAGAGGCGGTTATGTGCATTGCGTTTACAAGGCACAAACCCTCCTGAATTCCACTCTTTTTTAAAATTTTTTCAACC
>CAYFSO010000025.1:0-29442 GCA_964345775.1 uncultured Leptospiraceae bacterium | reverse complement strand
CCTGCTGCCAGTACAAGGTTATAGACGAACAGCTTTACAATGATGGTTCCGTATTTAGTGAAGAATGGCATTATGGTACTCTTTTTCGTTTCATGAAAGACCCTGCCGTATGCCCATCAGCAGGGATTCCACGTTTTTACCCAGGTCGGGAACGTAATAGCCCCCTTCCAGTACCGAGAAGATCCTTCCCCGGCACTTCTCCCTGGCAAATTGTCCTGAAAGCTGACCTATCTTCCTGTAATCATCCGTTGAAAGATTTGCTCCCCAGTCTTTCTCATACTGGTCAAAGCCTGCCGATATGCCAATTATGTCTGAATCCTTGACGGAATTCAGGGAAGATTCAGTGGACTTGATGAAATCAGCAGGATTGGAAGATTGTATGTTGAGGACGTGTACGTCTTTACGTGATTTAAAAATTGATTCTGTTCCGTCCCCAAAATGGAGATCAATATCAAGAATCGTGGCTGAATTGATCTCTTTTTCTTCCAGGAGTTTCATTATCGCGATTGACATGTTATTGAAAAAGCAGAATCCCCAGTTATGATCAGGGTTGGCGTGATGTCCAGGAGGCCGGACCAGGGCAAAAGGTGTGAATCCATCAAGGGCCAGGCGTGCGGCGGAGATGGCGCCTCCCACCGCAAGAAGGGCCGTGTTAAAACGGTCAGGCATTTGCTTTTCCAGGGTAATGAGTCCACTGGAGTGGCACAGTAAAAGATCTTCCTCGGTACATGCGCCTGGTTGTATAACGGGGAACCGTCCATCAAGATGCTCAATTACCGCATGCACGCGTGACGGAGTTTCGCATGACGCGGTAGTATAGTTGCTTTCGTAGTCATTATGGTAAACTATTCTGATAGTATCAGCATACAATTCTGATGCCATATTTGTTCCGTCCAATTAATGTACTGTTCAGACCGATAAAGAATAATCTAATATGAATATAATGTCAATAACAGAAAAACGAATGATTTACCCGGGAAATGAACGCGTATCAACAGTACGGGCAGACTAAAAACATGTTGCTTTTATGGATTATTCGTGATTATTGTTATATAATAGAATTAGTTTTTTTTACATTTTATTCATACTACCGAAGTATATATATTGTGAGTTGTTGCCGTGAAGTATACCATCATCCGGGGTTGGGGCGTTTCAGCAAAAGGGGGCTTGTATGAGAAAAGCATATCACGCAGGTATAATACTATTAATAAACATGGTCATTGCCACTTTTTTGATCCAGTGCAGTTCAACCAGTAAAACGTCCACAGAAAATACCGCCACAGTGACCATGGTAATAGGTGACGTTCAGCTGAAAAAGGATAACGAATGGAACGCTCTTTCGCAGGATACCGTTCTCAAGCAGGGACAGGAATTGAAAACAGGTGAATTATCACAGTGTAATCTTCTACTTGGTGACAGCTCTCATATCCTTGTAAAAGAAAACTCTCATCTGGTATTGGATGCTCTTTTTAAGAGTGCAATAGGTATTGAAAAAAGCACTGTTGAGTTAAAGATAGGAAAATCGGTTATCAATCCAAAGAAGCTTTTAAAAGGAGAGGAATTCAGGGTCAAAACACCAACTGCAATTGCAGCCGTAAGGGGAACCAGGTTCATCGTTGAATCGAACCCGGAGAAAAAGATGCGTGTTTCTGTAGTAGACGGTAAAGTGGAATTGCAGAAGAGGGTGCCGGCTCTTGAAGATGCCGACGAGGAAACACTGGAAAGATCCGAAGAACTTGCATCGTTGAAAAAGCAGGTTGAATCAGAGAAGGTAATTCTTACCGCGAACGAATCTGCGGAAATTGATAATATAAAGGCGGAAGAAGTAAACGAAGCGGTAGCCGCCGCACTGGAAGAATTCAAGAAAATGTCTCGTGAAGAGGAATCCGTAACAGGAGAGAAACCAGGTACCGTACCGTTGCAAAAAGTTGATACTGGATCAATGAAGGTGCTGGTGGAAAAATCAGAAAGCGTGAAAATTACCCTGGATGAAGTGAAAGATTCTGAGAAAAAAGAAGTTGAAGAGCACAGGCAGGTAATAGAGAAGGGCGATGAAATTGTCGAAGAGAAAGAGGAGCAGACCACCAGGCTCTCAATTACTACGCCTGTGAAGGGAAGCGCCATCATGGTAAATTCAAGGCTGCTGGGATATGGGCGCGTTACCATCAATCCCAGGCCCGATGTTGTTCTGAAGATAAAAGTGATGGCCCGGGGTTTCGAAGAGTATACCACCGAATTGACACTGGATGACGGGGAAAAGAAGAAACTCAATATCCCCATGGTGAAAAAGAAATTACTAAGCCGTGAACGCTGGCAGAAGAAGGTGGGTTCCCTGGTTACGGGTAACATGGGATATTACCGCAATATGGTTTTCACGGGCACCCAAAAGGGTGTTCTGTACGCCTTCAATCGCAATGGTAAGTTATTGTGGCAGGTAAACCTGGGACGAAAAATAGAATCTTCCCCGGCGTTTGATGGGAATGACCTGTATATTGTATCACATGACGAAAAACTCTATGCCATTGATATAAGAAATGGAAATATAAAATGGCAGAAACCCCTCTACGGCGCATTGCTCTTTGGGGCAAGCCCGGTGATAGTCAATGATACTATATTCCTGGTCACCGCGTACGGTCGGGTATATTCTTTTAATAAAAAGGGCAAAGAGTTATGGAACCGTGACCTGGACGCGGGTGTGTACAGTTCTCCGTATGTTCACGGTAAGAAGCTGTACACGGGAACGGATGATCGCTCACTGTATTGCCTTGACCTGGACAAAGGTGAGACCCTGTGGAAGTTCGATACTGACAGCAGGATAGTAACATCCGCACCCGTGGTTGAGAACAATACTGTCTACGTTGGCGCATACAGCGGTACTTTCTATGCGGTGGATGCCGCTGAAGGTAAACAGAAATGGGCATTCAAAGCCGGAACCTCTGTTATGTCAACACCCGTCATATACAGGGGAAAGGTGTTCATGACCAGCGTAGAGGGAATACTGTTCGCACTTGATGAAACAAGTGGCGAACTGAAGTGGAAATATGCCACCGGGAATGCCATTTCGCATTCTCCTGCCGTGGCAAACAACCTGGTCTACTTGGCAGCAGGTAACAGGGTATACGCGGTTAATGCCGCGTCCGGCTCACTGCATTGGCGGCATTCGCTGAAGAGCAGGGTAAAGACGGTTCCCACGGTCTCTGGAAATGACGTATTCGTGGGCTGTGAGAACGGAAAAGTGATATCGTTGCGTTCGAGTTTGAAACAGGTGGTGGATTAAATTGGCCGTTCCTTGATATTGTACCACCATAGTTCTACAAGCTTGTCGAATTCCCTGTCGGGCTCCCTGTCCTGGTATGCCTTGTTTCTCCGTTTGATCAGGTATGCAACCGTGGCATCTTCAAGCAAAAAGACCTGGTTGTGGCTGTTGAGGATCCGAATGAGATAGTTGAGGTTTTTTGTATGGAAATCACCGATGTACTGGGCGGAAGCCACGGTGGGTTCGTACTTGAGCAGTAGTTCTGTGAAATACAGTGCCATACGCCAAGAGTTTACACTCCCGGTTAATCCTTCTTTAAAGTGCATGCTGAGTTTTTCATAAAGATTGATATTCTGGTAATAAGACTCGAAAATGGGGCTCATTAATTCGGGAAAAATGTTCATGATCTCCATCAGGTCGATGGGCTCATCGTTTTGGTCAAAATGCTGAAATATCTTTCTGCTTGTCTCGTTCGCGGGCTCCACGTCAATGAGCTCGATGTGGAGGTCCTTGATGATGGTTCTCACCTTTCCCGCTTTCTTGAGATATATTTCTATTTCAACAGGTTCAACGTAGTAATTATTATTTTTTTCTGAAGGTTCCATCTCTTTTCAAGGTAATTGTTAAATATACTTTCTTATTATTCCCCTTGCCGCGATCATCCCTGATATGGCGGCCCCCACGATACCCCTGCTTTTGCCCGCCCCGTCCCCTGCAAGGAAAAACCTGTCTATGCCGGTCTCGAGATATCTGCGGGTGGGATACCTGTTGTCAAAAAACTTTATTTCTGGTGCATAGAGTATGGTGGACGGATGCAGTATCCCCGGAATTATTTTATCCAGGGTTTTCATGGATTCCCATAAATTATCTATGATGCGGCCTGGAAATCCAAGGGTGACGTCACCCGGTGTCGCATCGTAGCTTGGCATGCACCTGGAGTAGTGCAGTGAAGAGCTGTTGAAGGTCTCTTCCCTTGAGCGTCTTCCTTCCCTGAAATCACCTACCCGCTGCATGATTGGCGCTCCTCCTCCCAGCAGGTTGAACTGGTAGGCTATGCTGGCACCGAAAAGCGTTGTATCCGAAAGCGGTTCTGTCAACTCGAGGGTGTTCAGCAGTGCAAAATTTGTATTGCCGGTCTTACGCCTGTTAAGTGAATCTCCATTCACAAGGTAGAAGTTGTCATACTTTTCGCTTCGCACTCGTCCACCCGGATTTGTGCAAAAAGTCCTTACCCGGTCGCCGTGTCTTGATGTCATAAATCGCAGCTTGGGGTCGTACACGTACCGGGTGACCGGCTCAAAGATCTCCCTGTCCAGTTCAACCCGTATTCCCATGTCGATGGGACCAAAGTGATGGTCAATACCCATGTGTGCGGCTGTTTCTCTCAGCCACATGGAACCTGCCCTTCCGGGGGAAACCAGGAGTATTCTCGATGATATCGTCGTGGGATGTTCACCGTCAAGGCAGTGCAGGTAAAAACCACCGGGGTGATCTTCGATCTTTTCAACTTTTTGGCCAAGTAAAAAAGTAGTTCTTTTCAATGAAGACCTGAGGGCGTTTACTACCTTCTTGCTGTTATCGGTGCCGTAATGCCACTGGTCAGCAAGTATGACGTCAACGTCGTGGTTATGACAACTTTCAACGAAGGTGTTGATAAAATTTTTGTCATCGAAGTGTGATACCCGCGTACACTGGGGGAAGGACGTGAAGACCTCTTTCACTTCTTCAAGCAGTGATTGTACTACCTGTTCGTTCTCACCCAGCTGCTCAAATTCAATGCCGATATTGATGTTGAAATTCAGTTTGCCGTCATTGATCAGGCCCCCGCTCGGGTACTTGTACTGGTCTATGATGGCGATGGATGCGCTGGAATGGGCTTCAAGTTCACGGGCTGCGAATATTCCGGCAGGTCCTGAACCTACTATGGCAACATCATAATGCATATCCATCAATTATTCATCTGCCATATATTACTTGTTGTTGTTCTCAGCAGCAGCTGCATTTTCCAGTTCCTTTTCAACCTTTTTGATCAGGATAGTATGTTTTTCAGAAAATGCAAGTGATTTTGCCCTCCTGAGATATTGCCGGGGATCACCGTTATCGTGGATGGCCTCTTTGAGTTTGTCCATGACAGTATAAAACTGTATGTGACGTTTCATCAGTTTCTGACTGGCTATTCCCCACAGGGTGTCACCTTCTTCAACTACGATCTCCTGCCCGTCAAGCAGTGTAAAAACGTTACCGGGGAATATCCAGTTTGGATTTCTGGTTTTCAGTGACCGCATGTTCATTGGCGCGTAACCGTTCTTACGGGCCACCTGGTTGGCGTAGTAATAGATCTCGGTATCGGTTACCCTGATGTCATGTTTCTTTATCAGATTTTCTACGCGTTTCTTCTCCCTTTCCTGGCGCATTTCATGCCTGTAGTTCACGTATGATGTGTACAGCAGGTACGCCAGGCCTGCTGCCAGGATAAGCAGCAGGGGCAACCGCAGCTTTTTGCCAATGGCCTTGAGCCGTTTCTTTCGTATGGAAGCGCGAAGGATCTTTTTTCCCGGATCCCTGTGCAATATCCTGGTAATATCTTTTTCACGTTCCCGTATGGACGATGCTAGTTCTTTTATATCTTTTTTCCGTTCGGGAGAACCGGCATAGTAGAGGTCAAGCAGCCTTTCCAGCCGTTTACGGTCTTCTATGATCCGTTCCACGCATTTTTTTGTTTCTTCGTGTTCCGGCACCTGTATCTGCGAAGATGTCGTAGAATCCACATGTTCAAAGGTTTCAAGGGGTAAGATGTTTTGTGATGATCCATCGCCCTTGAAGAGTATAACCGTACCTGCATCATGACAGGCTATTACGCCATAACCGGAATTTCGCGGTATGCCATGAATATTGTTCTTCTGCAACCATGATATGATGGTGTAGGCCAGCCTGCTGGCAGCGCTGGCGGTTTTTCGTTCGGTTGTTGTTTGTATATGGAGTCTCAGCAGCGACAACCCGTTCAGAATATCCATGATGCCGGTGGTCTGAAGATTGCCCGTTGAGACCATGTTTTTAAACATATCAGAGGCACCTGGATATTCTCTTGCCGTCAGAAGCGAAGCGAGTTCAGTATTATGCATTTGTGCTGCAAGTAATGCCTCGATATCATGCCACCCGGCATAAAGTGATAATTCGTACCGGGTACAGCTGTTCAGGATAGTGTGCTGTATACGGTCCAGTTTCTTTATATTGGCATTCCCGTCATCCATTACCAGTACCGGTTCTGTGACCGACTTGAAGAGAAGGTTCGCCGATTCGAACACTGAAAACCTGGCCACGAACATGTCAGCGTTCGAACTCAACACCTGTTCAACCTCGTTGAAATCGTGTATATACCCGATGGTTACGGTCTTCCTCTCGGGGGGGATGTTCTTATACGAGAGTATCATGTTGCCCGATCCGGCAATATTGGTAATCGTGATGCCATCACCGGTATCGAATTTCATGCCCGAGAACCGCGAATGGTTTACCGTGCACCGGGAGAACAACCTTTTCACCTGTTCGGCATGTTCCTTCTCGTCGCTGAAGAGTCGTATCTTTCCCCCCTGTTCATTCTTCCACTTGACCAGGCGAATGGTCTTAAATATTGAAGTAGACGGTATGCATATGTCCCTTACCCGTGCCGGGTCTATGCCGCATTCGGCGAAGTAGCCGTAATAGTTTTCAGGAAAGTCGATACAACTGATGGTCCGGTTGCGGTATATAAAAAGAGATTTTTCTACCGGGATAAAACCGGGCGATGCGAATTTTTCCGGTGAAACGGCCTTTTTGGACAGCAATGAGTGTATTGTATTATCAGAGAAATAGGCGGCATTCATTTCATTGAGGTCTATCAGTACCTCGTCACTGTGCATGATGCGAAAGTTCCCATCCCTGTAAAACACACCGATAAAAGAATCCTTGTCGGATATGTTTTTCTGACGGGAAAACTCCGGGAGGTCTTTTTCAACATCCACAATGGAGATGTTCTCAAGGTTCAGGTTGAAAAGTTTCTGGAAATCGAGGTATTTCTGCACCACCATCCGGCTGCCGATATACCTGTTGGAGGGGAGATACTGCACGTCTATGTTGAACTGCTCGTTTACCGGGTTACCCAGAAGAATGTCGGTAATGATGATGTTCTCAACGAGCGGTATGACCCGAACCGGAAGGTTCCTGGAGTTGCCAACTCGAATAAAAGGCTGCTGGTCTTCCAGGGTATCACCGGTGAAAATGATGTAACATTCCGGTGAGATTATAAATATCCTGTCATTGTCGGTTTTAATTATATCATGTATATCCATTGTAACCCCGTTTTGGTTTATATCTGTACGGGAATCTGTGAACCCGCGGTAATATGCTGGCCTGGTCTCTATCAGCCTTGATGCTAAGACGCGTAAATCACTGCAACTATCCTGGCGGGACTGTCTTCCGCCGATGCCACCCTGTGGGGGACAGTTGAATCATAATATATGCAGTCCCCGGTTTCAAGTATATCTGTATAATCTCCCAGCTGCACTTCAACCCTGCCTTCAAGCACGAAAAGAAATTCTTCACCCTCGTGGCTGTATGGCACGCTTTTGCGGGACATGGGTTCCAGCGTGACTATGAAAGGTTCCATGTGCCGATTGATCTTCTCGGGAGCCAGGGATTCGTACTCGTACCCGTACCGGACACCTTCTTTTGACGCCACCCTGGAGGTGGGTGTCCTCTCTCCTTTTCTGACTATGGTAAAGGGTGCCTTCCCTTCCTGGTTGAAAAACCTTCCTATCTCAACGTCAAGTGCATGGGCAACCTTGATGATGGCGCCAAGTGGTGGGGAGACGAGATGGTTCTCCATCTGTGAAAGAAAAGCGGGGGAGAAACCTGTCTTCTCTGCAACATCGTTGAGTGACAGGCCGGATGATTCCCGTAATTCTTTGACCCTTTCACCAACCTTTATGTCATCGCTGTTCATAATACCCTGCCATAATATATTTTTGAAAAAGTGTATAAACAGCCGGCAAAAAGTCAAACAGAATAATTGTTGGCAAGCTCGTCAATAAATTCGGAAAATGCCGGTATTCCCCCTTCCTGTAAAATGTCAACGAGCCTGGTGCCCATGATAAAGCCGTCCGCACCTGAAAGGGCATTCATGGCATCCCCGGGGGTCTTTATGCCAAATCCCAGTACAACCGGGACCCGTGACAGCTGCCGGGCTGCCTGTACCTTTTCAAGAACCTCGCCTGAAAGATGCGATGCGCCACCCGTTATCCCCCTTACGGAGATGGTGTAGAGAAAGCCTGTTGACTGCCGTGCAGCCTCCATTACCTGGGGTGTGCTGCTCTCGGGGGTTATGAACTGTACGTACCAGGTACCCCGTGATCCAGCCGCGTCCCTGAAGCGGGCCGCTTCCCTGGATGGTACATCCGGCAGTATAATACCGTTCACCCCCGCGTCCGCGCAGGTGTCCATGAAACGTTCGATCCCCGCGTGGTATACATGGTTGGCGTATGTCATTACGTAGAGGTGCTTCTCCACCGGTATCATGGCGCGTATTTTCTTTATGTTCCGGAATACATGGTCCGGGCTCACTCCCTTCTCAAGTGCAGCATGTGCCGCGTTGCTGATCACCTCGCCATCGGCCACCGGGTCGGAGAAGGGCAGGCCGATCTCCATGAAATCAAAAAATTCGAGTCCCTTTAACGCGGCCTGGATAAAGGAGTCCTCGTCGGGGTAGTTGCCCATCAGGTACATGCCGTTATACTGTTTCACAGTGATGCCTCCCGGATTATGGTATCCATGTCCTTGTCTCCACGCCCGGACAGGTTGAGCAGCACCGTTTTGCCCCTGTATTTCTGTGCGTGTTCTGCCAGGTATCCAAGGGCGTGGCTGCTTTCAAGGGCCGGTATGATGCCTTCCATCCTGGACAGCTCAACGCAGGCGCGCATGGCCTGTTCATCTGAACAGTGGGCGTATGTCACCATGCCGCTGTCTTTCCATCCGCTGTGTTCAGGTCCCACCGCCGGATAATCAAGCCCCGCGGAAATGGAGTGTACGGGAAGTACCTGCCCGTTGCCATCCTGCAGTATGTAGGTGATGCAGCCGTGCAGTATGCCGGGTGTGCCGGTGGTGAGGGTGGCGCAATGGTTCCCGTCCTGCATGCCGCGTCCCCCCGCCTCTATTCCTGTAAGCTCTATTCCGCTGCCTATGAATGGATGGAAGAAGCCGGCGGCGTTACTGCCTCCCCCCACGCACGCGATGGCGGCGTCAGGAAGTGTGCCATGCTTATGGTGTACCTGCTCCGCGGCCTCGGTGCCGATCACCGACTGGAAATCACGCACAATGAGGGGAAAGGGATGGGGGCCCACCACGGACCCCAGTATATAGTGGGTGGTGTTGCAGTTGGTTACCCAGTCACGGAGTGCCTGGTTGATGGCATCCTTCAACGTGCGGGCACCGTGATGTACCGGTACCACCTCTGCCCCCAGCAGTTTCATGCGGGCCACGTTGGGGTGCTGCCGTTCCATGTCAACGCTCCCCATGTACACGGTGCATTCCATCCCCATAAGCGCGGCAACCGTTGCCGTTGCCACCCCGTGCTGTCCTGCGCCGGTCTCGGCGATGATACGATCTTTCCCCATGTACCGGGCCAGCAGCACCTGGCCAAGCGCGTTGTTGAGCTTGTGGGCCCCCGTGTGTAACAGGTCTTCCCGTTTCAGGTATATTTCAATGCCGTATTTTTCAGACATGCGTTCTGCCAGGTACAGCGGGGTGGGGCGTCCGGCGTAGTCGGCCAGCAGCTGCCGCAGCTGTTTTTGCATGCGGGCGTCTGCGCGGAAAAACGTATAGGCTGATTCCAGTTCTTCAAGGGTGTTCACCAGGGTTTCGGGAATGAACACGCCGCCGTACTCACCGAAATAACCTCTCTCGTCAGGCATGGTGTACATTGGTTGCCTCCTTCACGATGGTCATTATGCGTTTCATCTTATCATGGCTTTTTATGCCGGGTTCAATCTCTATACCCGAGGACAGGTCAATGCCGAAGGGCCTGTACTGTTCAAGCAGCAGGGGCAGGTTCTCCCCGTTGATGCCGCCGGCGATCATGGTTTTATCATGCAGGTTCCCCCCGGAGATCAGCGACCAGTCAAAGCTGATGCCGCTGCCCCCCATGCTGCTGCCGCTCCATGAATCCAGCAGCAGGTAAGTAATATTACTGTCAATGACGGACGGGATGTCCTTCCCCTCACGCACCCGCCGTGCAAGTATTATCTTACACCTGGATGCAAGACTGGCCGCAAGTGTTTCGTCGTAAAGCTGCAGGTAGTCAAGGGGCACTTTTTCCACGGCCCACAGTATCACGTCTGCGGGAGTGTCAACAAATACCCCCACCCTGGCCACGCCCGTGCCTTTCAATGCCGTTGCCAGTGACGCGGCCTGTTCGGGGGTGACGTAACGGGCCGACCCGGGGTAGAATACGAAACCGGCCGCGTCTATTCCCAGGCGTGCCGCTTCTTCGAGGTCATTATGACGGGTGAACCCGCAGAACTTAACCAGCATGGGTCAACTCCTTCAGCAGCCTGGCGGGGTGGTCCGCTTTCATGAGGGCGGTGCCCACCAGGAAGGTGCCGCAGCCTGTCTGTTCTATCACGCGGTTCACGTCCTGCCTTGAATATATGCCGCTTGCTGATATTGTTCGTATGGAAGCGGGAATTGCTTTAAGGGCGCCTGTCCCGGTTTTCATGTCAATGGTGAGGGTGTCAAGGTTGCGCATGTTCACCATCAGCATTTCCGGGGACAGGGGCAGCACGCGTGAAAGTTCTTCCTCTTCGTGGATCTCAACCAGCGGGGTGATGCCCAGCGACAGCGTGTACGTATAAAGATGGGCAAGTTCCCGGTCATCCAGCATCCTGGCAATGAGCAATACAAGGTCAGCACCTGCCGTGTAGGCGGCATGTACCTGTTGCCGGGTGCATACGAATTCCTTGCAGAGGACGGGGGCACGAAGTCCTGATGCCACCTGCCGAAGATCTTCAAAACTTCCGGAAAAATAGACGTTGTCAACGAGGACGCTCACCGCCGATGCTCCCGCTTTCATGTAGGCGGCCGCCTGTTGTGACGGGATCACGTGCCGTATGGCTCCCTCCGAGGGGGACGCCTTCTTGATCTCCGCAATACATATCGGGCGGGTACCGTCAAACTCCGGCAGGGTATGTACCTTCCTGGGTCGCGCGTACATGGTACCCGGCACTTCAGGCAGGAGATGGCAGCTGTTTTTCTTGATCTCTTTTATATGCTGCAGGGAAAAGGCGGCCATAGCTCATTTTCCTTTCCTGAGGCTTGCAACCTGTTTGCGCACATCCCCGCCGTGAATGGCATCGAGGGCGTCATGGTAGTTGGATCCTATGGAATCATTGTGTTCCAGTGTGTACAGCGCCAGGGCTGTATTTAGGGCCAGCAGTTTCCCAAGTGATGTATGCCTGTCAGAAGTGATGGTATCCATGAAAAGACGGGCATTCTCGCCGGCGGTGCAGTCAACCGGTATGGAAAGGGCCTCCTGCTGCTGTATATAGCACGATGGATCAATGGTGAAAGTGTCGATGCGTTTGCCGGATATTTCGTATATATGGGTGGGATGCAGGGGAGATACCTCGTCCATCCCGTTTGATGATGAATAGAGAACGATCTTCTCGAATGACAGCTCCGCCGCCGCCCGGGCGTACAGGGGCAGCACGTCGGGATGGAAAACCCCGGTCATCTGCCGTGCCGGTTGTGACGGGTTGGTGAGTGGCCCCAGGAAGTTGAATATGGTTCGAACTCCCAGCTCCTTTCGTACCGGTACCGCGTTTTTCATGGCCGGGTGATACGACGGGGCGAACATGAAAAGGAAGTTATTGCTGTCGAAGTATTCTTTTGCATCTTTGCCGGTAAGGTTGATGGGTATTTCCAGGGCTTCAAGGAAATCCGCCGAACCGCTTTTGCTGCTGACCGAGCGGTTGCCGTGCTTGGCAATGGAATACCCCATGGTATTCAATATGATGGCAACAGCCGTTGATATGTTGAATGAAAAAGAATTGTCTCCCCCCGTGCCGCAGGTGTCGAATACCGTGTGATCATCAAGACCCGGGTTTACCGCGTACTTGCGCATGGATCTCACCGCACCGATGATCTCCTCCGGCTGTTCACGGCGTATCTTCATGGCTACCAGTATGGCTGCCAGGGTAATGTCCGACACGCCTCCTTCGAATATGGCGTCAAACAATGCTTCTGTCCTGATGGAATCCAGGTGTAGTCCCTCGTGTACCTCTTTAATTGCGCTTTGTATACTCATGAGATCCTCCCATAAAGTTTTCTATTATCTTCATTCCATGTTCAGTTAAATACGATTCCGGGTGAAACTGTACCCCCCATAAGAACCGGTACTTGTGTGACAGTGCCATCACCTCGCCGTCAGAAGATGTTGCACGAACATCCAGGTAGCCGGGGAGAGTTTTTCTTGAAACCACAAGGGAATGGTACCGTACCACGGTAAACCGCGGGGGAATATTTCTGAACAGCATTCCCCCGTACTGCTCTATCTCGTCGGTTTTCCCGTGTACCACCTGTGAGGCGTGTATTATTTCCGCACCGAAATGCGCCGCAATAGACTGCATGCCAAGGCATACTCCAAGTACGGGGACATTCTCTGTCATCCCTATGATCTCGGAGGTGATACCGGCGTTTGACGGGTTGGAAGGGCCGGGAGAAAGGATGACCCCCGTATATTTCTCGATATCTATGGCAGACGGGTCGTGGTCGTTCTTGAAAACGTCTACCTCTTCCCCGTTACGTGAAATGTAATCAACCAGGTTGTATGTGAATGAGTCGTAATTATCTATTACACAGAACATCTTCGTCCTCCTCTCTGCTGCTGTTGTTCTTCGCGAACGGGAGACTTTCGGCAAGGGCGCGCAGCTTGTTCCTGATCTCGTGGTATTCACTGATGGGCTGGCTGTCGTAGACGATCCCCGCCCCCGCCTGTATGTAACTTTCTGTATCTGAAAAAACACCCGTTCGTATGGTGATGCAGGTGTCGGTTTCGCCGTTGAAACCCAGGTAGCCGACGGCCCCGGAGTATATGCCGCGTGGATGTGCTTCCAGTTCGTCGATTATCTCAATTGCCCGTACCTTCGGCGCACCGCTTACCGTGCCGGCGGGGAAGGTGGACTTAATGGCGTCGATGGTGGACATGCCGTCTTTGAGTACGGCGTCTACCTCTGAGACCAGGTGGATCACGTGGGAATAGTCTTCGGGCTGCATGAACTGGCCCACCTGAACCGAGCCGGGTGCGGCTATCCTGGCCAGGTCGTTGCGGGCAAGATCGACCAGCATAAGGTGCTCGGCCCGCTCTTTCTTGTTGTTCAGCAGCATGGCCTTGTTTCGCAGGTTTTCCTGACGATTGTTGCCCTGTGCAACGGTGCCCGCGATGGGCCTGAGTTTTGCCCTTTCCCCGGATATCTTCACATGTATTTCGGGGGAGCTGCCGGTTACAACCAGGTCACGGTGCTTGATGTAAAACATGTAGGGGGAGGGATTCACCTGCCGCAGTTTAAGGTAGAACCTGTAGGGGTCGGTGTTCTCCATGATGTCGGCCCGTATACTTAAGACCACCTGCAGCGCTTCGCCGTCATGGATCAATTGCCTGGCGCGTTCAACCTTTACCATGAATTCAGAGGAGGAATCCCTGTACCGTATGTCGAATGATTCCTTTTGTGAGGGGATATAGGGAAAGGTGGTTTTGCCAATTTCATCTATTATGGTAGATTCCAGCGCATCGAGTTTTCCGGTTGCCCGTATATACTCATCCTCTATGCTCTCACCTGTCCGGGGGTATATGGCGGTTGCCAGGTGATACGTGTTTTTCCTGTTGTCGTAACAGATGAAATCATCTATGTAGAACAGCAGGGCCAGGGGATGAACGGGGTCTTCTGTTTTTTTTCTGCGAAGGGTGTTGGTATAGTTTACCAACTCGAATCCCAGGTATCCCGCGTAACCACCGTTAAAGGTGCCATACCGGGGAAAGGTTGGGGAGCGGTATTCCTGAAGGGCGCCGTCCATGAAATCGAAAAAATCTTCATTATATCTGGTAGTTTTTTCACCTTCTTCGATGATTATGGAAGAAGGCATATACTTTATGGTCTTTACCGGGTTGAAACCAAGGTATGAGAACCTGCTTTGTTTCTTCCTGTGTATGGCACTTTCCAGGAAAATGACATCGGAATGGGCCGACATGGTCTTGAGCACCATGAGAAGCCCCGGCTCGGCAAGATTGAGCTCCCGGTACACCGGTATACGGTTGTATTCTTTTGAAAGCCTTTTTATCTGTTGTAAAGATGGATACAGCATTTTGGTTCACTCCTCTCTGAAATAAAAAAACCGTGGTTCATGTTCCCACGGTATAGTTCTCACTAATGAAAAAGACCGTGGAAGATGTCTACCCACGGTCCCTGGTCTATTATATTAATAACCGGTCAGGCAGACATCAGGGTTGCATGCCACCACCAGTACCAGCAGTAAATCTCTGAATTTATGTGTAACGTGCTTTTCATCTTCATAATAGTTTTCCGTCAACAGGTGTTATATAGAACACTACCCTTGAACCTGTCAAGTGATTTAGGCATCATTTACAAAAAAGTTTCTATTTATAGAAACACGTGGAAACCGGAAGTTTTTATTTTTGCAGGATGTTTCGATACAGCTTTTCGTATTCTATTACCGCGTCGTCCCAGCTGTTGTGAAATTTCATGGCGTTCTTTTGTAATGTACGCCATGATCCGGGTTGGTGGTATACCCGCAATGCCTTTCTCACCGTGGAATATAACTGGTCGATACTGTTCTCCCGGTACTTGAATCCATTCCCGCTTTTTGAAGTCTGGTCCCAGTTCTCTACCGTGTCATCAAGTCCTCCCGTTGCGTGGACAATGGGTATTGTGCCGTATGCCATGCTGTACATCTGGTTAAGGCCGCATGGTTCGTACCGGGACGGCATCACGAACATGTCAGAACCGGCTTCCACAAGGTGGGAGAGCTCTTCGTTGTATCCCCAGAACAGCCCCAGCCGATCCGGGAAAAGGGATTTCAGGTACTGGAACCTGTCGATTATCCATTGTTCGCCTGACCCAAGAATGATGAATTGAAATTTCTCGCCCTGCAGCAGCCGTTCAAGCGATTGAACCAAAAGATCCATGCCCTTCTGGTACGTGAGCCTGGAGATGCAGCTTATTAGCGGCATATCCCCGTCAGGGGGCAGCTGCATGATCTCCTGCAGGGATGTCTTGTTGATCCGCTTTCCGGACAAATCCTCCATGGAATAATTCGCGGGAATGAACCGGTCAGTTGCCGGTTTCCACATGGTGTAATCAACGCCATTGATGATGCCGTAAAGCCGGTCTGAAATACCTGTAAAGACAGGTGCCAGCTCATACCCGAATTCGGATGACTGTATTTCCATCGCGTATTTTTTGCTGACCGTGGATACCGCGTCCGCATGGATAATCCCCGTTTTCAGAAAATTCAGCTGGCCAAAAAAGTTCACTCCCCCGTTGTCAAAGTGTTCCCAGCCAAGGCGGGTGAGGGGAAATACGTCGCGATGAAAGACCCCCTGGTATCCCACGTTGTGTATTGTCATTAATGAAGCGGTTGAAGCGAAATAAGGATCAGCCGCATAATGCGTTTTCAGAAAAAGGGGGATAAGCCCTGTTTGCCAGTCATTGCAGTGCATGATATCCGGGATAAAACCCATGGCCTTCACTGCCTGGAGAACGGCCCTGCAGAAGAATATGAAACGTTCCGCGTTATCATGGAAGGCATGGCGGCCGTCATCATAGAGACCGTCGCGGCCAAAGTACTCTTCGTGTTCGATAAAATATGCTGTTACCCCTTCAAGATAACCTGATTTTTCAATGGCTGCCCATCTCTCGTCGGGGCCAAAGGGAACCCCGAGCGGTGAGTCAATCTTTTGAAGAGCATACTTTTTACGATCCACCATGTAATAGCGGGGCATGAAAATGCGTACATCATGTCCCTGCCGTGCCAATGCCCGGGGCAGGGCATTGGACACGTCGGCAAGCCCTCCCGTTTTTGCAAAGGGGAAGGCCTCGCTTGTAATGAACGCTATTTTCATGTCAGTTCAACGATTGGCGGAAGGTATTCTTCAGGGGGCTCAAAACCAAGCATTACCAGTATGGTAGATGCCACGTTTGCCAGGCCGGGTTCGCCTGCATCAAGGCTGCGAAGCCTGTACTCGTTGCTGTACTGTGGATCGAATAGTATAAACGGTACGGGGTTCAATGAATGTGATGTTTTTTGCGCGGGCTTCCCGGTTTTTTCGTCCATCTTGATCTGCCCCGTTTTCTTGTCAGTTTCAAACATATCGTCCAGGTTGCCATGGTCCGCGGTGATTAGAGCGATGCCGTTGTGTTTTTCAATGACCGGCAACAGGCGGCCCAGGCACAGGTCAACCGTTTCAGCGGCTATGATGGCAGCTTCCATCTTTCCCGTGTGTCCAACCATGTCACCGTTGGGGTAATTCAATCGTATAAAATCATACTTGCCGCTTTCCACTGCTTCGATGACCCTGTCTGTTACATCCGCTGCCTTCATCCAGGGGCGCTGATCAAATTCGACTTTATCAGAAGGGATCTCTTCGTAGACTTCCCAGTTGTTGTCAAACATGCCGCTCCTGTTGCCGTTCCAGAAGTAGGTAACATGGCCGAACTTCTGTGTCTCGGAGACGGCATACTGGCAACAGTCATTATGCACCAGGTATTCGCTTATGGTGTTGTCGATAGACGGAGGATGAACAAGGTAATTGGATGGTATTTTCAGGTCACCGTCATATTCCATGATACCGGCGTAGGTCACATCAGGGAAGCGTTTCCTGTCGAACTTGTCGAAATCCTTCTCTTCAAAAGCTCTTGATATCTCGATTGCCCTGTCGCCCCTGAAATTGAAAAAGATGACAGAGTCGCCGTCTTCAATTGTGCCAACCGGCCCGTTGTCATCCACTATGGTAAACGAGGGGAGGTACTGGTCGGTTAAGCCGGGCTTTTCCCCGCGGTATGTTTCAATGGCTTCACGGGCAGACGTGAAGGGTCGTGCCTCCCCAAGTACATGGGCTTCCCAGCCCCGCTTCACTATGTCCCAGTCAGCCTCGTAGCGGTCCATGGTGGTAACCATTCTTCCGCCACCGGATGCTATGCGGTAACCAAGACCTTTTTCCCTGTACGTATCCAGCACTTCTTCAAGTTGGTCAACGTATTCAAGTGCGGATGTTTCGGGAACATCCCTGCCGTCAAGCAGGATGTGCACGCATGCTTTCTTGATACCATCCTCTGCAGCCTGACCGATCAGCCTGAACAGGTGAGAGATATTTGAATGTACATTGCCATCAGAAAGAAGACCGATAAAATGAATAGATGTCCCCTTTTTAGAAGGAGCATCAATGATCTTTTCCCATGTATCAGTAGTGAATATTTCACCATTATCGATGGCTTTTGATACCCGCTTGGCCCCCTGGTCGTATATCCTGCCGGCACCCAGCGCGTTATGGCCCACTTCGGAATTTCCCATGTCATCGTCGCTGGGCAGACCCACCGCGGTACCATGGGCTTTCAGGCTGGTATTCATGTACTTATCGGTCAACTGATCAATGTTCGGTGTTCGTGCAAGGTATAGTGCGTTACTTTCGTTCTCTTTGCCAATCCCAAAGCCGTCCATGATGATCAGTACCACGGGGCCGCTGCGACCCTCAAAGCGCTGGCTCTTCTGCAGTTTCATCATACAGTCTACTCCTCAAGTAAAAAAACTTCCAGTGATGCGATCTCAATGATCCTCCGTATGGCGGGGTTGGGATTCTTGATCTTGAACGATCTTCCCTGTTCGTTGAAGTTGTTATACAGGGACATGAAACCCGCCAGGATGGTAGAATCAATGATCTCGATGTTCGATAAGTCAAGTATAGCATCCCTTGTGTCGTTTTGTAAAAAATTATTCAGCACTTCTATGAATTCCTTGAGCTTCCTGGGGTTTAATTGTTCATTAAGGATGTACACGCATGATGTATCATTTTCTTCTATGGTATAATCCATACTTTCCTCCGGCTGCAATAAAATGATGAGGCTGTCAAACGGCAGTGTCATGACAAGTTAGAGATAACGTGTGTGAAACTCTTCTTCGGATAACACGGGCACATATTCTTTTAAAAATACTTTTTCAAAGAGCACTGATATGTTCTGATTGGCACCAAACAATAGCAGTTCCACTTGTGATTTGTCTGTGACCTTCAGGGCATTCAGTACCGCTGCCATTGCGGCAGAGTTTAACGTATCCATACCTGACAGGTTGAGTGCTATGGTGGACGGGTCGTCACGCATTATCTTCTCGATATAATTCGGTAACTTGATCTCGTCTCCATACTCACCGGTGCCCGTGAGCTCAATTATAAACAATGTTCCTTTTTTTTCAAGTGAAAGGTGCATTGTATACTCCTTCAACTTTTTTTCGTTATTCCGCGTATGCTTTTTTCTACCTGTTCTAATGCGTTCATGGTCTCGCCGGATATCCTGATAGTGCCGTCCTTCCCCCTGTACATGTCAGCGTCAAGGGAGTTCAGCAAAGTGTTGTGGTTTGCCTGGTATTGTCTTTTCCATTCAAGAAACTCTTTCAGGGTATGGGTTCCACGGGAACTACCCGCCGGCCGTCCTTTCAGGGATAAGAACGCGGACCGGATGCCGGGCCAGTATTTTTTTATAACAAGTATAAGTATGTAAGGACTTAAAATGACCAGGTTCGTTTTTGCCATGCTGTATATGAAATCGTATGACCCGGGGGAAAAGCTTATACTCCATAATACCCAGAAAAAGTCGGCCAATATGAGTGACAGGAAAAAGGAGAGTTTTCCCCGTGGTATTCCAAAAGCAGCCAGGCCCGACGCGATTATGGATATACCAATAAGCAGTATGATAACCTGTATGCCGACGATACTGGATATGGTGTCAGCAATATATGCAAGATGCTCAACGAAACGGTAGACCCCGATTATGGCTTCTTTTATGTTGCGTAATGTATCTGTTATTCCTGACATGGAGCGGTATACCCTGTAACTTGTTTTTAACTAACGGATTCTTGATAATTAAAGGTATATACGTGGAAAGTCAAATAATATTTATACGCGTATGGTGAAAGGACACAGGCTGTTACTTGTTTCTATCCAGTTCAATATTGAGTGTTATCTGGTTCCCTTTCTTGTTCCAGGCCGGTTTGCAGAATTGCTTGATTATGTATATTCCCCGGCCGCGTGGTAACAGGTGTGGTGAGTTAATGTTCTTCTCTTCTCCCCTTAAAAAACCGCTTCCCTGGTCTGCGATAGCGATCTTAAGATGTTCGGAATTAATGCACACATTTATTCTTACTTCTTTATGCGGTTCCCAGTGATTACCATGTTCCATGGCATTGGTAAGCGCCTCATCTATTATGAGGTAGAGTTCCATTGTGTCTATCTTAAGATGTATATCCTTTTCTGATATTATATTTACAATATCATCAATAATATCTTTTCGGGCTTCTCTTACTGTGGGATATGATGAATCAAGGATTTTTGTAGGACTTTGCATTATTTGTTTTACAAACCTGTTAATTAAATGATAATCTCGGTGCCTGTTTTGCATGATTTTGACGCAAATGAATATAATCTCATTTAAATTATTCGGGATGGGGAGATTCGAACTCCCGGCCTCTGCGTCCCGAACGCAGCGCGCTGACCTGACTGCGCTACATCCCGATAAGCAACTCTTATGCAAGGGGGCCTGTTTAATAATGCTATGCCAAATCTCTGTGATCAGGCCGGTACCTGATTAAAATACCATGCTGTTGCATGATATTATTAGAATATCAACGCAAATATATATTTCCAAAATTTTAATAATATCTATCAAATTTTATAAATATATTGCAATCATTTTTTTTCAGGTGAATATAAAAACTGCGGGGGCCTGGAGCACCGGGGATGCTGATGATATGAGACACCATTAAAAAATTGCTTGTAAATTGCCTGTTCATGCCCTATTTTAAAAATTATTTATAATGTTCTTGATAAAACAGGCGAATTCGGGAACCAGGTATTTATATTGATTTGATATTAAAGGCAGGTTTTTTATGGCTGATAATGATAAAGGTATTATAACTTCATCAGTATACGACGGGCAGATATACAGTCGCCTTAATCCGGTAGTAGAGAAAGCTGCAAGCCTGTTGTACAGGAACGTGGATTTTGACGATGAAAGCCTTTCCCGGTTGAACGAGGTAAATAACAGGGGAAGGATCGTATACGCGTCATTTCATAGTTCTAACATCTCCCTGCTCATCCTGTACAACAAGTTAAAGCAGCATGGCTTTCAGCTGCCGGTGTTTGCCCTGGAGTATAATCCTTTTCTCTTCCAGAACGTGCGGTATATTGCCAGGCGTGTACAAAAGTTCTTTTCCAGGTTCTTCCTGAGGAAAAAGTATGACTACGTGCTGGATACCGATTACGTGGAAGAACTGTTGCGGGATGATAACAGCATCCTCCTGTCCCTGCTTTCCAAAAAGTTCTTCCTCAAGCGGTACATGGAGGTAAAATACGATTCACTTCGTTACCTGGTAGAAGTACAGAAAAAAACCGATACCCCCATTTACCTGATGCCGCAAATGATATTCTGGAACAGGAACCCGGAAAGGACAGGTGGCACGGTTTCGTCAATGATCTCGTCAAAGGCCACCGGCGATAAGGGTCTTATAAGCGGCTGGCTCTCGAACCTGAGAAGCGCAACCTCACCGTTTATCCGGATATCGGTGCCAGTAAATCTCAAGGACGAGATTGCCGCATCAAAAACTGATGACTCCAGGCAGATAGCCGTGCAGTTGAGAAATAAGCTACTGGAAATATATTACCATGAGAAAAGAACCGTCCTGGGCCCCATACTGAAGTCACAGCAGGAAATGATGGAGCGGGTATTGTATCATCCCAACATCTTGCAGACCATAAAGGACGTAGCCGCTGAAGATAATACCTCTGAACAAAAGTTAAGGAAAAAGGCTTTCAAGTATTACAGGGAAATATCGGCTAATTTTTCAATTTTGTATATACGTATTTTCGAGGTAGTATTGAACTGGATGTTCAGAAAAATATTTGATGGAATTACCTACGATCCAAAGGCTATTGAAGAGATCAGGGAGGCTGCACAAAAGGGACCCCTGGTGTTGACACCGTGTCACAAGAGCCACCTGGATTACCTTATACTGTCATATATTTTCTACAAGAACAAGATGGCCCCTCCCCACATCGCCGCGGGTGTCAACCTCTCGTTTTTCCCCCTGGGGACTCTTTTCAGGCATTCCGGTGCCTTCTTTATGCGAAGAACATTCAGGGGATTGAAGCTGTACCCTGTAGTGTTCAAGCAGTATATTAAAACCCTTGTATCCGAAGGGTACACCATTGAGTTCTTCATCGAGGGGGGACGGACAAGGACGGGCAAGCTTACCTTCCCCAGGCTTGGTTTCCTGAGGTATCTCACGGACGCGGTTGAAGAAGGTTACAACAAGGACCTGGTATTTGTACCCATATCCATCAACTATGATCGTATACTTGAAGAATCATCGTACGCGAAAGAGTTGAAAGGCAAGTCGAAGAAGAAAGAATCCGTATCAGGCATGATGCAGAGCAGGAAGCTGCTGAAGCGTAAATATGGCCGGGTATACGTTAATTTCAACAAACCTTTTACCCTGAAAGAAGTTACCATAGAAGAAAACCAGGAAAGCCTTGCAGAGGCGGTTGCGGTAAACATTATTCAAAAGATAAATGACGTGGTGGTGGTCACACCGTTTTCCCTGGCATCAACGGTTATACTTCTTTCCTCGGTAAAGGGGTTTACCATGGAGACGGTCAAGAAGAACATGGGACTTCTCTTTGATTATTGCAAGTTCGCACAGGTCCCTACCTCGGAGGCCCTTCGCGAGAAGGAACACATGGACGAGATCATACAGTACGTTGTTGATTCATTCAAAGAAGATCACATTATAGCCGAATTGAACGAAGAGGAAAGCGAGGCCTCCGCGGTTGAAGATTTGTACCTTTTGCCTGAAGATGAAAGGCCAAGGATCGTGTTCTACAAGAATTCCATCATCCATTATTTTCTTCCCATATCGTTTGCTTCGCTTTCGCTGCTCAGGCTTGCAGATGAAAAACTGGATTTGACAATGGAGGCGTACAGGGAGATATTCCTGTCACTGAGAAACCTGTTTACCAAGGAATTCATATATTCAGACAGGATGATGCTTGACATAAATACCGTCGCCGATGAAGCCCTTGAGTACCTTACAAATGAAAATGTCATAACACGGGAAGGTGACAATATTACGCTGAACGAATCGGCCGAAAATGTATTCAGGTTGTATTCCAGGTTGATACAGGAATACTTTGAATCATACCTGGTGGTGTTCGATACCATGACAAAAACAAGGCAGGGAAAACAGCAGAAGAAAGAATTCATACTGGACCTGAGAAAAAATGGCACCCGTATGTACCATACAGGTGAGATACGCCTGGCCGAATCACTTTCCATGCCCAATTATCAGAATGCGTTGAACATGCTCCGCTCAAGAAAGATCATTGCCGAAGAATACGTGAATAAACGGAATATCGTGCTTGATATTGAAAATCCGGGAGCGGTTGAGCCCCTCCGAGAAGAGATGATCAGGTATATTGGCTTCATAACCCAGTAGACGCGAACATGGTTAAAGACCAGTATATACAAGAAAGGCCCCGTCATAAAGACGCGGCCTTTCTTCTTCATCTGGACGATATCCATTGATGGTTTAGATGTTCAAACGGGCACCAACGTGAATGGAATTTGTCATCATTGTTGAATCTTCTTCCTGTGTAGAATAATTGAAAAGATATTCACCAAAAACCTGTACCATGGGGAAGACGGTAAAGGCGGCACCAAGGCCAACATAATACGAGTTGAATGATTCATCGTATGTAACACCTTCATCATTTACCTTGAATTCCAGTTCTTCTTTAATGGCGATACCACCGCGAACATATGGGTGTATCAGTATGGGGAGTTCCAGCATGGCGATGGCGTCGATCCCGTACATGGTCTTGTCAAGATCGATATCATTATCATTTGCAGAATATTGCAGGGTTGATTTCTGGTAAAACCCGCCAATCCCCACGCTCAGTATCATGGGTATAACGGTACCGTTCACGTGACCGATGAATCCATATTCCGGCCCGGCCACATCGTATGTTTCATTTTCCAGTTCAATTTCTCCGCCAAAGGAATACCCGCCATATACGCCAAGGTCTACAATGGCGAAACTTGTGGATGGTATGAAAACCAGTACCGTGAACACTGCCAGTATCAAAGTTAATCGTTTCATAGAATTTTAAACCTCCGTTTTTTACTGTATGGGTGTTATACTTCATGAATATAATAAAATGCAATAAAAAAACAAGTATAAACCGGGGAATATCTACCCGCCGTTGGTATGATGGTATTCGGCCAGCATGTTCAGCAGCTCGTTTCGCCGCTTTTTCAGTATGGTGCCATTGTAGGTATGACGTATTCGCAGCGGGGTTTCAAAGTTGTCAATTATTTCTGTCATGAAATGTACCGGTTCCTTCTTTACCCTGGCTTCACGGATCTCGTCGGGGGTGGGAAGTATTATGGCATACAGGGAGTAGGGTGTCTGTATAAGGGAATGCCCCCTGTTCAGGTACGCCCGTGAAAACCCCCCGTCAATGTTGATGGCCCTGCCGTCGGAAGAGGCGATCTTTTCTCCTTTGAATACGTTTACGGGTGTATGCCCATACACTATTCTTTCGGCCCCGAACTCCTTCATGATCTTGTCCATGAATTTTTCGCTTTTAATGTTCTGTGCCCAGTAGAGCAGGGTTTCCTTGTGGGTTTCCTTGTCCTTGAAAAAGTAACGCTCGAAGGTTTTCATGGCGTTTTTGCCGAAAAACGGAGACTTCGGTCCACACCAGAGATACAACATGAGGGACAGTTCTTTCGGGTCCTGTTCCAGGTCATTGAGATAGTTTTTCCCCACGTTCTTGACCGTTTCCTGTATGTAATCCAGCAGGGCCTTGCCTTTTTTCCCGTGAAACTCCTGGAAATCACCGTCTTCGGTGCTGGGGATGAGGGCGTGAATATTCAAAATGTAGTTGTGAATATGGTACATCTTGCCGTATTCAAACAAAAACTTCATCAGGTATTTCACCTTGTCGCTGCTGGTGAACTGGTGTGCCAGGTCGTCAATAACCAGGCGTTCTTCCGTTGTCAATTCGGTTGGGTTGTCGGGATCAATTGTGGGAAAGTGGGTATCCGTCAGCCCTTCGGTCTCACCGTTTTTCAGCATTTCTCCAAGCCTGTTCAGCCACAATCTTGAGTCCATCTCGTATTCCGGGTTTGCCCGTATGGTTTCCTCTTCAAGCTTGAACTGTATGATGGCCAGTGTCTTTTCCATCCTCCGGGTGTTCTCGGTCTTTGCCTTGAAGTTGCCGGTAACCCCGTCCGGATAGAGTTTTTTGCCCAGTTCTTCAAGTCCCGATATGTCAATTTTCAGCCTCTTGAGAAATTCCAGGTTATCGTACCTGTTACTTATGCGCAGGGCTTCGGCGATCATTGAACGATTGCCGGCCGACGCACCCATCCATAGTATGTCGTGGTTTCCCCATACGAAGGTGATGTATCGCCTGATATCAGACTGGTTTAATATTCTGATGATCTTGTCGGGTTCGTCCCCCCTGTCGAACACGTCTCCAAGGACGATCAGGTGTCCAAGGATCACCTGCTTCACGATCTTGCAGAGTGCGGTGATGATCCTGTCGGCGATGAGTTCGTTCTCGTATACGATATTGGGGACGGGGTAATGCAGTATGATGTTCTCAAGTGTTTTCTTCAGGTCCCTGTTTATGCTGGTACGGATCTGGTCGAAATCGTTGATATTCTCTACCTTGTAATCAATGATCTTCACCAGCGCGGATATGATGTCCTGCCTGTCCATGTTATAGGTTTCGCTTTTGAAATACCGCTCTTTACGTATAACACGGCCGATATAATCGATCTTTTCCATGGAGAATGTCTTTGGCAGGGCTTCGTAGCAGGTTCTCCAGACAAGTCCGAACCTCCCCTTGAGAATGGACACGAAACGGTCACCAGCCCCGTGCGGATCACTTATCCAGAGGGTGGTGTCGATAAAATTATCAAGTTCTGACTCGATCTGGGTCAGTTCGCGTATTATATCATGAAGCGATGCAATATTCCCTGTTGGCGTCATGGCTGATTCTCCAGGCTGTTCTCTTGTACTTGGTGTAATGATATAATAGTTCTTTTATGCTGTCAATATTCAATTCTGCGGGAGAAAAGAAAAGAAGAATTACATGATCTTGCCGCCAACATCGTCGATATCAAGGTCTTCAAGTACCTCTTTCATGGTTTCCCTGTCAATATTCTGTGAGCCTCCTTCCATTCCCATGGAAAGGGCGAAAACCTTTTTCTTGACGAAGATATCAGCTTTTGCCCGAAGAGCTATGGCGATACTGTCACTTGGCCTGCTGTCGATCACAATATCTTCTTTATCAGATGAAAGGTTGATCTTGGCATAATAAATATTGTCTTTCAGGTCATCAATGACAACCGATTGCACACTGTATCCCAGTTCGGTGAGCATGTTGATGATCAGGTCATGGGTGAGGGGCCGCACCGGTTTCTTGCCTTCCATCTCGATGGCTATCATGCTGGCTTCAAGCGGGGCGATCAGTATGGGTAAAATGTTCCCGCTTTCGTTATCCTGAAGAACAATGATGGGTGTGCCTGATTCTTCTTCGAGGACGATGGAGTTGATCTCTACCCTGCATAAACTCATCTTTTTCTGCCTCGTTATTAGTATGCCTTTTTGATCGTACTAATATAGTACAGGGTGTGAATGAAAAATCAAGATATAAATGGCAAAATGGCCAAAAATCTTATTGCAAAAAAATCCAGAGAGAGTCTATTGTTGTTACAATAAAAAAAATGGTACGTTAACTGGTGTATTATGAGCAAAACTTACGAAGGAACAAGTCATATAGAAATTCAGGCGCCCGCGAAAGTATGCTATGATATTTTGTGTGATTTCGAACGTTACCCGGAATGGTTCAAGCATGTAAACCTGGTTGATGTGCAGGAGTACAACCAGGAAGGCAGGCCATCGACGGTTTTTTACAGGTTTGACGTGGCATTGAAGCAGGGGTTTACCATACTTCAGACATATATATATGATGATGAAAACCTTGTTCTTGAATTCAATGCGGCGGGAGGAGACTTTAAGAATTCCGGCGGTTATTTCAAGTTCATCTCGCAAAAAGACGGTTCCACCAGGGTAGAATACCTGGCACACGTAACCGTGGGCTTTCCGGTTCCCCAGAGGGTTGTGGACTACGTGGTGGATTACGCCATGAAGGAAGTACTGCAAAACCTCAAGGCGGAGGCGGAAAAGGGAACAGGGAAATAGTCTTTAAATCCGCGTGTACTCCTTTTTCTTTAGAAGTGTAACCATCCATTCGGCCACAACTTCGCTGTGAGTTTCCCTGTTGCTTGCCAGTTCGATATATTCTGAACGGTCAATTTTTTCTATCATGTCCTTGATGGTTTTGGTTTCGTGCAGTGTATCTGTTTTTGCGCCAAAGATAAAGCACGGGGAGGTGATATACTGCAGCCGTTCCATGAGGGTATACCGTTTAAGGTCCAGCGCGTTGTACTTCAGCTTGTAAGGGTCGGCAGAGTTGATGGTTCGGGTATACTTTTCAGCCTGTTCCTTTTCCTTTGACTTGTCAATCCTGAAGTTGATCAGGTACCATATGACGAACTTTTTTATCACCAGGTAAAATGCCGGCGGCATGGCGGGTAAAATGTCACCAAGTACGGGGGGGAACCTGAACTCGGGCAGCGGGCTTATCAGCATTGAACATACCGGTTCCCTGGTTCGATGGGCCAGGTATTCCAGCACCACCGAGGAGCCCAGTGAGCTTCCGGCCATTGCAAACGTTTTTTTCGCGGGTACTACCTGCTGCACCACCTCGTGAAGATCTTCTACCATCCTGCTTACCCTGAAGCTTACTTCTTTGCTTTTCTTGCCTTCGGGTAAAATGGAAGACTGCTTCTCCCTGGTTTCCAGGTACATGACACGGTATTCCGATGTGAGTTCCCTTAGAACGCTCTTCCACCCCTGGAGCTGGGATATCCATCCCGCCACGAAGAGTATGACGGGTTTCTTTGGCGAATCTTCCGGCGGTTTGAAATCCAGCATCTTCAGGGAAACCCCGTCCGACATTGGTACATAGTATTCGGATACCGTGGTGTCGGGGGCCGTGTATTCGGAATAATCCATAGCAGTACTCCTATAAGCGTTTTGCTATATCGTCACCCACTTCGGCCGCAGAATTGCTGCCGCCACGGTCAGGGGTCTTCACGTTGCCTTCTGAAAGATGGTCCTGAACTGCTTTCTTGATCTTTGTGCCGCTCTCTTCTTCGCCCAGAAATTCTGCCATCATGGCAGCGCTGAGAATGGCTGCGAGGGGATTGGCAATACCCTTACCCGCGATATCAGGGGCGGAACCGTGAACCGGTTCGAACATGGACGGAGCTTCCCTCGTGGGGTTGATGTTGGCGCTTCCGGCAAATCCCATTCCACCGATAATGATGGCCGCGATATCGCTGAGAATGTCGCCAAAAAGGTTTGAACAGACCACCACGTCAAAATTCTCGGGTGAACGTACCATGTTCATTGCCGCCGCGTCAACCAGCATGGGGCCGCTTTCTATGTCGGGATAGTCTTTTGCCACCTCGTTGAACACCGAGTCCCAGAATACCATGCTGTATTTCAGGGCATTGGACTTGGTGATGCTGGTTACTTTCTTCCGTTCACGTTTCTTGGCGGATTCGAAGGCGTATCGAATGATCCGTTCGGTACCCATGCGGGAGAAGTAGTTTACCTGCATGGCGCATTCGTTGGGGGTGCCCATGTAATGACGTCCCCCCAGCGGGGTGTATTCACCTTCGGTGTTCTCCCGGATCACCAGCATGTCTATATCACAGGGTTCCCTGTCTCTCAGGGGCGATTGCACGCCGGGAAAGAGGATGGCAGGCCTGATGTTCACGTACTGGTCAAAGCCCTTTCGCATGCCCAGCAGGGGCTCAACGGCCACGTGATCGGGTGCATTGTCGGCGTTCCCGACGGCGCCAAGAAGAATGGTGTCAAAAGGACGTAACTGGTCAAGGTAGTCCTCGGGAGCACAGCGTCCGGTCTTTTCGTACAGGGTTGTGTTCCAGTCAAATTCAGTGTAATCGATATCAAGACCGCATGTGTCAAGAACCTTCTTTGCCTCGTCTACTACTTCGGGTCCTACCCCGTCACCGGGATATAATGCTACTTTATACGACATGTTATACCACCTTGCTTGAAATTTATAATATCTTACCCGTGGAAAGGAGTCAATACTTTACTGTTTGGAACAGTTTATCTATATAGTAAAGCAAAATTATCCAAAAAATACTAAAAAACCAGGTGCATGCAGGATCATACCATCAGCTTGCCGATCAGTTCATTCCTGAAACGCCGGTAGATGGCATCGCTGTCAGGTATAACGTATTGCAAAACCCTGCTGTTCTTGAGGCCCAAAAGCCCGTGCATCATGCTCCAGGCTTCTACCATCCTCTGCTGGGCCTCCTCCCGTGATATGTTGTTCTCGCCCCCGGCCGCGTCGATGGCTGACTGTACCGCCATCTCGATGACCCGGTTGGACAGGTCCATCTCTACGGAGGCGGTATCTTCGAGATCGGTTCCCACGAAATCCTCGTACTTGGGAGTGGGCAGTGAGAACATGATATCATAATGATGGCTGTATTCCAGCCCGAAGCGGTAATACTGGTCACACACTTTTTTCCAGCGTATGGCGGGGTTGGGCTCTGCCTGGTATGCTTCGGATACGCGGTCATGAAGAATGGTAAAACCCTCGATAACCAGGGCCAGGTAGATGGAGTCCTTGTTGCTGTAATAATTATAGATATTGGCTGCCGTCATCTTCAGCCGGGATGCCAGCTTTCTCATGGTGAAAGCCTGGT
>CAYFSO010000024.1:0-29864 GCA_964345775.1 uncultured Leptospiraceae bacterium | reverse complement strand
ATTTTTCCATGCTTGACAGTGCGGTAAAGAACGTGGTATACACCGCACCGAAACTCGAATCAGATGATCCAGATAAGCCGGGCTGGTATTATTCCGGGAAAGAGATCTTTTCTCATGATGATATGCTGTATTCACTGTATATTCATCCTTTGAAATATCAGCCCATATTACTGAAAGTAGATTTGTAAAAATACAATTTTTTATAGTTTGTTATTATAAATAATAATTCATTTCCATTATTCAGATATAATTGATAAAAGGTCATATGAAACCTGCATTTAGAAACAAGCTCATCGAGATACTGCTGGCACTGCTTTTCGTAACCGGTCTTGCGGTGGCATTGTACCTCATGTTCATCCATTACTTCCCGCAGCAGCCGGGAACCATGTTGTATAAAATGTGTACCATGGGGCAAAAGACCAACTGCGGGTTGGTAAACACCAGCACCTATTCAGAATTCCTTGGAGTACCCCTGGGCGGCTGGGGAGCGTTTTTGTACGCCTCTCTTCTGCTGCTCTTGTTTTACATGAAGGTGATGGATAAAGAGTACGCGGTTACCTTAAAGCCGGTGATCTTCATTGCCGGACTGGCGGCGGTGCTGGTCAGCATACCGCTTGCGGTCATCTCCGCCGTCCTGCTGAATACGTTTTGTACCCTGTGTGCACTTCTCTGGATGATCAACGTGGCTATACTACTCCTGTCCCTGTGGTGGATCACCGCGTCGTCACGGGATGAAGGTGTGGTTGAGGGATCATCCTTTTCCCAGGTGCGGGAACTGCTGCTGTGTCCTGTTGTAAAGGCATTGCTCACGTTTCGCCGCTCTTCTATTATCGCGGTGAACGTGCTGCTGGTACTTGTGACGGTACTGGCCATAAATGATTCACTTGAATCCCAGAAAGAGCTGTCCAATACGCTGGCACAGAAACATGCAGAGGAACAGTTGCTTCGGCGGTACGGGTCATTCCCACTTGTGGACGTGAATATTTCCCGGGTTCCTCTTTTTGCCGGCAACAGGAACGCTGCCGTTGAGATAGTGGTATACTTTGATTTCAATTGCGGGGTGTGCCACAAGACCATTCTCATGATGGAGGACATGGTGAAGGAATATCCCGGCCAGCTGGCCCTGTACCTGAAACAGTTTCCCCTTGATGGCAGGTGCAATCCTTCCATGCGGGAATCAGACAGTGGTAAATCGTGTGAAGGGGCACGGGCGGCCATAAGCCTGTATAATGAACCCGGTTACATTGCCTTTGTGAAAAAGCTTTTAAGCCATGAAGGACTTGTCGACATGGAGGCCATACGTAAAGCCTGTGAAAATGCGGGTCTGTCATGGAATACCATGCGGCAGGAAATTGATGATCAAAAAACCGCTGTCATTCTCGGGGACGAGGTGGCCGAAGCGCTTTCAATGGACATAAATGCGACACCCACGATTGTGATAAACAGGAAAAAGCTTCCTGCCGGGATGCCGCCGGCACACCTGCTGCACAAATTGATCCAGTTGGAGATAGGTAATTCAGCTACGGTTAAATAGACAGCCCGGCATCCTTTTTACACAGACCCACTGTACAATACCGTTTCAATTCCCGCCTCTTCCATCATATCGAGTGCCAGGTTGTCCATGTACGGGTTCTTGTAGATAAACTTTCGTATGCCGCTGTTGATAAGCATCTTGGTGCAGATGAAACACGGCTGATGGGTAACATATATTATCGCATCCTTTATCGAGACTCCATGGTATGCTGCCTGTATAATGGCGTTCTGCTCGGCATGCAGCCCCCTGCAGAGTTCATGACGTTCTCCTGACGGCACGTTATATATGGTTCTGAGACAGGTCTCGGGTGTACAGTGGGTTATGCCGGTTGGTACACCGTTATATCCTGTGGCAAGGATGCGCTTGTCCTTCACCAGCACTGCGCCAACCTGTCGTCGTATGCATGTGGCGCGGGTGGATACATCTTCGGCAATTTTCATGAAATAATCATCCCACGACGGGCGCTGTGTCATTGTCAGTCTACCTCCAGGTTGAAGTCGATGGATGCTGATACCTTTTCTGCTGCATTGATGGTAAAGACTGCTTTTAATGGTACGAATTCCCTGGATGGTGAAAACAGCCGCTCTTTTTCGCTGATCACCACGGTGGGGTTCTTCTTTGCGTACGATTGCAGGTATGGTACCGGTAGATCCCGGGTGAAGGACCTGCTCTGGCCCTTCTCCAGGGTAAGGGTGCTGATGTTCTCTCCAATCTCTCCGCTGTACCACCTTGTATCATCGCAGGTGATATCTACAGTGCCAAGGGGCGGGCCCTGTGTTAGAACGGTTTTGTCCACGGCATTGACGGAAATGGTGGCCACCAGGTTGCCTTCTTCCCTGTCCTGCAGCAGTGAAAAACGGTAAGCTGCATTACCTACCTGCAGCGATGTGCTATTGTACATGGTTTCAGTATCAGGACGGCTGATATATAGCAGTATCAATACAATAAGAATAATATCAACAATGAGAAAAATACGGGACGTTCGTCGTCTCTTGTTAGAAGACCCGGTGTGTTCACCCTTCTTTATCAGGTCGTAACGTTCCTGTATTTTGCTTTTCTTTTCCATTGATCAATATCTATAATAATTTTTCATCTGTAAAAAACATATCATTATTTTATTTGCGTTGATCCTTACAGAGCTCTTACGTACGAGATCAGAATTAGATCTATTTGTAAAGAAATATTGATAAAGATAACTTTGTTATTTTAAAAAATATAGTAAACTGCCCAAAATGTAATATATTTTACTGGTGTTTCAGACTTTGAGGTTTGTCATTACGATGACAATAACAGCTAAATAATACTTGCAATGGCGGATTAAATATTATTATAGTAAAAATGACCGGTGACAACCGGTATTGCTGTAAAACCGATTTGCCAACCAAACATAATTCAAAAATATAGTGTTAAGGAGTACAACATGACAATTATTACAGACGTACATGCCCGGGAAATTCTTGATTCACGGGGAAATCCCACGATTGAAGTTGAAGTTCAATTGACTTCAGGTGTTGTTGGAAGGTTCGCGGTACCCTCCGGCGCGTCAACCGGTGAACACGAGGCGGTTGAGCTTCGTGATGGAGACAGCAAAAGATATAATGGTAAAGGTGTCCTGACGGCTGTTCAGAACGTAAATGAAATTATCGCCGGAAGCCTTCTTGAAATGGATGCCATGAACCAGATCGAAATAGACAGCCTGCTGGTAGACCTTGATGGAACACCCAACAAGCAGAAACTGGGTGCCAATGCCATCCTTGGTGTTTCCGGTGCATGCGCAAGGGCGGTTGCGGAGACGTTCGGAATGCCATTGTACCAGTACCTTGGCGGCGTTGGCGCGTGCGAATTGCCGGTTCCCATGATGAATATTCTCAACGGCGGTGAGCATGCTGACAATAACGTGGACATACAGGAGTTCATGGTAGTTCCCGTTGGAGCGGCCACCTTCAAGGAAGCATTGAGAATGGGGGTTGAAACTTTTCATTCACTGAAAAAAGTACTGAACGCCAAAGGGTATAATACAGCTGTTGGTGATGAAGGTGGATTCGCGCCCAACCTTAAATCGAACGCCGAGGCATTTGATGTTATCATCGAGGCCATCGAGAAGGCCGGGTTCAAGCCGGGAGAGGATATCTTCCTTGCAATTGATGCCGCAGCCAGTGAATTCTACAAGAACGGTAAATATATACTTGAGGCCGAATCGAAACCGGAAAAGACCCCCGAAGAACTGGTGGACATGTACGTGGAATGGATCAAAAAGTATCCCATCATCAGTATCGAAGACGGCATGTCCGAAGATGACTGGGCTGGCTGGAAAATTCAGTCTGACAAAATTGGGAATAAAATTCAGCTTGTGGGAGACGATCTTTTCGTAACCAACACACAAAGGTTAAAGAAAGGAATTGACCAGGGTATTGCAAATTCTATCCTTATCAAGCTGAACCAGATCGGTACTATTACCGAAACTATTGAGGCCATCGAAATGGCCAAGCGTGCAGGCTATACCGCGGTTGTATCACACCGTTCCGGTGAAACTGAAGACGCAACCATTGCCGATCTTGTTGTAGCAATGAACGCCGGCCAGATCAAGACCGGTTCCGCCTCAAGGACCGACAGGATGGCAAAATACAACCAGTTGCTCCGAATAGAAGAAGAGCTGGGTGTAGCCGGGAAATTCAGCGGCAAAGAGGTTTTCTACAACATTGCTAAATCATAAGAGCAAATTTTCTCTTTTTGTTCTTCTCTTCGTCCTCTTCGGCATTTACTGCTTCGTTTTCGGGGAAAGCGGGGTGCTGGAGAGGATGCGCCTTAAATCAGAAAGAAAAGAACTTGTTGAACAGATCCATGTTCTGCAGCGTGAGAATAAGAACCTGCGGCAGCTGTTACGCCGTCACGAAAAAGGCGAGTTTATCAGGGAAGAAGCACAAAGGGCGGGATTTATAAAACCCGGAGAGAAGGCTGTATTCATAGAAGGTGTTGATTTGCCTGAAAAAGTTGCCGATACGCAGGAAGAAAGTGCGTACGGTGTGAAGCTTGAATACCTGCGTATTTTCTGGATAGTACTTTCATCATTGATCGTTCTCATGTACCTGTTCGTGAGAAAAGAAAGAGAAACCCATGAATAATACCGATCACATAAGACTAAAACTGTCAGAACCTACCGAACGTGATAGTATCATCCTCAAGTGGCAATTAAATACTGATACACTATTTGTTTCTCGAATAGTGGAAAGATGTGAATACGGCTTCCCCAGGATAGTTCTGCTGCGCCCGTTAACCGAAAAAGAAGACGGGAAAAGAAGAATAGAATACACGGCGGTCGCGAATCCCCTGTGGCTAACCTGTCCATATCTTAACGACCGGATACATGAGCTGGAAAACCGGGGATACATTTCAAAAATTTCTGAATTCATAAATAATGACCCCGGCCTTAAACGAAAAATGGCCACCGCGCATGCCCACTTTTATTACCTGAGAAAAAAGAATTATCAAAGGTTTGTTAACGACTCGTTCCCGATCGAGAAGTATGATATGTTCAACAGGGGTATCGGTGGAGTTGAGGATACAGGCGCAGTAAAATGTTTGCATTTGCAGTTCGCGCATTATAGAATATTTAAACACAACATGGCAGGTAAAATAACCTGCAATCTATTACATGACAGGATAGACTGCGATGAAGCGCGCTGTAGATACGCCATTGAAAGAAAATGAAATTATTGTACTTAAAAAACTCAAGAAAGACGGCTCAGTAGAAGAAGAAATTATTGAAAAAATAGCAGCCATACTCAGAGAAGGGGGTATGGTAGTTATGCCGGTGGACAACATATACGGCATCGTTGGCGTGGCCTCTCCTGAAATGGAAAAAAAAATATCAAGGCTGATCGGGAAACCCAACAAACGCTTTGTAAGATTGATAGGGAACTACCGTGTACTCGATGAGCTGGCCCAGATCAACAAGTTTCAGTTCGATTTTCTTCACCGGCTGTGGCCCGGCGAAGTGACGGTCATACTTAACAGGAAGCAGGATTATACCAGGCTGGATGAGATCGCGGTACGAATTCCTAAAAACAGGGTGCTTTCACTACTGCTGGAGTATATGGATCAGCCCCTTATCTATTCCAGCGCATTCAGGAAGCCCAGTAAGATCTATTTCAAGAAAGATGAAATAATAAATGCCTACAGGGACAGGGTTGAGCTCATTCTTATTGTTGAAGAACTATGCAAGCGTCATCCCGTGCCCAGCATAATCAATGTAAGCCAGGGTAAGCTGAAGATAATACGTGAAGGAAAAGTGCCCGCGGATGAGATCAAGTCCCTCTATTTTTTGGGGAAGGACGATGATTACCTGTATTGATGTAGATATGATACCTGCCGAACAGCCTCACCCTTCCGGGTGTAAGATCCGCATGTGATGATGGTTTTAACCTGGGGCCGATAACGTCTTTACCAGATAGTATCTTTTTGCCGACAGTATCCGCGAAATAGCCCGTCTGCGTATTGCCTTCTTTAATCAACAACAACAGCCCGCTTGAGGGGATGCCGGTATCACCCGAAAAAAGGTCAACCGCTTCGAAGGATCTGCCTTCAAAAGTAACAGAAAAGTAATGGGATGTTTTCTGTTCAGCGTATTCCATGTTGATAACATTGTATGTCCTGTATTCATCGAAAGGATGAATAAACCATGAACGGTTTCGTTTGAAGGTCACCCAGCGGAATGGGAAACGATCGTAATCGGGAGGTGAGGGTGCAGTTATCTTTTTACCCTTTTCATCGTGTGTCAATTCCGGGAAGCGTTCAAAACTTCTGTCCCGTAACTCGATCACTTTCGAATGCATGTGAAAAAGTGCTGAAAAATCGATCGTTTCCGGTGACCTCCTCTTATATTGTTCAAGCATGGATTTCAATTTCAGAAGATAATCTATGCCCTCGATAGAGTCGTAATGTGAATATATTGACAGTAACAGGTTGATCTTGCTGATGAGATCATCATACGCCTCTTCGAAACCTGCATGCTTCTCTTCCAGCCTGTACAGCTGGTTTTCAAGGATCTTGCTTATCTCCTGTATCTTCTGGAGATTCTTTTCCCAGAATTCCCTGTACTGCAAAAGTTCCTTTTCATCCGCCCTGTATGTGGATGTGTTGGTGTCCATGTGTATATTATTGGTATATTTTACCTTTAAGTCAAAGCATTTTCTGTTGATGGGAACACGGGGTACAAATAAATAAACAATGTCATTCCCGTCCCCGCCTGCGTGGGGATAAACTGCGGCGGGAATGACTAAGGTAAGAAAGAATGTGTAAGTTAGTGGATAGTGAATGGTCGATGGTGGATAGAAGTAAGTGGATGGTGGTTGGTTGATAGTGTATAGTGAACAACAAGGTTGAGTGAAGTGTGAGGATTGAAGAGTGAGTAGTGATTATACGCTTAAATAGTACTTCATAGCTGAGTAGTTACCAGGGATTTAGAAAAACTGTTTTCTGGATTTTTTGCCGGTATGAATTTTATTTAATTTAGAAAATTCTAAAAAAATAATTGAAATGAAACGGGGCATTCTGTACTATGTAGGGTACACGGTTGTTTCCGATCTCTTTACATCTGCTTGTAACTCTATCTTTCACTTATCCGCACGTAAAATTGCGAAATTATAACGGGTTATTTTGGGTATTTTAGTTGACTCTGCTATAATACTATAGTGAGTTTTACCCTGAACTGTATAAAATAAGATGTTTTGTTTAGTTTTACGGTGAACAAAAAAACCAGAAAGGAGTATATATATGGCGGTTGGACAGTCTAAGAAAGTAATGAAATCAATGGATGGGAACATGGCGGCCTCGTATATTTCCTATGCGTTTACGGAAATTGCGGCCATTTATCCCATTACCCCATCGTCTTCAATGGCTGAACATATTGATGAGTGGTCATCTTATGGACGAAAAAATATATTCGGCGAAGAGGTCCGTGTTGTAGAGATGCAGTCAGAGGCAGGTGCAGCTGCGGCATTACATGGCTCACTGCAGGCAGGCGCGCTGACATCCACCTACACTGCTTCACAGGGTCTTCTGCTCATGATACCAAACATGTACAAGGTGGCCGCAGAGCTGCTGCCGGGCGTGTTCCACGTGAGTGCGCGTTCCCTGTCCGCCCAGGCATTATCAATATTTGGTGATCATCAGGACATATATGCAACACGTCAGACCGGGTTTGCCCTGCTGTCCAGCGGTAGCGTACAGGAAGTGATCGATATGGCTTCCGTGGCTCACCTCTCTTCAATAAAAAGCAGGATCCCCTTTCTCCACTTTTTTGACGGCTTCAGAACGTCTCACGAGATCCAGAAAGTTGAACTAATAGAGTACGATGACCTGGCAAAGCTGGTCGATTACGATAAAATAAGTGAATTCCGTGCCAACGCCCTTAACCCGGAGCAGCCGGTAACCAGGGGGACTGCACAGAACCCGGACATCTATTTCCAGGCAAGGGAAGTGATCAACCCGTATTATGATGTTATTCCGGATATCGTTGAAGATTATATGCAGGAAATCACGAAGCTGACTGGACGCGAGTATCACCCCTTCACGTACTACGGGGCAGATGATGCTGAGAATATAATCATAGCCATGGGTTCGGTAACCTCTACTATCAAGGAAACCGTTGATTACCTGGTAGAGAAGGGAGAAAAGGTTGGCCTTATTACATGTCACCTCTACAGGCCTTTCTCAGAGAAGTATTTCATGAAAGTACTTCCAAAGACCGTGAAACGCATTGCGGTGCTTGACAGGACCAAGGAGCCGGGTGCCCCCGGAGAGCCCCTGTACCTCGATGTGCGATCCATGTTCTACCAGAAAGAAAATGCTCCACTGGTAACAGGTGGACGGTATGGCCTCAGCTCCAAGGATACTACCCCCGGACAGGTCATCGCGGTATTTAACAACCTTAAGCTGCCCGAGCCAAAGGACAGTTTTACCGTTGGTATCGTGGATGATGTTACGTTTACCTCCCTTCCCGTGGAAGAAGAAGTAAACGTATCAGCGAAGGGCACGTTTGAAGGGAAGTTTTACGGCCTGGGCTCGGATGGTACCGTTGGTGCCAACAAGAACTCCATCAAGATCATTGGTGAGAACACCGATCTCTTCGCGCAGGCATACTTCGCATACGACTCCAAGAAGTCGGGTGGTATTACCGTATCCCATCTCAGGTTCGGTGAGCAGCCAATCCGGTCCACCTACCTGGTAAATAACCCGGATTTCGTTGCATGTCACGTCCCGGCATATCTCGAAAAATACGATATGCTTTCGGGATTGAAAAAGGGCGGCACCTTTCTGCTCAATTCAATCTGGGACGAAGAGGAAACAAAGGAAAAACTGCCCGATCACATCAAGCGTTACCTGGCAGATAACGACATAAAATTCTATATAATCAACGCAACTGAAATATCCGAAGAGATAGGCCTGCCGGGAAGAACCAATACCATCATGCAGGCTGCCTTCTTCAAGCTCTCCAACGTCATTCCTTATGACCTGGCAGAGGAGAAGATGAAAAAAGCTATCGACGACACCTACGGCCGAAAGGGTGAAGAGATAGTCAAGAAGAACGTCGCTGCGGTTGAAGAAGGTGCAAAGAATGTTCACGAGGTAAAGATACCTGGAGAATGGAAGAGTATACAGGTTAAAACCGAAAAAGATGATCGTGATATACCTGATTTCGTGAAGAATGTGGCAGAACCAATGAACCTGCAGAAGGGTGATGATCTGCCGGTCAGCGCATTCGTCGACTGGGCAGATGGCTCATTTCCCCCGGGAACAACAGCGTATGAAAAACGAGGTGTTGCAATAAATGTTCCCGAATGGCAGCCGGATCACTGTATACAGTGTAACCAGTGTGCGTACGTGTGCCCGCACGCGGTTATAAGGCCCTTCCTCATGGATGAAGAAGAAGTGAAGGGAGCCCCGGATGAGCTTGCTACAATTGATGCGAAGGGCAAGGGGGTCGACGGGTATCAGTTCAGGATACAGATAAGTCCCCTTGATTGTACCGGCTGCGGAAACTGTGCGGATGTGTGTCCGTCAAAGGAAAAAGCCCTCATCATGAAACCCCTTGAGACCCAGATGGACCAGGCACCGGTATGGGATTATTTCGTTGAGAATGTATCCTACAAGAGCGACCTGGTGAAGAAGACCACGGTCAAGGGAAGCCAGTTCTGCCAGCCGCTGTTCGAGTTTCACGGGGCATGTGCGGGCTGCGGTGAAACCCCGTATATTAAACTTATCACGCAGCTGTATGGCGACAGGATGATGGTCGCCAACGCCACAGGGTGTTCTTCAATATACGGTGGATCAGCTCCCGCCACCCCGTATTGTACCAACCCTGAGGGCTGTGGACCCGCATGGGCCAGTTCCCTGTTCGAGGATGCTGCCGAGTATGGATATGGCATGCATCTTGGCACGTTCCAGATGAAAAACTGGATAGTATCACTGCTTGAAGAACTCAAAGAGGAAACTTCGAGTAACGACCTGAAAGCAGCTATCGACACCTGGCTTAACAACCGTGAAGATGCTGACGGTTCAAGAACCGCAACACAGGAATTGTTGCCATTGCTTGAGAAGGACGGTTCAGAGAAAGCAAAACAGGTGATGGATCTGAAAAAATACCTCATCAAGAAATCCATATGGATATTCGGCGGTGACGGCTGGGCATATGATATCGGGTATGGTGGTGTTGACCACGTTATCGCTTCAGGCGAAGACGTAAACCTCCTGGTAATGGATACCGAGGTGTACTCCAATACAGGCGGCCAGTCTTCCAAGGCAACACCAACCGCGGCTACCGCAAAGTTCGCCGCTTCCGGTAAGAAAATACGAAAGAAAGACCTTGGCATGATGGCCATGTCGTACGGGTACGTGTACGTTGCGCAGGTGGCAATGGGTGCAAGCCAGAACCAGTACATAAAGGCACTCACCGAGGCTGAGGCGTATCCAGGACCATCGGTTATCATTGCCTATTCTCCGTGTATTAGCCATGGAATCCGTTCAGGAATGGGAAAATCTCAGCTTGAAACGAAAAGGGCTGTTGAATGCGGGTACTGGCAGATGTACAGGTACAATCCACTCCTTGAAGAAGAAGGGAAAAATCCTTTCATCCTGGATTCAAAGGAACCCAACTGGGATGAATTCAGGAACTTCCTGCTTGGAGAAGTGCGTTACACTGCCCTCCAGAAGGAGTTCCCCGATACGGCAGAAGAACTCTTTAAGTCGGCAGAAGAACACGCAAAATGGCGGTACAACACCTACAAGAGACTTGCAGGCAAAGACGAATAAATATCACCAACTGGCGTTGGTGATGTGAAAGTGAGAGGTGAGCAGTGAACTGGGCAGTAAACAGATCACTGCTCACTTTTTTATTACTCACTTGTTACAGGTGTTCAGCGATGTACTTCTTGATGATATTTTTCGCCGCATCGGACATGCTGACGAACCTGAAGGTAACGTAATAAACATTCTCTTCTGTAACGGTACGATCGGAAAGGAGCTGTGCCATTATCTCGATATTGAAATCGGACAATTCGAATCTAATGGAGTACTCTGTATCGTAGTCAAGTTCCCGGTTTACCCTGGTAACTGCCTCGTATTCATTGAAACGGTACATGGTGCCCCTGATCTCCTGCTGTTGTGTCTTCCCGGTTGAGCCTTTTGCGCCCTGTTTACCGGTCTCTTTAATTACACACGGGATGATCACTTCAACGTATGGATGCCGAACCTCCTTGCCCCGCTCGAAAGTTTCAGGAATGGCCACCTGGATGATACCGTCTGTTATTTCTAATACGGATGTTGTGAAAGAATATTCCGCGTCCCCGCTTCTCCAGAAGAAGACTTCTATCCGGTTATTGGCAAACCTGTCAATTATGAACTTTGGCTTACGAAAGAACCTGATATGTATTGTGTCGGGGGTAATGGTATCCACCTTTCCGATAGCAACATTATCATCTTCACTCTTGAAATAGAGCATGGTGTTGAGTTCCAGCGCGTGCAGATGGTGTAGTGGCTCCCTGAATTGCGAGGGGTGGTACATCTTTTCATAGGTTATGATCAAATCCTTGCAGATAGATTCCAGTGAATCCCTGGTTTCTCCTGAATTCATAAGGTACGCCATGAAATTACCTATGGCAGACTCAAAGAGCTCAGGTTTGGTGAAAATGAGCTCAGGTTTAAACAGGTTGAGGGTTTCTGCCATGCTGTGCAGTATCTTGGACTGGAAGTTGGTAAGCCCTTTCTGCTTTGTTTTGAAGAGAAAAAGCTGGTACGCGCTAACCTTTTTCTTCTTTAACTGCTGGTAATACCGTAAAAGCCCGAAGAAAGCGATCACCAGGCCGATTATCACTATCCCGAGAATTACTTCCCAGACGGGTGCAATTCGCCATTTTACTCCCCAGACTGTAATGATTTCCATAAGAAACCTTTTTTATAAATATACCCGCCAGTGCCGTGCGGATATGAATTTTTGAGCCGCCCGGGTATAGGGGGAATCCCTCATGCGGGCATCAGCCTTCTTCCGTTTGAAAGCATGGCCTCAACCGGCAGATTTGGGACTCCATGCTCTGTAGTGTTGGGTCAAAAATACGACATATCCGTCACGTACACCGCAGGCACTTCTCACTATAGTGCACTGAAACGGTGTCTGCAACAAAATTTTACTTGTATGATCCAATAAATACTGCATTAAATGAATTACCTCATAATGAACAAACAGGATTATAGTGTTGAACCAGTCCCTGAAAACATGCATATGTATCCATTGTCTCCTGTTAATGCTTGCCGGCGGCATTTTTAACAATGACCTCCTGGCTTTTGGCAAGAACAAGGTGAACCGGGAGCAGTTTAACTGGAAAGTATTGCACACCGTCCATTGTGATATCCATTATCCAGGCGGCATGGAAAGCCTTGCGTATACGGCTGCAAAATACGCTGAACAGGGGTATACCAGGATCGCCAATGTATTACAGCACCAGATGCACGATCCCATACCGGTTATCATTTTCCCATCACATATCGCCTTCCAGGAAAATAATATCATACAGCAGATAATAGGAGAGGGAACCGGTGGTTTCACCGAGGCTTTTAAGAACAGGGTGGTAGTCCCCTTTACCGGCTCCTATGAGGATTTCCAGCATGTGTTGATCCACGAATTAACACACGCCTTCCAGTATAATATACTGTTCAATGACACTTCGGGGGCGGTGCGTTCCCTCTTCTCGGGTGGCGGTGTCCCGCTCTGGGTAATGGAGGGCATGTGTGAATATATTTCCATAGGGTACGATGAAACCGCCGACATGGTTATGCGTGATCTCCTGCTCAATGACATGTACATAACCCTGATGGACCTGACCAGGCTCAGGGTGCCCGGCATGTATTTCATTTACAAGGAGGGACAGGCCTTTTTCTATTTCTTTGAGCAGGTGTACGGAAAAGGAAGGATGGGTGAGCTTTTGCGTGATATCAGGGATACCGGTAATTTCGAAGAAGCCATAAAGGTGGTTACCGGTAAAGAGCTGAAAGAGCTTGACCTGGAATTCCATCGTTTTTTCAAGAAGAGATATTATCCTGTCCTTGAAAACAGGAACTTTGACGAAGAAGAGGGTACACAGCTCACCTTCCACAACAAAACCAGATCTGTATTCAACATATGTCCTGCCGTATCACCCGATGGCAGAAAGATCGCCTATATCAATAACAGGGACATTTATTCCAGCATATCAATACTGTACCTGGATAAGAAGGGCGAGAAAAAGAAAATACGAACCATATTGATCGGGAACAAGAGTGCTAAATTCGAGGGTATGCATCTCATGTCCAACCAGCTCACCTGGACCAGGGACGGGAAGTACCTGATGTTCGTGTCACAATCCAGGGGACGGGATGTGATATTCATGATCGAAGCAGAAGACGGCTCGGTGCACAGGGAGATCGAGTTACCCTTCAGGGCCGTCCTTGATCCCTCCCTGTCGGCCGATGGAAAAAAAATAGCCTTCATCGGCCAGGATAACACCCGTACAGACCTGTACCTGTACCACCTCGGATCAAGAAACCTCCGGCGTTTGACAAACGATTATTTCGGTGAGCGGTATCCAGGCTTTTCCCATGATGGCAGGTACGTGTATTATTCAAGCAACTGGAATGCACAGGGTGACCTCGAAAGCGGCAACTACAAAATAATGAGGATTGAGACAGAAACGGGCAAAAGGGACATCCTGGTAGACAGCCAGGAAAAGAATATACAGGTAGCAGTATCAACGGAAGGTAACAGCCTGCTGTACGTATCAAACCGAACCGGAATATATAACCTGTATCGCTACAATATTGATGAAGGACGTGAAGAGCAGTTAAGTGACGTGGTAAGCGGCCTGTTTTATCCCAGCTGGTTCCCCGGGGGCAAAAAGGCGGCCTTCGTGGCATACCAGAATGGTGGGTATGACCTGTTTATAAAGGAAAACCTGCAACCGGTAGAGACCTCAGAAGAACGTGCCACCGAATACGCGGGGGTGGATTACAGCCCGCCGTATTTTCCATTGTCGCGATCAGAGCTGGAGGATTATTCCATCCGCTTTACCCCCGACTGGCTCATATTCGGACTGGGAGGCACCGTGGGGTACGGGTTTGCCGGTTTTGCCCAGGTGAGTATCAGTGACTACATGGGTGAGAACCGCCTGGTGATCAGTGGCGATTACCTTCGCTATGACAGCGACGACAATGTCAATATCGACATGCAGTACTGGTTCTTAAAACACAGGATAGATTATGGATTCGGGGTTTTCAGACAGCGAAACCCTTATGGGATTTTTACGCTTGAAAATATTAACGATGTACTGCATAACGCCTACTGGTCCACCTTGTACCTTGACCATTACGGGGTATACGGCATCATGAGCTACCCCTTTACAAAATACTTTCGGTTTACCTCCAGGCTGTCGTCCAGCAGGTACGAGCGGGATTACAGCGTGTACGATGAAAGACCGGATGTATATGCCAACCTGAACCAGGTTTCCCTTGCATTGCATTATGATAACGTGCTCTGGGGGTACATGGTTCCAATGCGAGGGTGGCGGGGCATGGTAAAGTACAGCCATGCTGCCGATCTTACCGGGCAGGACTTTACCTTTTCCAGTGTGGATTGTGATATACGACGGTATTTCCTGGTGTCAAAGAGGTACGTATTCGCATTTCGCGGGTCTGGCGGAAAAATATACGGAAGGGACAGCGAGTATTTTAAGTACTATATAGGCGGATTCAGCACCCTTCGGGGTCACCCGTTCCTTGAATATGGCGGAAAGAACATGTTCCTGTTCAACGGTGAATTCCGTTTCACCTTTATAGAAGGTATCAAGTTTGGCTGGCCCCTTTTCTTCAGGCTGGGCAATATCGGCGGGGTGTTGTTTACTGACATGGGATCTGCATGGGACAGGCAGTACCAGTTCAGAAACGATGAGACAGGTGAATTCCAGGATTTCAAGGCTGACGTTGGATTTGGATTCAGGATGACCCTGTATCCCATAGTTATTTTAAAACTTGACTACGCGTGGCCATGGTATTATACATCCTTTGGTGACAGAAGGGTTGTGTTCAGCCTCGGGTATGAATACTGATTACTGATACGAGAAAAGAAAATGGAAAGAAAGGCTAAAATTGACAGGAAGACAGCGGAAACCGATATATCCCTGACCCTTGTACTTGAAAGTGTACAGGGATCACAGGTACAGACGGGTGTTCCCTTTTTCGATCACATGCTTTCATCACTTGCAAGGCATGGAAAAATGAACCTGGTACTGGCCTGTGATGGCGACATACAGGTTGATGATCACCATTCGGTTGAAGACGTGGGAATATGTCTGGGGAAGGCATTCAGAAAGGCTCTGGGTGAAAGAAAAGGTGTGCGCCGGTTCGGTGAAGCCATAGTACCCATGGACGAGGCACTTTCCATGTGCGCGGTTGACCTGTCAGGACGAGGCTTTTTTCAGTATTCCGGTCCAAAGCTGCAGGGAAATATCAATACCTACAGCGAAGAACTGACACTGGAATTCCTGCGGTCCTTTGCCATGAACGCTGAACTGACGCTGCATATACGGCTTCTTGACGGCAGCAACCGGCACCACATGCACGAGGCCGTTTTTAAATCACTGGCCGTGGCATTGTACAGGGCATATACCATTGACAGCCTGGGCAGTGAAGACATCCCGTCCACGAAGGGTGTACTCTGATGATAACGGTGATCGACTATGGAATGGGTAATATCAGGTCGGTGGTAAAAGCCGTTGAGAAGTACACGGACAGGGTACAGGTATCATCCCATCCTTCCAGTATACAGGATTCAACTGCATTGATCATGCCCGGCGATGGGGCCTTCGGGATGGCCATGCAGAATCTTGAAAGAATGGGCTGGATCGAACCATTGCTGTCATTTATACGGGAAGACGGGTTCTTCCTTGGGATATGCCTTGGCTATCAACTCCTGTTCAGCCAAAGCGAAGAATTTGGTGAACACGGGGGCCTGGGCGTGATACCCGGAAAAGTGGTCCGTTTCCCCGGGTCAGAATTAAAGGTGCCCCACATGGGGTGGAACCAGGTGGAATTGAGAAAGGACTCTCCTTTTCTGGAAGATATCCCTTCTAACAGCTATTTTTACTTTATACATACCTTTTACCCGGAAATAGAAGATAATTCATGGGTTATGGGTGAGACAGAATACGGAGTGAGGTTTCCCTGTATAGTTGGCAGGGGGAACTGTATTGCTACCCAGTTCCATCCTGAAAAGAGCCATAAAACGGGGCTAAAAATAATAGAAAATTTCGTGAGGTACGTATGCTGATCATTCCTGCCATAGATATAAAGAATGGTAAATGTGTGAGGCTGATACAGGGTGATCCCGAGAGGGAGACCATTTACTCAAATGATCCTGTTGCCATGGCAAAACACTTCGAGGACGCCGGTGCAAAGCTTATCCACGTGGTTGACCTGGATGGCGCATTCGAGGGATACCCGGTAAACCGTGATACCGTGCTGGAAATTGCGTCCACCATCTCTATACCAGTTGAGATCGGCGGAGGAATACGAAACGCGGAGTCACTCAAGTCCTACATCGACGGGGGTATTCGCAGGATAATTCTTGGCACGGTGGTGCTGCAGGAAGAATTCAGCCACCTGGTTGAAAAGCACAATGATTCAATAATAGTGGGTATAGACGCCAGGGACTCCATGGTTGCCACACACGGCTGGAAGAAAGTGTCCAATGTTCACGCGGTTGATTTTATAAAAGAATTGCAAAAAAAGGGAATTACTGAAATAATCTTTACCGATATTTCAACTGATGGTATGCTTAAAGGGCCAAATTATACCTCTCTTGAGAATATTTTAACAGAGGTGGAGGGCATCTCGCTTATCGCCTCGGGAGGGGTCTCGTCCATTGACGATATTTTCAGGCTCAGCGAAATACCACAGCCGGGATTAAAGGGTTGTATAGTGGGAAAAGCCATCTATGATGGCAGGATAGATCTGCATAAGGCCCTTTCTCTTTTTCAGTAACCAGGTTAACGCGGGAAGCAGGTGATGAACGATTACGAAGATATGGACATAGAAATAAAGCTGCCTGTAGAGATTGAGCAGTATGAAAGGAAAATATATGATCTCAAGCAACTGATCGAGATCAGCAAGGGGTTGAACTCCACCCTGGATTATAATATTCTCATTGACTCCATACTGCTTACCTGCATGGGCCAGATGCAGCTTCTGAAGGCTGGAATATTCATACAGAAGGGTATAGACAGCTACGAGTATGTTCTCCACAGGAATTACAAGGGATTTGAGCTTGATCATACCCGTGAGTATGTCATTCATTCTGACTCCAAACTGATACAGTTTTTGGACACTCATTTCAGGTGTTATACTCTTGATGAGCTGGTAGAGAAAACTGGTGTTGACAGTTCACTGGAAACACTGAAGGTGGTTGATCCTGCGTTGATTGTTCCACTCAAGGGCAAGGGGAAACTTAATGGAATAATTGTTTTGAGTGAGCGTATCAGCGGAAAAAAATTTACTGAATCCGAAAAAGAATACCTTCTCAATATCGCATCCCTGGCGGGCATAGCTATCCAGAATGCATTCCTGTACGAGATGGCTACAACGGACATGATGACAAAGCTGAAGATACATCATTATTTCCAGGCCGTACTCGTAGAGGAGCGGGAGCGGGCTGCAAGAAATCACATGGCATTGTCACTGATCATGATGGATATCGACCATTTCAAGGATTTCAATGATACCTACGGGCATACCTGCGGGGACCTGGTATTACAGAATGTTGCTGATCTGATAACCCTGTCGGTGAGGCAAAGTGATATTGCCGCCAGGTATGGCGGAGAGGAATTCGCTGTTATACTGCCTCACACCGATATACGTGAAGCAATGAAAGTGGCTGAGCGTATCCGTTCGGGCATAGAAAATTCAAGGGTCTCATGCGGTGATAATGAACTTGGAGTTACCGTATCAATAGGTATAACGCAGTTCAACCCAAAGACCGATCATGATAATAGAACGCTGGTAGAGAGGGCCGACAGGGCCCTGTACATGTCCAAGCAGCAGGGTAGGAACATGATCAGTTATTTGGCGGTATCAGAGAAAAGTTCTTGATCTGATACATAAAATACATATACTTTTCACATATCATCAATTTCGGGGTCTTGTAATGAAAATACTGCGAACCATTTCACTTTGTCTCATCGCCACTCTGTCAATCCAGTTGTCGTTCATGCCGGGGGTATGGGGACTGACCGTTGAAGAACAGGCCGGGAAACGTGAAAGCCGGGATGTGCCAATGTATGAAGACGAATTAAGCAGGAAGGCCCCTGAACGTCGTGACACTGCCGCAGCTCCCGGTGAAAGGGATCCCAGGCTTGCCTGTATGCTTTCGCTTATAGTACCAGGCGGCGGACATGTGTATTTGCGGCAAGACCTGAAGGCGGTAGGTTTCTGCCTGCTTACCGGGATGGGTTACAGTTTTGCGGCATATTACCTTTACCTGGGGATCGTAAAGACTGATTCGGACACTGAGCGGAAATCCCGCCTCATTATAGCCGGTCTTCTTTTTGTAGTAGGTGCCATAGTACACGTGGTTGGCGTTGTTGAAGCTTACAACGATGCCATAGAGATCAACGAAAAGCAGTTTTATTACGGGAAGAATAATTCAACAAACCCGTTCTTTGCCACGCTGGAATTTAGATGACGCTGGATCTTGTGGTATCTTTTAAAAAAAGACATAATTAGTGATATTTCCTTGACATCGGAATGGTATTATTATTAATTTGTCTCCATTCAAAGGGCTCATAGCTCAGTAGGTTAGAGCGGCTGACTCATAATCAGTAGGTCCAAGGTTCGAATCCTTGTGGGCCCAGTTAACATTTTAACCAATGTAAATATTTGCGACGGAGCTATAAAGATGTACGCGATTGTTGAAATAGCAGGAAAACAGTATAAAGTTGAAAAAGACATGACCCTGGCCGTTGATAAGCTCAAGGGAGAAGAGGGTGATGTTACTCTTGACAAAGTGCTTATGTACGTTGACGGAGATAACGTGCTGATAGGTCAGCCATATCTTGATAATGTATCGGTGTCTGCAAGCGTGCTTGAATTATTCAAGGCCAAAAAAGTCCGTGGGATAAAGTTCAAGAAGAGAAAGGACTACACCAGGACCCTGGGCCACAGGCAGCAGATGACGAAGCTGAAGATCAACGACGTTGCCGTAAAGTAGACCTGTGATCCGGGTAGAACTCTTACACATTGTTGTAACTGGAAAAGGAGTTCGTTTACCGGAAAGTGGTGAAGCAGGATTCAGTGTTCAAGGGCATGCGGGACTGCAGAAAAAGGGAAATGATATTGTGTGCGCGGCGGTATCTATCCTGGCACAGACAGCTGTTCTGGCACTGGAAAACATCGCGGGGATACGGCAGGATATAAAGCAGGAAGAAGGCGTTCTCTCATCCATCTTTCAATGTGACAGCATAGAAGATGAAGAGAGAAAAGCCATTGAAGTAATACTGTATACCACGCTTCTCGGTTTGATGGAGATGAGGAAACAGTACCCTGAAAGACTACAGCTTGTATGGTGAATACCAGTCACCAGGTTAGCGAAAGAACAAGATGATGATAAAGGAGTTTTAGAATGGCTCACAAAAAAGGCGGCGGCTCAACAAGAAACGGAAGAGATTCCCGGTCAAAGCGGCTGGGTGTGAAACGATACGGAGGAGAGCTTGTAAAAAGCGGAACCATTATCGTGCGCCAGCGCGGCACGAAGATCCACCCGGGCAACAACGTGGGCAGGGGCGGTGATGATACCCTTTTTGCTACAGTAGATGGACACGTGACATTCGAGGCAGCAGGCAAACAGAGGAAAAGGGTTTCCGTATATCCAGCATCTTAATAGGATCGTGCTCAGCGCAGTAGAGTAACCGGTTTTATTATTGTTATCATGATCGCGTATTGAGTTATCTCTTTACGCGATTCGTGTTTATGGGGAAGTGCGAGTTGCCACCGAGACACAGAAACACGGAGAAAAGATTCTTTATTTTTAATGTCTTAGTAAGATTTTTATTGATCAATCATGTTAGATCTTGTGATGTAAATAACTATTTCTCAGTGTCTCCGAGTCTCGGTGGCTGTAGAATGAAGAGTTTTATGAATACTACAAGGAAACTATAACGGTGCCGAAATTTACCGATACAATACTGATAAAGGTGAGGGCCGGAAAGGGCGGTCCGGGCGCGGTCTCTTTTCGACGCGAGAAATACGTCGAAAAGGGCGGCCCCGATGGCGGTGACGGCGGTACCGGGGGCAGCGTGTACCTGCAGTCTGACCGGCGCTATTATAATCTTTCCCACCTGTTCAAGGATCGCCTGTACGCCGCTGAAAAGGGACAGCAGGGTATGGGCCAGAATAAGCATGGCAGGGACGGAGAGGACCTGGTCATCATGGTTCCTCCCGGAACCCAGGTTCGTGACAGTGAACAGGGTGAAGTGATAGCAGACCTTGTAGAAGAAGGCGAGATGGTGATGGTTGCAGAAGGCGGGATGGGCGGCAAGGGTAATACCCATTTCAAGTCGTCCACCTACCAGGCCCCGCGTTTTGCGCAACCCGGCATGCATGGAGAAGAAAAGGATCTGGAATTAAACCTGAAGCTCATAGCCGACGTGGGGCTGGTTGGCCTGCCAAACGCGGGAAAATCCACCCTTTTGTCAGCCGTTACAAACGCCAGGCCGAAGGTGGGCGATTACCCGTTTACCACACTTATTCCCAATCTTGGCGTGGTTCAGCGAGATGACGGCACCAGTTACAAGATGGCAGACATACCGGGGATCGTAGAAGGAGCACATCGTGGACACGGGCTGGGACTATCCTTTCTTCAGCATATCGAACGGGTGCGGATAATACTTTACTGTATTGAGATTACAGAAGATGATCCGTTGTACACCCTTTCGCTGCTGAGGGCTGAACTTGAAACGTACAATCCGGCCCTGGTATCACGGCCGTACATGATACTGCTCACCAAGGTGGACCTTGCTGATACCGACTACATGGAGCATATGTGTGAACTGCTTGAAGGGCATCCCGTGTTACCCGTGTCCTCGCATGATAGTTATAACATGGATCAATTACTACGTGCAATAGATTCATTACTGGAGAAAAAAGGTGCCTCGTAAAGAATACATGCGAACCGTGCGGCGTATCGTGGTGAAGGTCGGCTCATCACTCATTACAGAGGATCACTCCATTTCAACAAACCGGATATCCCGGCTGGTGACCGATATCATCACCCTGGCGCGTGAAGGATACCAGGTGGTACTGGTCTCATCGGGTGCCATAAGTGCAGGCTCCGGTGCAATGGACCGCAGGCGTGAGCAGTGCACCATACCGCAAAAGCAGGCTCTTGCCTCGGTTGGACAGACCATTCTTATGAACGAATACCGGAAATGTTTCAACTGGGAAGGCTACGAGATTGGACAGATCCTGCTCACCGAGGATGACGTGAAGCATCGCCGGCGGTTTCTCAACGCACGTCACACCCTGCAGTCACTTCTCGATATGGGTGTCATACCAATAGTTAATGAAAACGATTCCGTTGTGATCAAGGAGATAAAGTTCGGGGATAATGATACCCTTTCGGCCCACGTGGCAAATATAATCGAAGCGGATCTTTTAATTCTTCTGTCAGACGTGAAGGGGTTCTACTGGGACCTGGATGATGATGGGCCGGTAGAGGAGATCCATGAAATAACCGAAGAGGTGAAGAGGAGAGGACGCGGCACATCCAGCCGGTACGGTACCGGTGGCATGACAACAAAAATAGCAGCCGCTGAAATAATAATGCGTTCCGGCGAAATGATGATAATAGCCAACGGTAACGAGGACAGGGTGCTTGGCAGAATAATGAAGGGTGAGAAGATCGGTACGCTTTTTGCCGGCACGCATCCCACGCTGAAGAGCCGAAAACGATGGATAGCCTTTAACGTAAAGGTAAAAGGCAGTATAGTCGTTGACGAGGGCGCCGAGAAAGCCATTACCCGGAGTAAAAAGTCCCTGCTTGCCATTGGTATAGATACGGTGAAGGGTAATTTCGAGCTTGGTGATGCCGTGGATATTGAAAACCAGTCCGGGCATGTAATAGGCCGCGGCATTGTCAACTATAACAGCGGTGAGCTGCGCAAGATAATGGGAAAAAAGACAGCAGAGGTTCGGGAAATACTGGGGGCAACCTTTTATGACGAGGTTATCAACAGGGACGACATGATAATTTTTTGATAAAAGGCAATTTTATTATTGTAATTATGAAACTTTCCCTCTACCTGTTGTCTAATTTTGTAGATAATAATGCCCACCATGACGGTATTTATATAGAATAGAATAGAATAGAACGAACTTGATTGAATAACATGTAACAGGGTTAATACTTTATGGTAGATAAAATAATAAGTTTATTCTTAGGGACAAAGCACGAACGGGACGTTAAAAAGATGATACCCATTGTGCATCAGGTCAACGAGCTTGAGCCGTCCATGCAGCAGTTATCCGATGCCGAAATGAAGGCAAAGACGTTTGAGTTTCGTCAGCGAATAGAAAAGGGGGAGCCCGTTGACAGCCTGCTGCCCGAGGCCTTCGCCCTGGTGAGAGAAGCCTCGGTAAGAACGCTGGGCATGCGGCACTTCGACGTGCAGCTGATGGGGGGTATCGTCCTTCACCAGGGGAAGATAGCAGAAATGAAAACCGGTGAAGGTAAAACACTGGTAGCCACCATGCCAATGTACCTGAACGCGCTTACCGGGAAGGGAGCCCATCTTATAACAGTAAATGACTACCTGGCACGCCGTGATGCCGAATGGATGGGTCCCATATACAAATTCCTGGGTCTTTCCGTTGGTTTCATTCAGCATAACATGGACCCGCATCAGCGCCAGGAAAATTACGCCTGCGACATCACCTACGGGACCAACAACGAGTTTGGTTTTGATTACCTGCGTGACAACATGGTTGAACATAAGAGCCTCAAGGTGCAGCGTGATCTTCATTACGCCATCGTGGACGAGGTTGACTCCATCCTCATTGACGAGGCCAGGACGCCGCTCATTATTTCCGGCTCCACCGATGAATCTACCAAAAAGTATCACCAGGTAAACCGCATCATACCCAGCCTCAAGCCGGAAGTCGATTACGAGGTGAACGAGAAGGACCGTAACGCATTGCTGACAGAGGAAGGGGTTCGCCACGTGGAGAACCTGCTGAAGATCGAAAACCTGTACGATAACCGGAACATCGAGCTGGTGCACCATGTAAGCCAGGCGCTGAAAGCGCATACCCTGTTCCAGCGTGACGTTGACTATATCGTGAAGGACGGCCAGGTGGTTATCGTAGACGAGTTTACCGGGCGTCTTATGCCGGGCAGGCGTTATTCTGACGGCCTGCACCAGGCGCTCGAGGCCAAGGAGAACGTTACCATCGCAAGGGAAAGTCAGACCCTGGCAAGTATAACGTTCCAGAATTATTTCCGCATGTACGACAAGCTCTCCGGTATGACAGGTACTGCTGATACAGAGTCGGTGGAGTTTCGCAATATATACGATCTCGACGTGGTGGTGATCCCCACCAACGAACCGGTTATACGAAGGGATTTTCCCGATAAGATATACAGGACCGAGCGCGAAAAATTTGAAGCCATCGTTGACGAGATAGACGAGCTGGTCCACAAGGGGCAGCCAATACTGGTTGGTACCATATCCATTGAGAAATCAGAGGCGCTTTCAAATTTCCTGAAAAAGGCAAAGATACCCCACAACGTCTTGAACGCCAAGTACCACGCGAAGGAAGCCCAGATCGTTCAGGAAGCCGGCAGTCCCGGTGCCGTGACCATTGCTACCAACATGGCGGGCCGCGGTACCGATATTGTGCTTGGCGGGAAGAAGAGTTACGTTGAGGAACTGGAGAACCACGAGGCCGTTCACAATGAAACTCCATGGGAGGATTTCAGGAGACAGGTGCTGACAAATGACTTCGATGGCGCCAGCGAGCTTGCGGAGAAGATGACGGGCCAGGACCAGCACAGGGCAAAAGAGGTGATACGTCTTGGACGTGAATGGTTCAAGAACCACCAGAGGGTTGTTGAGGCTGGCGGGCTGCACATCCTGGGTACCGAGCGCCATGAAGCCAGGCGTATCGACAACCAGCTGCGGGGCCGTTCCGGCCGGCAGGGAGATCCGGGGTCTTCACGGTTCTACCTTTCACTTGAAGATGACCTGATGCGTGTATTCGGATCGGAGCGGATATCAACCGTCATGCAGCGCCTTGGCATGGAAGAGGGGCAGGAGATCGAGAGCAAGATGGTGACAAATGCCATCGCAAACGCGCAAAAACGTGTTGAGGGACGTAACTTTGAGATACGAAAACATCTCCTGGAATATGACGATGTCATGAACAGCCAGAGGGAATTCATCTACGCCGAGCGCAATGCCATACTGGAAGGCGCGGACATATCCAACAAGATACATGATTACATCAACGACGTGGTTGAGCTGGGAGTTGAGACCTACGCCGGTGACGGCATTCACCCCGAGGAGTGGGACCTGGAAGGACTGTACCAGTGGTTCAATACCAAATTCCTTGTTGATATCGGCAGGGAGCAGATAGATCCGTACAACCTGTCATACGGTGAATTCGTTGATGCGCTAAGCGGGAAATTGCTATCCATATACCGGGATAAGGAGAATACTGTTGGCGCAGAGGACATGCGCACCCTTGAGCGACTAATATCCCTGCAGGTGATTGACAACAAGTGGCGTGAACACCTGCTGGCCATGGATGAACTGCGGGACGGCATCTGGACCGTGGGATACGGCCAGCGGAATCCCCTCGTGGAGTACAAGCTTCACGGGTTTGAACTTTTCAGGGAAATGATGGACTACCTGAAGCAGGATATTGTTGAATTTCTCATGAAGGTGCAGGTACGCGAGGTGATACAGGAAGAGGAGCACGAGTTCAAGCAGGTGGGTAACGAGGTCCATGCCGAGGTAGAGCAGTTTGGAACCGGCGGCATACCGTATTCTTCAGAAGCAGAGGCAACACAGCCGCGCAGAAACCCTGAAAGGGTGCACAAGCATCATCAGCAGCCTGTAGAAGGGGGAGTAAAAAGAAAGAAGACCAGGAGAAGCCGAAGGGGGTAACGCCGCATGTCGTCATCGCTGATGAAAAGTGTATCCGGCATCAGGGGGATCGTTGGGGAATCCCTCACCCCGGAACTTATCGATCAAACAGGAAGTGCGCTTGCAGCGCATGTAAAACGCGGAAAAGTAGTTGTAGGACGGGATTCCAGGCCAACGGGACAGGCTGTATCCATGAACCTGGCCTCCAACCTTATGATGAACGGGTGCGACGTGATCGATATTGGTATTGTCCCCACGCCAACCGTGCAATTGATGGTGGAACACATGGGCGCTGATGCCGGCGTGGTAGTGTCTGCCTCGCATAATCCAGTAGAGTGGAATGCTTTCAAGTTGATCAACAGTACCGGCAGTTTTTTTAACCAGCGTGAAATAGATGTATTCTTTAAAAAAATGGAAAAAAATTACCCGGCAGCCAGGTGGGATCGTTTCGGTACATTAACCAGGCGTGATGATGCCGATGATGTTCATATTGACAGGGTGTTGAATGTCATTGACGTAAAGGCCATCAAAAAAAAGAAATTTACCGTGGCACTGGACTCGGTAAACGGGGCAGGTTCAGAGATTACCGTGAAATTGCTCAAGAAGCTGGGATGCAGGGTCATCCCGGTCCATTGCGGGTTGACAGGAATATTTCCACGCGGGGCGGAACCGCTTCCTGAAAATCTCGGTGACCTTTCAAAAGCAGTGAAAGAGGGTAATGCTGATATAGGATTCGCGCAGGACCCCGATGCCGATCGACTTGCCATAGTGGACGAGGCAGGCAGGCCCGCCGGGGAAGAGTATACGGTTACCCTGGTGACAGATCATATACTGGGGAGGAAGAACGGTGCCGTGGTGGTAAACCTGTCCACCACAAGGGCGGTTGAAGATGTTGCCGCCAGGTATGATGTTCCATTCTTCCGTTCCAGGGTGGGAGAGATAAATGTAGTTGAGTTGATGCGCAAGAAGGGTGCCCTTATAGGCGGCGAAGGGAACGGTGGTGTTATTTCACCCGAGGTGCATTATGGCCGGGACAGCCTTGCCGGCATTGGCTACATGCTTCACATGATGGCCGAACGAAAAAAGCCTGTTTCGCAATTGCTTGCTGATATGCCCCGATACCAGATGAAAAAAGGGAAAGTAAAGGTTTCTGGCAGGTACGATAAGAAATTTTACGATGGTCTTAAAGATCAGTTCAAGGGCAACAGGATCTCAACGCTTGATGGTATACGAATTGATTTTACCACCGATGGCCCGTTTAAAGGCGGATGGGTGCATTTACGATCATCCAACACCGAGCCTGTATTCAGAATAATTACCGAGGGAAAGGACAGTGAACAGGCAAATGCCATCTACAGGCATTTCGAAAAACTGATGGCTACTTCATAAAGTCGAAGACCCATCTCATTATCCCGATACCAAACAGCAGCAATCCTTCCCAGCGTGACAGGCGCCAACCGGTACGCATAAGAACTACCACAAGAACCACCATGCCGCACAACATGAGCAGTGAGTCATATCCCAGTGGATTGATCTTAAGTGGCGTGAGTATACCAGCCAGCCCAAGAACACCCAGTATGTTAAACAGGTCGCTTCCAATAAGATTACCAGCAGACATTCCATGTTTCCCTTTTATCAAGGCCGCCAGGGAAGTTGCCATCTCGGGGGCTGATGTTCCGGCCGCGACGATGGTGACGCCTATTACCCATTCGGATATGCCGGCTGTGCTGGCAAGGTAGCTGGCCGAGTCAACCAGGAGATGTCCTCCGAAAACAACAGCGGCAATACCTGCAGGCAGAATGAATACATCCTTCCAGGTTGCCTGTTCATGCGGGAATTCCTCTTCCTCCAGTACTTCTTTCTTGAAAAAGAGTATCACCATGTAGCCAACCAGTGTGCTCATGAGAACCATGCCTTCAAACCGTGACAGGTGCAGATCGTGGAAGAAAAGGAGCAGGATCAGCGTAACGGCTATCATAAAGATGCCGTCCCTGTAGACAAGCTTGCGGCTTGTTGTAATGCTTTTTACCATTGCCACGGTTCCCAGGATAAAGCCCAGGTTAAAGATGTTGGAACCTACGATGTTGCTTACAGAGATATCCGCCTTGTCTTTAAAGGCGGCACCAATGGTGACGGCAAACTCCGGGGCGGATGTGCCGAATGCAACCACCGTGAGACCGATAACCAGATCTGAAACGCCGAATTTTTCTGCGATCCTGCTTGCGGATTCTACAAGGTATTTTGCGCCAAACCACAGGAGAAAGAAAGAAGCAGCCAGCAGGGATATATTCTTGGCCAGTATTAACAAGGGGTCCACCTTCTTACGCCGGTATGGCGTCTTTTTTTGTGTATATGGCGTTCATCACTGCTCTCGTATCACTGAGGTCGTTGAAGAAAAAATCCGGATTATGCGCCTTAAGTTCATCACCATCTGTCCAGCCTGTGGCAACGGCGATGGTCTTTGTTCCAGATTTTCGTCCGCATTCAATGTCAAAAACGGTATCGCCAATTATGGTAATGTTTTCAGGTTGAATGTTTAAGCCTGTCTCATTAAATATCCTGTCAATGGCAATTAAAGGCATCCGGTTCCTGTCCCAGGTGTCATCACCGTACACTCCCACGGTGAACCTGTTGAACAGGCCGAAATAATCCAGTTTCCGCATGGCTCCTCCCCGAAAATTTCCCGTTAAAAGCCCGCATATAAGAGAATCGTCATTATCAAGCGCGTTGAGCAGGTCCATGACACCCGGAAGAAGCTCTGCTCCAAGTTTTGACAGGTTCTTTTCAAGTATATTGAAATACACTTCCTTAAACCGGGGGATCCTTTCATCGATCATCTCGGGAGTGAACCCATCCATTTCAAGTGACCTGTACAGTATGAATGGATCAGTTTTTCCCTGGAAGTTGAACGTATCCAGTTTCCCGGTGGTTGAGAAAACCATGCCGGCAGCTTCGAGCATTGATTCTTTGCCCGCACCATGTGATCTCAGGATAGTTCCGTCAATGTCGAGTAATACAGTGCTAACAGTATGCTTCATAAGAAGATAACCCGGATCTTGATTGATACCTGTAACAGGACAGGAAGTAGTGATCAATTAAAAAAATAAAAAATGAAAATTATGTGATCCACTCAAACCATTATACCGAAAATGTACGTAAATACAATATTATTTACGGTGAACAGGGTAGAATATGCCATGAAACAATACCAGTCAATCTTCGAGTCAAATATAGAGAGATCTCTGAGAAAAATATTCAGGTTATTTTTTGGCAGCAGGTTGTATACACGAACAGATATTCCGGTAAATACCGGTGACTATATTGCAGTTGACCTGCCCATGGACTGCGGAGGCAGAAAGGTGGTTTCACTGTACATGGAACGGATCGCCGCCTTAAATGCTGCCAGGAAACTTGCAGATGTTGAGGAAGGTAACGACAATGCACTGTATGACGTGGTTGGTGAGATGGCCAACATTGTTGCCGGCAACGTGCTTTCAGAGCAGGATGAAGAAGATGCATGCATATATGCACCGGTACCATTGCATTCGTTAAGTACGGGTTTTACAGCCACCAAGGTATATTCATCAAACCTTGGTAATCTTTTTTTTACCGTGACTTAATACTTAATGCAGTGTGTCATCATCACCTGATCCCTTGTCGTGATCTTCGTTATCAGGTTGATAACCTGAGTGCTGAAATGTCATAACCGCGCACTGGAAGAGAGAACCCGTAACAAGAAATTTTGACAGGCTCTCGTTTTCTTTTGATATCTGCAGCACCTGGTGTGAAACCAGTATACAGTTGTCCATGATCTCTTTTAAAAGAAGCTGCTGCCGTTGGTTGTCATCCATTTTTTCATTTTCTTCCTGTTCATGAACGTTCATGAGGGCTTCGTTGATCACCCCGTCCATGAGATCCCTGAAGAACACATCGAAATCATCACTTACCGGAAGACTTCTACCGCTTTTCAGCATGATCATTAACAATTAGATCAGCCCTTCTTTTTCCCGTTACTCTGGAGCTCGTCAAATTTTTCTTTAAAAAGCTTTCCAAAGGGAGATGTGGGATCAACATCCTCTTCCTGTTTTTCCACGAACTTCCTGTATTCCTTTTTCTCCTCGGCCTTCAGTGCCTGTCGTTCGGAGAGGAAGAGCTTGCGTTCTCTACGGTTCATGTCCTTGATAACTACATTGAGTGTCTGACCGGCCGAATATTCCTTCTGCAGGTCGGCGTTCCCGGGCGCCTTTGTATCGTCCCTTGGAATGAATCCCTGCATGCCGTTATCAAGACGGGCAATGATGCCGTTGCCCCGTACCGATTCAACCGTTGCCTCATGAAGCATGGTAGAGTCATGGTCTAACTGCTGTTCCCATGGATCTGCCTCACCGGTGATGAGTTCAAGGGTCATCTTCTTTTTTTCGGGATCGATCTCAAGTATTTTCACCTGTACATCATCGTTTACCACGCACACATCCTCGGGGCGGTTGATGCGGCGGGGGGAAATCATCCCTGGTACCCGGGGAAAAACCCCCCGGCCCGGCCCTATTTCTACAAAAGCGCCCTTGCGTATGCAATTAGTTACCGTACCCGTGACCATATCACCCTCGCTGTAGTTG
>CAYFSO010000023.1:0-30800 GCA_964345775.1 uncultured Leptospiraceae bacterium | reverse complement strand
ATTTTATTTTTTTTATTGACATATAATAGCCATGGTTTTATAAATGAGTAAGTGCTCACTCGACGAAAAAAACGGGTATTTATTTCAATATAAAGGAGCGGCAGTGATGAGTTATGAACTGGTAAAATCACATTTAAACCTTTATGCCGTATTGCAGAACCTCGAGGAATTGACTGTCATGGACAAAGAGATGGCAGAGCTAACAAAAGACTGGAACGTGTCCATCCAGTTTATCGTGAAAGGCGGTCCGAAAGCGTATATCGCCTTTAAGAACGGGAAATGCGAAGTAGGCCGGGGGAAGTATTCACGTCCTTCAATAAAACTCTTTTTCCTTTCCCCTGAACACTGCAACAAGATGTTCGATGGTAATGGCAACCCCATACCAATTAAGGGATTTACCAAACTGGGTTTTCTCATGAAAGACTTTCCGAAGCTTACCGACAGGCTGGAATATTACATGAAACCCACTGATGAACTTCTGAAAAAGAAAAGCTTTCTTGCGGTAAATACGAAGATGACTATTGATACCGCTTTTTTCGCTACAAAAGAATTATTACAGTACGACGAACTGGGACAGGTCGTGGCACATAAACTGGATGATTGCGTGATGATGATGAAAGTGCTTCCGGACGGACCGGCGGTACAGATGGAAGTAACCAACGGTGATTACAATATCATGAAAAGTGATGAGAAAAAAGCAACATCTGTCATGCTGTTTTCGGACATGACGGTGGCCAACGATCTGCTCAACGGCAAGATCGACGCGTTCAGCGCTATTGCGTCCGGTGCTATCGAGATGAGGGGGCGTATTCAGTACCTGGATGCCCTGGGCCCGGTGTTTGACAGGATACCGCATTATTTATCATAACGAGGGGTGATTATCATGAAATCTCAGACAAGATCAACAAAGACTACCGCGAAGAAAACCACCGCGAAGAAGAAATCTTTTAAAACATATACATTCAAGAACTCGCAGAAATTGTTTCAACGGGCACTGAAGGTGATCCCCTGCGGGATCTACGGCCACTTCAGCCCCGCTCCGCTGATCCCGGCAACAAGCTATCCATTCTACGCCGAGAAAGCGAAGGGGTCGCGCTTCTGGGACGTGGACGGCAACGAGTTCATCGATTACATGTGTGCCTACGGGCCAATGGTGCTTGGGTACAATCACCCGGGAGTTGACCAGGCGGCCATGAAACAGATGAAAAAGGGTAACTGCCTCACCGCTCCCACCAGGCAGATGGTTGAACTTGCCGAGCAGCTGGTAGACCTGAACACCGCCGCCGACTGGGCATTTTTCGCCAAGAATGGGGCTGACGTGGTGAACCAGTCCATAATGCTTGCCCGTGCGGCGACGGGCCGAACAAGGATGATACTGGTGAAGGGTGGCTATCACGGTGTATCGTCGTGGATGCAGGGACCCGGACATTACGGCGTGGTGGAACAGGACTGTGCCAACAACGTGTACGTGGACTGGAATAATATACAACAGGTCGAAAACGCCGTCAGCCAGCACAGGGGAGAGATCGCTGCATTTCTTGCAACGCCGTATCATCACCCAACCTTCGGAGACAGCGAGTTGCCCGCGGACGGTTACTGGCAGAAGATACGGCAGATATGCGATCGCGAGGGTATCGTGCTTATCATCGACGACGTTCGCTGCGGTTTCAGGATCGACATGCGGGGCTCACACGAGTATTTCGGTTTCAAGCCCGATTTGGCCTGTTACTGCAAGGCCATCGGCAACGGCTATCCCATTTCCGCCCTGGTGGGTCGTGAAGATCTGAAGACCTATGCTGCCAAGGTGTTCTATACCGGAAGCTACTGGTTTTCGGCAGTGCCCATGGCGGCGGCAATGGCCTGCATGAAAGAGATGAAGAAGATCAACGCCCCCAAGGTGATGATAAAGCAGGGAAAGAAGCTGTGGGACGGTATCGCGAAGATGGCAGAGGGGTATGGCTACCACATGAAAGTAAGCGGCATGGCATCAATGCCCACCCTGCGTATCACCAACGATCCAAGCATGATGCTGCACCAGGACTGGTGCGCCGAGGCCACACGGCGGGGTGCTTTCTTTACATCCCATCATAACTGGTTTATCTCGGCGGCACATACCGATGCCGACATCAAAAAAACACTGGATATCGCTGATGAGGCCTTCAAGGCGGTGAAGAAAAAATACGGGGACGAATATTAATCTGTTTTGACTTTTGTGATCATATGACCATATGCTGGAAATGTTATATTACATAGAGGAGGATACCTATGGCGCTTACCGAACAGGAAATACTGGAATTCAATAAAAAGGCGTGCCAGCTGCGCAAGGACACCATCGACACCGTGTACTGGGCAGGAGGGGGGCATGTTGGCGGATCTCTCAGCATGATGGAGATCATGGTGCTTATGTACTATAAATACCTCAACATTGATCCGTCCAAACCGCAGTGGGATGACCGGGACCGTTTCGTAATGAGCAAGGGACACGCGGGAGTCGGATACGCCCCGGTGCTTGCCGACAAAGGCTATTTCCCTTTTGAAATGCTCAAGGAATTCAACCATACCCATTCCAGTCTTGGAATGCATCTTGATGGCAACAAGGTGCCCGGTGTTGATGCGTCTACGGGATCACTGGGTCACGGCCTTCCCATCGCCGTTGGTATGGCGCTTGGTGCCAGGCTGCAGGGTAAGAAATGGTTAACCTATTGCCTGCTTGGTGACGGTGAATGTGACGAAGGTTCTGTCTGGGAAGCAGCCATGGCTGCCAGCCATTACAAGGTAACCAACATGGTTACCATTGTTGACCGCAACCGCATGATGATCGACGGGCCAACCGAAGACGTAATGAAACTGGAGCCATTCGTGGACAAGTGGAAGGCATTCGGCTTTATAGTAAAAGAGGTGGACGGGCATGACTTCAACCAGCTTGCCGACGCCATCGACTTTGCCATCGCCGAAGAGAGCGGCCCGGTGGTAATCATCGCCAATACCGTGAAGGGAAAATGCGTTGGTTTCATGGAAGACAATTACCAGTGGCATTATGGTGGTCTTGATTCGGAGAAGGTGACCGAATGCAAGGAATGCATCGATAACTACTACTGCGAGATATAAACAGTTGGGAAAAGGAGGAATATAATGGCTGCAGATGGATTAACATATACCATTGAAGATACCGCCAACATGTCAACGGCGGAGATCTACGGCAAGGTGCTTATAGAACTTGCCGAAAAGAATAACGATATAGTGGGACTGTCGGCCGACCTTGCCAAGTCAACAAAGATCGGCCAGCTGGCGGCCAAGCACCCGGATCGCTTTTTCAACGTGGGTATAGCCGAGCAGAACATGTTCGGGATGGCAGCGGGTATGGCAAAATCCGGCCTCACACCTTTCGTGTCAACATTCGCCGTGTTCGCTTCAATGCGCGCGGCAGAACAGGTGCGCACCGACATCGCCTACCAGAACCTGAACGTGAAGATAATAGCCACCCATGCCGGAACATCATTCGGCCAGGCGGGCACCACCCATCATTGTACCGAAGACCTGGCCATCATGCGCTCTTTTGCCAATATGACGGTTATCGCGCCGGCAGACGGCATTGAGACCGCCAACGCGATACAGGCCGCGTACAAACATAAAGGTCCCGTGTATATACGGATAAACCGTGGTTTTGACAAGCAGCTCTACGAGAAGAGTGATTACGGATTCGAGATCGGCAAGGCAGTTGAGCTTCATCCCGGCACCGACATTACCGTTATCGCCTGTGGAGTTGCCGCCTATAACGCGGCGGATGCTGCCAATATACTCGAGAAAGAGGACGGTCTCAGCGTTCGCGTCATCAACATGCACACCATCAAGCCCATTGATAAAGAAGCAATCATGAAAGCGGTACAGGAAACCCGCCGGATCGTTACCTTCGAAGATCACAACATTCTGGGCGGTCTTGGCAGCGCGGTAGCCGAGGTTATCGTTGAAAGCGGTAAGGGGTGCGCGTTTGAGAAGGTAGGTGTGCCCGACGAATACTCCATCATAGGGCTCCCCGAAGACCTGCAGAATCATTATGGTTTTGACACCAATGGTATCCTGGCAAAAGTGCGGGAGATCATGGGTAAAGACTTTGAAGAAGACGAAGACTGGGAAGACGAGGTGTAGCCCATGGCAACACAGAACGAACTTTTCGCGTCACGAATATTTTTACAGGCAGCGCTGCCCCTGACCAGGGTTATTCTAAAGGAACGCCCCGAGATGGCAAAGAAATACCAGGGAGTAAACGGCACCGCGCAGTTTGTGGCAAAAGACGAGGGGGGGGACGTAGGTGGTTTCATGCGATTCACCGATGGAGACCTGGAAGTAAAACCGGGCATTCTGGAAGATCCCGATATCACCTTCTCCTTTTCAAGCGTGGGTAAAATGAACGCCTTCTTCGCCGGAAAACCGGCCCTGCCGAAGATCAGCGGGATCTTCTCGAACTTCGGCCTGTTCACGAAGGTGCTCAAGCTGATGCTTGCCCTGAAGATAATCGGCCGTACAACCCCGCCGAAAAAGGATGAAGATAAGGAGCTGATGGTTCGCATGATGCTCTACCTTCTGCCCCTTGGTATCAGTCAACTGAACAAGGCGGGACATCCCGAAGTAAACGCTTTTACGCAGAAAAGTCCGGACAGGGTGTTCGCCTGGTCGGTGAACGGAACGGATATCGCCTCATATCTTCGCGTGAAAGCGGGAAAATCCAAGGCGGGCAGGGGACATTATACCCGTTCAAAGCCCTTTCTGGAAATGAAATTTGACAGTATTGACGGGGCCATTGGCATATTATTACAGACAACCGACATGATGGAAGCATCACTTAACCAGGTGCTGGTGATCGAGGGATCACCGGAATATGGCAAGGAGATCGGTTCCCTCATGAACATGGTTGGCGACCTGGCATCATGATAGACGTATTGCACTGTCTAACCTCCTATGGCTGCGGCACACCACCGCAGCCTGCTTTTTATTCATCCCCTGGCTCCTCCCCCTTCTTAAGGGGGAGGCCGGGAGGGGGTTCTCATACCAATAGCTATTTTATAAAATATTTATACCAGCAGGAGGAACTATGAAACCGCGATCATTAAGTCATGTTGGGCTCACCGTCGTTGATTTTGAGAAAGCCGTAAAATGGTACTGGGAGATGTTCAAGTTCCCGCTCATCGCGGAGCAGGAAATGAGCAGTGAAGAAGTAAGCGAGCTGTACAGCCTGTACAACCTGAAAGATACCAGTCTTAAACTGGGGTTCCTGAAGGCACCTAAAGGCGGGGTGATCGAGATATTCCAGTTTACACCCTCCCTTCCTCCAGAGCGGGTATGCTGGAACAGGATAGGGCCAACCCATCTTACCATCGACGTGCGTAATGTAAAAAAATGGTACAAAAAGCTGTCAGAAAAGGGCGTGAAATTCTTATGCCAGCCCCAGAAAACCGACGGAAACGAGTGGGTCTTTCTCGAAGATCCCGATGGCAACATGATAGAACTGATCGACCTGAAATTCAACTACTATGCCATACGATACCTTGGCTGGCTCGCGGGCCCCGTAATCCGAAGACTGCAGTTTATGCATTACTATAAGTAGTTATTTACCGAAGACCTGAAGCACTACGAGTTCGTGAAGAAGAACAGTATTTATTCATGAAGAACAAGGGGCTTAAGCCCCTTGTTCTATATTCGCGGTGATCCTTGTAGATACCCCCTCTGCATCCCTGTGTCTTCATGTTTGCATTTTACACAGCAGTACGCTTCCTTGAGTAAAACCGCACCGCGATGTAGGCAGTTAACGGGATAGACAGAAACATCCCAAGGCTGCCCACAACAGACTTTACTATCTCGCTTAAGATGGGATTGTAGTTAAAGATCATCCATACCGGCATACCCGGGTCAAAACGCATTGATATAAGCAATATAAGTGAGAGTGAACTACCCACGTAAGCCAGGATAAGGGTGTTTACCATTGAGCCCAGTATATCCGTGCCTATGTTCAGCACAGATCTAAACGCGTCCTTCCTGTTGATATCCGGGTTGGCTGCGAATATCTCTGCGGTGGCAGACGCAATAGATATACACACGTCCATGATGGCACCCAGGGCTGCGATGATCATGCTGGAAAGGGCAAGCCCCCGCAGGTCAATGTTCACGTCCGACGCGTAGAAAACTGTCAGCATCTCGTTGGTTACAAGCCCCGAAAGGTGCATCAGTTTCCCCAGCACCATGGCAAGTAGTGCGGCAAAAACGATCCCTCCTGCTGCACCCAGAATGGCAGAGAGGGTCTTCAGGTGAAGTCCCGCGATTAGCGGCAGAGTGATACATATGGATACAATGGCAATGACTACCGCAAGCGGCAGGGGAGGGTATCCCTTCAGGGTGAGCGGTATCAGAACAAAAAACAGCAGCAGAATTGTTATGACCAGGGCTGTCAACGAAAACAGCCCTTTCACCCGTCCAATAATAATAACCGCCACGGCAAGGAGTATGGTAATTATAATTATCATCCCGGTGTTATCAACGTCGTACAGGGAAATATACTCAATGGTATCCTCCATCCCCACCGTGGAGATGCCGATGAACACCACGTCACCTTCCTTGTAAAACATGTCCCGGGGCATATCGTTCTCCCCGCTGAAGGTTGCAACTTTCGTTTTTCCTTTAAATTCGCCATCAAGAATTTCCAGGTGCACCTTCGTTTCTATCAGGGGATAGTTTTTATCCCCGGCTACCTTCTTCTTTTCCATTTTTATGATCTCGGCACGGGTGTATATGCGGTCTTCATCGAATGATCCCCTGGAAAAAGCAGGTAATTGGTGAATAATAATGACTATCATGGCGATAATAATATATAGAGGGTAAGTTGAGCGTTTCACATGAACCTCTTAAGTTTTGTGAATATTTTTACAAATGTGTTGATCGTTACAGGAAACTATATTATAATTGCATGTCAAGTGTTTCATGTTGATAGTGAATAATGAAAAATAAAAATACAGGTGGGGTTGAAAGATCATGGCGTCCAGCGATTTCGTGGTTGTCAAAAGCAAGATATATATAGCCAAAATAAATATATCCGGTGTTATAATGGCTTTTATTAACCGCAAGGAAAAGAGGGTTTCAGGCGTATACAGCCTTGTTGCCTCGGGGAACGACCTCTTTAAGACGTCAATTGATACATCCCCATCAGACCTGATAGAGAATATCCGTGTCAACGCTTCACAGTATGACGAACAGAAGGAGATGGAGGACAGGATATACGTGTTCTTTACCCAGCGTGTACGGCAGGATACCATAGCTGAATTTCTCAGGTATTATGACCAGGAAGATGAGATCGCTGCAGAAAATGCCATAAAGAGGGTCATGAAATCAGCATTGTCCATGGATGCAATAGATATGCAGGCAGAGTTTGAAGGTATATCATACGGTGAATATTCCGAGATGATGGTCATCGCCGAGATGGACAGGCTTTCGTATTCGCAGAAAAGGGACATAGCCAAAAAATACACCGATGGAGATGAAGCACTTGCCGACGAGATAGTGAAGGATAACGTGCAGGACCTCACAGTGGTAAAATTTGTCATCAGGAGCAGGGGACAGGTGCCCGGCATAGGGCTCCTTGTCTTCAGTACCGTGCTTAACCGCATACTTTATATAGTACTGAAGATGGGAACACACCAGGAGATCGTTCCCCTGACTGAAGTCAAGTCCATGGTTGAACTGTACAGGCTGGTGGGTTCAGACTATTCCAAGACGGGGCAAACAGACGCGGTTACCCAGACAATGGTGAACCAGTTGAAGGGAATGGACATGGATATACTGGCAAATGCTGTAAAATCGGGGGACACGAACCAGGTGGCAGAACTGCTGCAGCAGGCTGTGACACCGGTGAACATACCCGAAGCAAAAATTGGTGTGACGCTGACACCAATGAACTCGGTGCAGCTTGACAAGACCATATCACCTTCTGATTACGATAAAGACAAGCAGGCCGGGGAAGATGTAAGTGAAGAAGACGCGAAAGACCTGCGCAAGCTGGTCAACGTGGATATAGTGCTGTCGCCAACTTCCGGGAAAAAGGTCTCACAGCTGCAGCAGGGAGATATCATTTATGTTCTTATCGACACGTCAACGCCGCACGGGTATAACGTTGCGGAAGCGCTCAACCTGATCCATGACGGGAAAAACACCCCCATAGAGGGAGAGGTGTATTCCGTCAATTATACGAAAAACGAGGGCTACAAGATATTCGTACGTCTTACGGAGACCCTGTACGGCAAGTCAATTGAAGAACAGGATGTCCGTGTCAAGAGCAAGATCGTGGAGATCGAGGAAGATCTCTCCAGATCAAAGAACAGCATGGTAATCGGTATCGTAGCCGGCGTCATCGTGCTTGCCATCATACTCTATATATTACTGGGATAAGTTAGAGTTTCCCCTCCCTTTCCAGTTTTTCAATGTCAGACGGCGTGATGGGCCTGTCTTTGCCAAGTATTTCAGCTGCCCTGTTCAGCTTGTCAACCATCTCTTTATCATCTATAACCCTGTCTTTTTGCGTGTCAATATCCTCTTTCCCGGTGGGAGGAATATCCAGGTACAGTTTTGCGCTCACTTCCTCGTTGTTCCCGAAGGGGCCCTTTATGTGGATCAACACGTTACACGTTGAAGGTGGCAGCAGTGACCTGTCCAATAATATGATCTGTTTTGTGCTTGCCCTCGGTGGTATTGTAGTCACCTCGAGTATGCTGGAGGCGTCTAACTGCCGGTATTCCGGTGACCAGGTGCTGTCACAGGGTTTCATCTCAAGCTCCGCGCTGTCGAAGGTCACCGGTTCGTCAAAAATGTTCTTAATGGTTGCGGTAACCTCTATTCCCGAGTCCGTGATACGAGGGAACCTGTTATATGTTACGGGCAGGACGGGGTTGCCCATAAGCTTCGAAAGGTAATGAATATTGGGGAAAGAAATGGTGGTGCGGCCTGTTGCTTCCTGACCCTGTGCATCGGTAACTTTCACCTTTACAAGAAAACTGGATTGCAGGGTGGTTTGCTCGCGTTTGGCGTAATTGTGTTCCACGTAACCTGTATCGGTAGTCATGTAGTTGCCGTCACCAAAGTCCCAGTCATAGGTGCATTTCCCGGTAAGGCCTTTCTGGCTTGTTACTTCGAACCTGGCGGTTTCCGGTTCCAGGTTGTGCAGCCTGGCATCCAGGATCACTGCTGGTTTTCCGGGACATTCCTGGACGGTAACTTCAACCTTTTCAAAGTCTATGTGTTTCCCCTCGTCCCTGACCACCACGTAAAAGACGCGTTTGCCGGGTTTTGTATACCTGAGTATGGCAGGATTCCCAAGCTCGTTTTGAATTCGGTAAACCAGGTGCTCATCCGGGCCGTTGGGGTTTTTGGCTATAACCGTTACCTTGAAGTCCTCGTTGGTGCATACAGGGTCTTTCTCAACTGTGACGTCCCTTATAAGGTTTGCCTCTTTGATCTCGTAAGTGTTTATCTTCTCGGGATCAAATTCCTGTTGCGGCTTGTCCTCTTTACCCTCGGACATGAACTGAAAGATGTTGAGAAGCTGTGATTGCCGTTCCTGTTCGCTTTCAGGCGATGTATCACTGGAAGACCTGGAAGGATCACTTCCTGAAAAAACGAGAAGCAGTGCTGCAATTATAATGACAAGTGCTATGATGATCCAGTAACTTTTTTTCATATTCCAACTCCGGGATCGATAGTGTTATTCATTACATGAAGTATGTTATATATCAAGTATTGAAAGGCAATTACATTTTTTATTTCAAATTGCCATAATGCACAAGACCCTTCCAGTGGAAGGGTCTTGCATGGAAAGGCTGCGTTATACTTGTTTAGTCAACCCAGTAGTAATATCCAGAAGATATAACCAGCGGATCAACCTGTCCGTAATAGGAGGTAGATTCGCTCTGAACACCGGGACTATGGCCTGCCGGATTGGTGTAGTTGTACATCAGCAGGTGATCTGGCGCATTGGCAGTGGCGGTAAGAGACCCAACATAATCTCTCCAGTAATCAGAAGTATCTGACGCCCTGTCAAATCCGAAGGTGTTTACCAGCTGGTTTGCGATCTTTTCATCGGCACCGGTACCAAAAAGTCCCTCTATGTCAATGATAAAGGATCCAAACCCGCCTGCCTCGTCCCGCACCATGGCTTTTGCGGATTCGTACAGGCTGTAACAGCACTGGTTAACCAGTGATGGTGATATATAGGCTACATTCATAACCTTGCCACTGTAGTAATTGGCATACCAGTTAGTACCGGAGCAGTGGTTTCCCCGTCCCTTGATCTTGTAGTTGACGTAATCCTGCTGGAACATGTCAACATAGGCGTTAACCCTGTAATACCCTTCAAGGTATTCCATTACATCCGCGGCAGCATGCAACGAAGCCCTGTATGCCGCCTCGTTGGCAGCGGTGGGTTTCAGTACCGCGCCGCCGGCAGCGTTAAAGCTTTTGGTATCGTTGTAGGTGGTGTCGATATCTTCTGTAAGAATGCCGGGAAGCCCGTTTGAAAGCCTGTCGGGATTGAGCCGTTTGGGCGTGGTCTTGATGAACCATATTTTGTTGTACTCGATGGGCACTTCGCTCACGTACATGGTATTATGCCTGATGTTGAACCCATCGTCAACCGTCATCCCGCTGTGACTCCAGTAGCAGCCGAGAATTGAAAGCAGGTCCATGATGAACCCTTCACCGGTGGACAAGATCACGTCACCCTTCTGCGCGTTGACACTCATGGGCTTGTACACCCACTGGCCCGCGAACAGTGCGGTGCTGAACATGATCACCAGCATCACTACGAGAACCCTTGTAATGTTTTTCATGTATACCCCCAGTTTTTGTATAAGATAGTAAGTATATGCAGCAACAAGAATGAAGTTATATTCATGTTGCAAAGACATAATGTATTACAAAATAATTATGTAACATCAGTACATACTATGTCAAGCAAAACCGTCCGGTTGGTGTCAAAAAAATTGTGGAAAAAGAAAAACCCTTCCGCGTAAAAACTGGAAGGGTCTTGCATGGAAAGGCTGCGTTATACTTGTTTAGTCAACCCAGTAGTAATATCCAGAAGATATAACCAGCGGATCAACCTGTCCGTAATAGGAGGTAGATTCGCTCTGAACACCGGGACTATGGCCTGCCGGATTGGTGTAGTTGTACATCAGCAGGTGATCTGGCGCATTGGCAGTGGCGGTAAGAGACCCAACATAATCTCTCCAGTAATCAGAAGTATCTGACGCCCTGTCAAATCCGAAGGTGTTTACCAGCTGGTTTGCGATCTTTTCATCGGCACCGGTACCAAAAAGTCCCTCTATGTCAATGATAAAGGATCCAAACCCGCCTGCCTCGTCCCGCACCATGGCTTTTGCGGATTCGTACAGGCTGTAACAGCACTGGTTAACCAGTGATGGTGATATATAGGCTACATTCATAACCTTGCCACTGTAGTAATTGGCATACCAGTTAGTACCGGAGCAGTGGTTTCCCCGTCCCTTGATCTTGTAGTTGACGTAATCCTGCTGGAACATGTCAACATAGGCGTTAACCCTGTAATACCCTTCAAGGTATTCCATTACATCCGCGGCAGCATGCAACGAAGCCCTGTATGCCGCCTCGTTGGCAGCGGTGGGTTTCAGTACCGCGCCGCCGGCAGCGTTAAAGCTTTTGGTATCGTTGTAGGTGGTGTCGATATCTTCTGTAAGAATGCCGGGAAGCCCGTTTGAAAGCCTGTCGGGATTGAGCCGTTTGGGCGTGGTCTTGATGAACCATATTTTGTTGTACTCGATGGGCACTTCGCTCACGTACATGGTATTATGCCTGATGTTGAACCCATCGTCAACCGTCATCCCGCTGTGACTCCAGTAGCAGCCGAGAATTGAAAGCAGGTCCATGATGAACCCTTCACCGGTGGACAAGATCACGTCACCCTTCTGCGCGTTGACACTCATGGGCTTGTACACCCACTGGCCCGCGAACAGTGCGGTGCTGAACATGATCACCAGCATCACTACGAAAACCCTTGTAATGTTTTTCATGTATACCCCCAGTTTTTGTAATATGTAATTACCCATCCTGACGAGTGAACGATCACTCAGCAATATGGGCATATTGTATGACAAACTAATAATGCAATAATAACATGTTGTTTGTCAAGTAAAACCGACCGGTTGGTGTTAAAAAAATGAGAAATTGTTTTGCAATAATGATCATAAAAATTATAACCCGGGATTTCGTCCCGTTCTGTATTGTGAAAAACGAAAGCGAAGGGGTGGAAACGAGACATATAAGGGATAAGTCAACATAAAAACGGGTATTTGCATATTAATTGGTGCCAGTGGTAAATATTTATTTGACATGCTGTGATATGGTGCTACTTGTGTGATTACGATCACACGTTACTTGTAAGTAAAATCTTACGAGAACTCACATATCATGGAGGAAACCATGGCTTATAAAATAACAGATGAATGTACCTCTTGTGGCACTTGTGAAGCCGAATGCCCGGCAGAAGCTATCCACGAAGGTGATGACATTTACTATATTGACCAGGATGCATGTACCGAATGCGGAGCCTGTGTTGACGTATGCCCGGTTGAAGCTATCATCGAGGTATGAGAACAGGGGCCCGCTGTACATGGCGGGCCCCTGTTATTAATACATCCCTTACTTTTCCCCTCCTGCCTGTAAGTAAATGTGAAAAATTGAATTGAAATAACAATATAATTGACATATGCTGCTGTATTCAATTGATTGAAGCTTTTAGAAATTGTGTGGAGTGTTTCATGTGTGGAATAATTGGTTACATCGGAGATAAAAACGCCTCAGAAGTGATCGCCAATGGTTTAAAACGACTGGAATACAGGGGGTATGACTCGGCCGGGATGGCGTTGCTTGATGGAGAGCTTATAGTCAAGAAGAAGAAGGGCAAGATAGCCGACCTTGTGAAAACCATGAAGTTCTCTGAATATACCGATCATACCACTGGCATAGGTCATACCAGGTGGGCAACCCATGGTGTACCATCGGATGAGAACGCGCATCCTCATACCGATTGCCAGGAACAAATAGCGATAGTTCATAACGGTATTATTGAGAATTATTCAGTTATCAAGCAGATGTTAGTTGAAAGGGGCCATACCCTGAAAAGTGAAACGGATACCGAGGTGCTGGTGCACCTGGTGGAATACTATCATGCCGAGTTGCCCCTTACCGAAGCTGTTCGAAGAACACTGTTAAAAGTAGAGGGGACGTATGGTATAGCGGTAATATCCCGGAAAGAACCGGGCAGGATCGTGGCTGCCCGGAACGGGAGCCCCCTGATCCTTGGTGTAGGCGATAACGAGATGGTACTGGCTTCAGATGCCAGCGCGGTTATAGAATATACCAGGCAGGTAATATACATAGAAGACGGTGAACTCCTGGAAATACAAAGGGAGGGTTTTCAGACCTACGACCTGGACAACCAGATCGTGGACAAGCACCTGGAAGAGATTGACTGGGACATCGAATCCATTGAGAAACAGGGCTATGAGCATTTTATGCTCAAGGAGATATTTGAGCAGCCTGAAACCATCATGAACGCATTCAGGGGAAGGATACTTAAAGAATCAGGGCAGGCGAGACTGGATGGACTTCGGCTTTCGGACGAGGAGATCCATGATATCAAAAGGATCATTTTTATCGCGTGCGGCACATCCTGGCATGCGGGGCTGATAGGTGAATATCTCATTGAAGAATATGCCCGGATCCCGGTTGAGGTGGAGTATGCATCGGAATTTCGCTACAGGAGTCCAATACTCAACGACGGAGACCTGGTGATCGTTATCAGCCAGTCAGGAGAGACGGCAGACACCCTGGCTGCATTACGGGAAGCAAGTTCCCGGGGCATCAAGGTACTGGGTATTACAAACGTGGTTGGCAGTACCATCGCGCGTGAGAGTAACGGTGGTGTCTACATACACGCCGGTCCCGAGATCGGTGTGGCATCTACGAAAGCATTTACATCACAGATCACGGTGATAACTCTTCTGACCATCCTGCTTTCCCGCCGCAAGCACATGACATCAGAAGAAGGACGTATATACCTTGAATCACTGCTGGACGTGCCATCACTGGTTACGCGTATACTTGAAAGCAACGACGAGATCAGGAAGATCGCGGCCGAGTACAGGGACCACAGGAACTTTCTCTACCTTGGCAGGGGAATACAGTTCCCGGTGGCACTTGAAGGTGCTCTGAAGCTGAAAGAGATATCCTATATACACGCGGAGGGATATCCGGCAGCTGAGATGAAACACGGACCTATTGCCCTCATTGACGCGAACATGCCAGTGGTGTTTGTGGCACCGAGAGACGAGGTGTACCGGAAGGTTGTCAGCAACATGCAGGAGGTCAGGGCAAGAAATGGCAGGATCATCGCTATCGCGACCGAAGGAGACAGGGATATCCTGGATTACGCGGACCATGTCATCTATATACCGGAAGTACGTAAGCTTATATCGCCCCTGCTGACGGTTATACCGTTACAACTCCTGGCCTATCACATTGCCGTGATGAGAGGATGTAATGTTGATCAGCCAAGGAACCTGGCAAAAAGTGTTACCGTTGAGTAATTTTTTACAGTAAATGCAAAGGATAATAATTGACATAATTCACTTAGTTACATGATACTATATAAGATTTATGAATGTGAAGACTATTTAATATGAACAGAATGATAAATATGAAGGAGAAGTTGTAATGATAGTTATCGAAGATGTAGATCACATCGGTATAACCGTATCGAACCTGGACCAGGCCATAGATTTTTACAGTGATCTCTTTGACTTTGAAGTTGTTGAAAGAATGAGTAATTCACCCCAGGCCTTTATAAAAATTGGAGATATAATAATAGGATTATATGAACAGGAGGGGTATAAAAACCAGGATGATACAAGGAATCATATAAGTTTTTATGTAGATGAAGAAGATTTTGATGATGCAGTAGAAGAGATACAGGAAAGGGATATTCCCATAGTATTTGGACCCGAAAATCTTCGCAAGGGTCAGTCAGTTGTCTTTCTTGACCCCGATGGGAACCAGATCGAACTTTGCTATCCACGTCTTTCCCTCTAATATATCAGAGAGTACGTTATTATGCACCGTATTAATGCTGAAGATGTTTTTGCATCACGAGTGTTGCCCGTTGGAGTATTCGATGACGAGGAACGAATACTCAAGGTGGCAGAACTGCTGCTTGAAAACGGGATCTCAACAATTGAGATAACCCTGAGATCCAGCACCGCCCTTGATTGCCTGGGGGCGGTTACTTCAGAGTTTCCTGAAATGCATGCGGGGACCGGCAGCGTGCTGAATACTGATGATTTCAGGAGATCGGTTGATGCCGGGGCAAAATTTATAGTTTCCCCTTCACTTGAAGAAGAACTGGTAGAATATGCTGTTGGGAAAAAAGTAATATATATTCCCGGAGTGGCAACCCCAACTGAACTCAATAACGCGTTGAAACTTAAAGCCTCCCTGGTAAAAATATTTCCCGCGTCGCAACTGGGGGGTGCTTCGTATATCAGGGCTATACTGGCCCCCTTTGCCATGAAAAATTTTTCTATAATACCCACAGGTGGTATAGATGACAGCAATATCGGCGAATACCTGGATATTCCCCGGGTGCTTTCATGCGGCTCCTCGTACGTGGTTGACCGCACACTGGTAAACGAAGGGAACTACGAAGAGCTTCGGGCAAGAATACAAAAAATGACCACTATTGCAAACCAGAATTGAACCAGCCTTATGGATCTAACCTCTATATTCATGGACGCGTTTCGGCGCCGGGAACATCTTTTTGACAATAATGCAAATACTGCTTTCAGGCTTTTTAACGGTTCGGGTGACGGTATAAGGGATATCACCATGGACCTTTATGATCGGTTCGTACTTGTGCAGTTTTTTAATACTGACCTGTACAGGGAAAAGGCCACCATAAGCGCGGCCATGATGGAGGCCATTGATAAATCCAGGATGGGTGTCGAGGGAATATTGTTAAAGAACAGGTCGAGGGTGAAGGATACCGACAAAATACAACGGTTACGGGAAAGTGAATTGTTATTCGGCAAAATGCCACCACGGCAGTACAAGGTTATCCAGAACGGGGTAAAAGTGTATGTTGACCTTCTAAAGGGCCAGGGTACCGGCCTGTTTTTGGACATGCGAAAGGTCAGGGACAGGTTGTCCGGTATATATGCCGATGGCGGTTCAATGGTAAACTTTTTCAGCTATACGGGCCAGTTCTCGGTTCACGCCCTTGCGAATGGACTTGATAACGCGGTGAACGTCGATCTTTCCCGGTCTGTACTCAAACGGGCAATGGAAAATTACAGGCTGAATGACCTGGCTGTAGATGACAGGGATTTTGTATACGGGGATACCATAGAGTGGATCAGGATATTTACCAAAAAGAACAGGCGGTTTTCGTTCATTGTGTTTGATCCGCCAACCTTCGCAAGGAACAGGAAAAGGACATTCAGCGTGCAGCAGGATTACAAGAATACTGTACCGCATCTTGCTCCCCTTTGCGTCAGCGGGGAAAGCTTCATCCTTACATCGATAAACAGCGCATCGGTAAGTGAAGATGACTACAAGACTTTCCACCCCCGCACGTGGGAGCTGGTGTTTTTTGAGAACGAACCAGATGATTTTCCATGGGAAAACAGCCCCTATTTAAAAGTTGGCCTGTGGCACCCTAAAATCTGATAACTTTTGAAATATCCTTGACTTTACAAACCTCGTGTTTAAAAATTTTTTTACCGATTTAATTATTCAAGGCATACTGATATTTACGGTATAAGGTAATTGATTATATGCTCTATGTGAGTCTGGCACTCGTGATATCCGGCGCAGTACTTGTATTGTTCTCTCTCTTTTTCGAAAGCGAGGTTTCAGAATCCCGTCCCCCCTCAGACAGGTATGTTCCCCCAATGGATGAAGTTAAACCGGCTGAAGAAAACACGGGAAGCGAACACGAGGGTATTTCCGAAGAACTGGATCTTGAAATAGATGACTATCTCAACGAAGAAATGCCTGTTGATGAAAAAGAACCAGGTGCCGATATACCAGGTGACGATAATGCTTTTGGTATCGTGTTATACGAGGATCCTGAAAGGATATCTGTTGACAACGAGCTGGAGGATAAGATAAGTCCGGAAGACGTGTCCCGGTTCAGCAGGGTTGGCGAGGGTACCATCCAGGTATTGAATGACGGCATTAATATCAGGATCGGTAAAAGGCTTTATCATTTTGATTTCAGTAAAATTGACCGTGTATATACGGGGAAATCGCATTTTGCCATGACATTGAAAGGAGCCGATGTTGCACGGGTGGTTATGTTCGAGAATGATCCGGGTTTGCCGGGATCTATAATGGAAAAACTGAATAATATAATAAATGACAGGTTGTAAAACATGTATTATCGATATAAATCAAAGAAAAGCAGCAAAAAACTCTATATCATTGTATTCTGGCTTGTGCTGATCAGCACGGTCGGGTACATGGGGTATTCGTATCAACAATATATTTTATTCTGGAAATACAGTTACAGTATGCTGGAGCAGCGTTTGGAAGACGCCCGGCAGGTGCAGAATGCAGATCACAGATCCAAACAACTAAAAGATACCCGCAATGCCATATCAAAATACGTGAAAAATAATCCGTATTCTTCTGACGCATATTTTCTACTTGGCTCCTGTTATTACCATTATGGAGCAGCTGTAATGGATATGCAGCTTACAGAGATGTTTGATCAGGCCAGTGTTGAGAAGAATGTAACCCCGGAATCAAGAGAGGCCTTTATTGATGCCATTAAACACTTAAACAAGGGAATAGCCCTGGGTGGGAAAACCGCTATTAACGATTCACAGAGAATGGCCCTTGCAAAGGCGTTGTATTATATGAGTTACTATTCGATTGATGACATTTATCAATGTGCGGCAAAAATACTTACACCGAATAAAACACTCTCCTACAGAGATGTACGATTTTATTCCTTACTGGCCATAAAGAACGGAAAATCTAATGAAGGTATACAGCTTTTAAAGGCTGCCGGCAATATTTATGATAGCGTAGACGGGCAATTATTTCTTGCATCAGCGTATTTGCATGCCAACCAGTTCACAAATGCCATAATGGAATATAAAAATATACTGGATAAGTCACAGGATAGTAATACAATAAAGGATGTACATGTGGCGCTGGGAAAAATTTATTTTTCAAGGTCCCTGTATTCAGCATCCCTGGAACATTTTCAGAATGCCCTGAAGATTGACGCCCAGGATTCACGATGTAAGATATGGATAGGCAAAAATTACTCCGCCATGGGATATAAGAGCAGGGCCAGGTCGACCTGGAGTGAGGTTCTGGTAACGGATTCGGATAACAAGGAAGCCAAAAAACTGTTGAACCTGATGTGACCCCGGTACCCTTCTGCGGAATATAATTTTCACATGAGATTAGAATAAAGCAAGATATTCGCTTGACAAATTGAGCTATTGGATAGAAGAAAAAAAATCGTAAGTTCTGTCCACATGTAAGAATGATTCGCCAGCGGCGAGTAGAGATAAAAGATAAAGAGGAAATTTGCATGATATTTGATTCAGTTTTTGGAATGTTCTCAAATGATATGGGTATTGATCTTGGGACAGCAAATACCCTTGTTCATGTAAAAGGTCAGGGGATCGTATTAAGCGAACCATCGGTGGTTGCCGTGCAGACCAGTACTGGCAAGGTACTTGCAGTAGGCCATGAAGCCAAACGAATGCTTGGTCGTACTCCAGGCGATATCGTGGCTATCCGCCCCATGAAAGATGGGGTTATAGCTGACTTCGAAACCGTTGAAAAAATGATCCGGTATTTCATCACCAAGGTGCACAAAAGAAAAGCACTTGTACGGCCCAGGGTAGTTATCGGTGTACCGTCCGGTATTACCGAGGTTGAAAAACGGGCTGTTCGGGAATCTGCCGAACAGGCGGGGGCGCGTGAAATTTTTCTTATTGAAGAGGCCCTTGCTGCTGCCATTGGGGCCAATATCCCCATCCACGAACCCGCAGGACACCTGATAGTGGATGTGGGTGGTGGTACAACGGAAATAGCGGTAATATCCCTGGGTGGAATGGTTATTGCCGATTCAGTTCGAGTGGCGGGAGATGAATTTGACGAAGCGGTGATAAAGTATATGCGTACGCAGTATAACCTGGTAGTAGGGGAGCGTATGGCAGAAGAAGTCAAGTTCAGAATAGGAAACGCTTTTCCTGAAAAAAAAGTAGAAACGATGGAATTAAAAGGTCGTGATGCCATATCAGGCCTGCCCAGGACTCTTGAGGTAGACTCTTCAGAGATGCGAAAAGCGCTTAAAGAGCCTGTTGACCAGATACTTGATGCCATAAAGCATACGCTTGAAAAGACACCACCGGAACTCGCAGCTGACATAGTTGAGCGTGGTATTGTAATGACCGGTGGCGGCTCTCTTCTGAAAGGACTCGATAAGTACATAAGTAAGGAAACGGGGGTTCCGGTGATACGGTCAGAGAACCCGTTGACCTGTGTTGTGCTGGGTGCCGGTAAATTTCTTGAAGAATTAAAAAATCTTTACAGGTCCAACCTGAAATAGCAGTTTGAAACATCATCAATAGCAGTGTAAAAGGTCGGTTTACTGGTGGATTTTCTTGTTCGAAATAAGACAATAGTTGCGTTTGTTTTTTTTACCCTCTTTTGTTTCATTTCCCTGTCGGTACAATCAACCGGTTTTACAGGCACGGTAGAAGGTGCGGGTAACCTGGTTATAATGCCTTTCCAGAAGTTATACAATTCTGCGCAGGATGGTATATCCCTGTTGTGGGCTGGCTTTACCGAGCTGAGTGAGGTCAGGAAGGAATTGAAACAGACACGTATGAAGCTGCAGAAATACGAATCTATGGCAGAAGAGGTGTCCGAGATAAAACGTGAAAACCAGCGACTTCGGACCCTTCTCAATATGAAACAAAGGCTGGAGTTCGAATCCCTTCCTGCAGAAATTGTATCCAAGGACCCTGATAACTGGTTCCGAACTATCATTATTAACAGGGGATCACGGGATGGTATCAGGGAAAATATGCCGGTAATCGCCTTCTCCGGTGAACACAAGGCTGTGGTAGGCAAGGTGATGGAGGTACGATGGTCGGTATCAAGGATAATGCCGGTGATATCTCCTGATATGAAGATGGGTGTCATGTTCCAGGAAAGCAGAAAACCCGGACTGTTGAGTGGGTACGCGTCAAATGCAAAATTGTGTGTAGTTGATTATGTGGATAAGGGTTACCATGTAGGCAGGGGTAATATCGTCATTACATCCGGACAGGCTGGTATATTTCCCCGTGGGCTGATCGTTGGCAGGACGTTAAAGAGCTTTGTTTCGGAATCCGGTTCTTTCCAGAAAATAATAGTTCAGCCATACGTTGATTATGACAGCATTGAACAGGTGTACGTGATCAAAAAGGAACCCGATGAAGAGCTTCTCAATCTCCTGGAGTCTGTGGAAGAATGATATTAAAATATATAATAACCGGAGCCATATTGATTGCGTCCCTGATCATACAAGGCCATTCATCCTTTGACGTGTTAAGGATCGCGGGTGTGAAACCGGACCTCCTCTTTATTGTTATAGTATATTTTGGTTATAGTTTTGGATCTTTTTATGGTGAGGTGACCGGCTTTACGGGTGGTTTGCTGCAGGACGCAGTGTCGAATTCCCCGCTTGGTCTCATGGCTTTCCCGAAGATGGTGTTAGGTTTGATCGTCGGCATGCTGGGAAGATCAATTTTCAGGGAGAATATAATCACCATATTTTTGCTGCTCTTTGCCGCTTCGCTGGTAAAAGGTGTGGTCACCATGTTCCTGGCGTACCTTTTTCACCAGGGTTCGCTGTCAATGATCACCGGTATCATTTTACCGGAATCCTTTTATAACGCGCTTCTTGCGCCTCCCCTGTTTTTTCTTTTTGACAAGATATTTGAACAGGAGTTATCCAGGGAGGTCCGTTAACCAATGCGCCAGTATGTGTCTATTCGCACAAAAATGCTGGAAGCGTTTCGGCGAAGGATGTATTTTTTCATCGTTGTTGTGGCCGTCGTTTTCGGAACATTCCTGGTTCAGCTTATAAACCTCCAGGTTGTACAGAGTGAAGAGTATTCCATCAAGTCAAAGATCAACATGGAGAATAACATACCAATTCCCGCTTCACGGGGAGAGATATATGACAGGCATTTTTCGCCGAATGAAAAAAATAATGTTATCGCATCAAACAGGCCGTCTTTCAATGTGACAACCATACCTGCCTATTTTGAAGAGGAGGGTAAACTTGAAGATACCATAAGGAACCTGTCAAAATTACTGGAATTCGATTATAATGCTGTCATGGAGGATATACGGGCATCAAATCCCTGGGACAGGTACATAATAATGGAGGACGTGAAGTTTGACAAGATAGTAAAGATCGCGTCATATGGGAACATGTTTCCAAACATTGACTGGGTAGATGCACCGGTGCGTGTATACAAGCATGATAACATGTTTGCCCATCTTGCAGGATATATTGGCAGCATCTCCAGGAAGGAGTACAAGAACCTTAAAAATGCGGGATACAAGTATTACCAGAAAATCGGGAAAGCCGGCATCGAAAAAGAATACGACATGCTCCTCAGGGGCGTTGACGGGTATGTCCGCCGCATAGTTGATGTAAAAAACAGGATGGAAGGTGAGGAGATAGGAAAAAACCCTGTTTCAGGTAATAACCTTGTACTGACTATCGATTACGAGATACAAAAAGCCGCCTACGAGGCAATGCAGGGCAGGAAGGGGTCAGTTGTGGTGATGAAACCTTCAACCGGCGAAATATTATGCCTGCTAAGTAAACCTGATTTTGATCCCAACAAGATTATTTCCAAAAATAATACCAGGATACTCGAAGAGCTTTACAAGGATATGGATAAGCCTTTCTTGAACAGGTCAATACAGTCAAGGTATCCACCTGCTTCAACCTTCAAGCTGGTTACTGCAGCCTCTGCGCTTGAAGAGGAAAAATGGAAACCCCGGTGGACCCTGAATTGTACGGGCAAGTATACCCTGCAGGGATATATTGACAGGGATTTTTATTGTTATCGTGTTCATGGAACTGTTAACCTGTATCAAGCTATTGGTAAGTCATGCAGCGTGTATTTTTACCAGCTTGGATACAAGATAGGGCCTTCAATTATAATGAAGTATGCAAATTATTTTGGGCTCAATGACAAAACCGGTATCGACATTCCCGGCGAGATCGATGGTTTTGTTCCATCGAAAAAGTGGAAGCTAAAAACTTTTGGGCAGCCATGGTTTGATGGAGACACATTGAACATGTCAATTGGCCAGGGTTTTTTGGCTGTTACCAATATCGGAATGGCTAATTTCTTATCCGCAATAGTAAACGAGGGGGTGTTGTATAAACCATACCTGGTGAAAGAAGTAAGATCGAATAACAACCAGAGTATTATCAGCAGTCATGCACCGGAAAAGCTGAAGGAAATTCCCCTGTCAAATACAACATTAGACACGTTAAAAACCGGGATGAGACTGGCGGTAAAAGAGGGAACGGCTGCCAGGCTTGGTTATATCAAGGTACCGATCTGCGGGAAAACCGGTACTGCCCAGACCCGTTCACGCAGAAAAGATGATGATACGCAACATGCATGGTTTGTCGGATTTGCCCCGTACGACGGTAAAGTGGAAAACTCTGTTGTAGTCACGGTTATGGTGGAGTATGGTGTTGCCGGCGCGGTGAGTGCCGTACCGGTTGCCGAGGTAATTTTTAACAAGCTCAATAATCTGGGGTATTTTTAATGGCCAGGAAAAGCGAAATACAGAATATTGATTTTGCAATTATTATACCGGTGATCCTCCTGGTGGTTATTGGTATTCTGACCATTTACAGTACCGGCTTTGACCCGATTGATAAATTGAATTCCGGTATGTACAAAAAGCAGATATTATGGTTTGGCATCAGTTTCACCTTAATGATGGCTATTTCTTTTTTTAATTATCGTTTACTCGGAGATTATTCACTGTACCTGTACATCGCAATACTTCTTGTTGTTATCCTCACAACTTTGCTTGGGACTACCGTAAGAAGTGCAAGGGCATGGATAGTGTTTGGATATTTTTCTGTTCAGCCTTCCGAGTTTATGAAATTAGCGTATATAATATTAATGGCAAAATATCTCGAGATCAGGGAAAGGGATATTCATAATTTCAGGGAATTATTGATACCGTCGCTGGTCACGCTTGTTCCTATACTGGTCATTTATTTGCAACCCGACTTTGGAACTGCAATGATATTCATTCCAATATTCTTTACAATGCTTTTTCTTGGAGGGGCTGATGTATCTCATCTTGGTTCTATCATCAGCATTGCCGCCATCGCACTGATCGTGCCGATGATCCTGACATATACCGAATGGATAGGTGAAGGTAATGATGCCATCAATCCCGTAATAACCTTTTTGAAGGGTAGCGACCTGCTGTTTATCATAGCTGGAACATTGCTTGCTGTTTCTATAGTCACGTATATACTGCATTTCTTCTTTATCAAGAAGATATACAGGTCTATTTATATTCCATCCACCGTACTGTCCATGGGACTTTTCATGTCAGTATTTATACAGCATTTCATGAAAGATTATCAGAAGAAAAGAATACTGGTCTTTCTTAATCCTAATCTTGATCCCCATGGATCAGGATATAATATTATTCAGTCTAAAATTGCAATTGGTTCCGGTGGAATGTTCGGAAAAGGGTTTTTACAGGGAACACAAACGCAACTCGGTTTTTTGCCAGAAAAAACTACAGACTTTATATTTCCAGTAGTGGCCGAGGAATGGGGGATCATAGGATCGGTACTTTTGCTTAGTCTATTTGCAATTGTTATCTTTAAGGGAATTCAGGTTGCGTTGAATGCCAATGATAAGTTCGGAATGCTTCTGGCAAGTGGAATAACTACAATGATATTTGTCCATGTGATGATCAATATTGGCATGACCATAGGTATCATGCCTGTTACAGGTTTGCCATTGACCTTTGTATCGTATGGCGGATCACACCTTCTTATGTCAATGATCTCCATAGGCATCTTGTTAAACATTCGCATGAAGCAACAGAAACGTTAACACGCAATATTCACAAATTTTAACCCACAAAAAACATTTATCCAGCATATTCTTGCTTGCAATTGTGTATGTCATAATATAGTATAACAATGATTACAGATAAACCATTAATAACACCAGCGTTATAGGCTGTATGATAATAATAATACTATTTATACTCCTCCAAATTTCGTTTACACTCCATATTTACAACCTTGTACTATACGTCCTGAAAAAGAATAACAAGAATTTGAGATGGTTTGTCAATACCGCGATTTCAAATATCCTGATCGCGGTATCTCTTACCATCCTGGCAATAGTGAACCCGTCAATGATAGGCGGAATGGACTTCAGTTTTCTGATATGGATAATGACGGGTTTTATAATGATAGCCATGCTTGGTATTAAGATAAATATCGTGAAAAATATATACCAGAGAAGCCGTGAACCTGAGAACTATCATTTTAACTATTTTGGGAAAAAAGTACTGCATTCAAGTGTTGTTCGTTACGAAGAGATAATGATTTTCATGTTTACTATGCCGTTTTTTCTCTTTGCAGGTGCTTACTTCATAGCCCGCCTGGTTAACCTGCTGATGTACAATCACCTGTAATAATAGTAAACACAATTATGAAAATCTTATTTTAAATGTATATGCAAAATTATACTGGATTTTTTTCACCACGTTTAGTAATATTGTACACACATTATATATCTTGGAGGTTGTACATGCCGCTTATAACCGACAGTATCAGGGAAAACGCAGAAAAATGTAAACAGTGTGCGTTTCTCAAGTTGAGAAACGCTGAAATTGATAAAAACAGTGTGCTCTACGATGAGGCAAAAATGACACTCGAGGGTGTATACAGGGCAAGCTGCAATATGTGTCCTTTCGCAAAGGATTTTGAAAAGGTTTATGGCATGAAGCCATACGAATATTTTCCCCTGAAGTCATGATACTTCCTGTTAGTTAGAATTATTCATGACAGAAAGAAAGGGGGTAATATTACTCAGCGGAGGACTTGATTCGGCAACAACAGCTGCCATCGCCAAAGACGAGGGGTACCTGTTGCACGCGTTAACTTTCTCGTATGGCCAGAGGCATGAACTTGAAATTTCATTTGCCAAAAGTATTGTTGATTTTTTGGAAATACCCGTACATCATGTAATTCAACTACCTGATATCCTGTTCAGTAATACCGCGTTAAAGAAGAACTCAGAACTGGATGTCCCCGGGGGCGGGGATTTGCCCGGGCGAAAGGATATACCGGTCACCTATGTGCCGGCAAGGAACATAGTATTTCTCTCCCTGGCGCTGGCATACGCCGAGTCAAATCAGGCCGGGGCAATCTTTGCAGGTGTAAATGCTGTTGATTACAGTGGTTATCCTGACTGCAGGCCGGAGTTTATCAATACATTTCAGGAAATGGTTGACGCGGGGACAAGAACCGGGGTGGAAGGTAAATCGATCGTCATTAAGGTCCCGTTGATAACCATGGAAAAAAGCAGTATTATCAGGCGTGGACATCAGCTGGGTTTTGATTATTCACTGACCCATAGCTGTTATAACCCCCATACGGATGGGTCTTCGTGCGGCGTATGTGACAGTTGTATCATAAGAAGACGCGGTTTTGAGGAAGCGGGTATTCCCGACCCTACCATGTACAGGAAATAATTGATGAAAGTATTGAATATAGTCACGGCTGTTGTGCTTGACGTCCTGAACCCGCAGAGATGTTGCTGTTGTGAAGAACCTCTATCCCATGTACACAATGGGATATGCATATATTGCCTTGATCGAATAACAACGGGCTCGGGATATTCAAATATTATTCGTAAAGGTGTACCGGATCATCACTCAATGGATAACCGGAAATGGTACCTGGACGAATGTGTACCAATACATGATTATAATGATGAAATGAAAAAAGTTATTCAATCGATCAAGTATGAACGAAGAATTTCTCTTGTTCCTGTAATGTCTAAAATCGCGAACATGGTTCTTTCTGAAAAGGGTTGGGAAATTGATTTTATTGTGCCTGTTCCCATGAAAAGAGCAAAAAAGACAAAAAGGGGATTTAACCAGGCGGAAACACTGGCAAAAGGGATCGGCAGGTTGTCAGGCATCCCAGTCAATAGTCTCTTAAAAGAAAAGGGTAATGCAAAAACGCAGAAATCATTACAAATAAGTGAAAGATTCGTAAATGTTCTTGGCAGATTCACCCTGAAATGTAAAAATGCTGAAATCAGTGGTATGAGAATACTACTGGTGGATGATGTTTATACTACCGGGGCTACATTAAATGAATGTGCCAGGTTGCTCAAAGAAAAGGGAGCATCGCGTGTAATGGCCGTTACACTGGCAGGTACTCCGGGAAAAAAAGATTGAATATTTTAATAATTGAAGATAATACTAATATTATGAATGATCTTGTATTAAAGAATACTGGTGGTGCGGGAGAGAAGAATGAAGATTCTATCTGAAGATAATTACGAGGTGATCGTTCTTGAGGGAAGAATAGACCAGGACATGTCTGAAGAGCTTGAGTCAGTTTTGGAAAAGTGCATTGAAGAGGAGAAATTCAATATTTGTATAGACATGATTGACGTGAAACATATATGCAGTTCAGCGCTTGGTGTTATTGTGGCAATTAAAAGAAAACTGAAAGAAGAAGACGGTGATATTAAACTGGTAATTGCCAATGATAATTTGTTAAAGCTGTTTCAAACAACAATGCTTGACAAGGTATTTGAAATATTTGAATCTCAAAGAGAATGTGTTAACGCTTTTGATTGATGGAATGTCATGCAGACTCATAATTATGCTAACTTAAAAGACATCCTGGGTTGCATAGAGCCATACCTTAGCAGGGTAGATGGCGTAATAAAAAGTAATCTTAAGACGGGTGTTGGCCTTCTCGATGAAGGTTCGTGGCACACTTTCCGTAAAAGCGGTAAAAAGATACGGGCTTCTCTGATCATTCTTTCCAGTGGATTAAAGGATCCCATACCTGACGATATCGTTGATATTGCTTCGTCGGCGGAGATCGTTCATGCTGCATCGCTGGTTCACGATGACATAATTGATAAGGCTGACTTGCGCCGTGGGCAGGCAACTGTTGCCAGGCAATACGGAAGCAGGGTCGCGGTTCTTGTGGGAGACTACATGTATACCCGTGCCCTCGAAATGGCAGTAAGTAACAACCGGATGGACCTTTTCCCGATAATGGTAGACGCAACTCTGAACATGGTTAAAGGCGAATTATACCAGATCGAATATTCAAACATAGATAACATTACAGTAGAGCATTATTTTAATATTATAGAAATGAAAACAGCAAGGTTCATGGCAGCATGTGCGAAGCTTGGCGGCACATTGAGTGGACTGAATGACGAGGAACTCGGGTATATATATAATTGCGGCCTTAACCTTGGCTATGCATTTCAGATCATAGATGATACTTTTGATTATGTTAATGAATCGATAACGGGTAAGGATACTGGAAATGATTTTTTGAACGGAAAGATAACATTACCGTTGCTGCACCTGGTTGATTCTTTAAACAAAACGGACTCGGAAAAAATTCGTGGGTATTCAAGAAACCCGTCAAAACAAAATCTACAGTTTGTACTTGATAAAGTAAATGAAACGGATACAATTGAGTATTGTGTAAACATGGCAAAAGGATATATACAGAAAGCAGTTGATTATGTTGATAATTTCCAGGATTCCGATTGCAAACAGGCTATTCAGGATCTGGCATTATTTTTGTTGGCAAGAAATTACTAAGGTAGTATCATGTGTATAAAATAAACAGTTTTACTGGAGGACCACATGATTACAAAGGAAAAAGAAGAAGTATTGAAATACTATAATCTTGGTCTAACCGCATATAAACAACGTAAATGGGATGAAGCCATACGATCATTCGAAATGGCGCTTGGTGTAGATCCAGACGATGGTCCTTCGCGGGTATATCTTGACAGGTCAAAACAGTACAGGGAAACTCCACCTCCGGATGACTGGGACGGTGTTTTCATAATGACTACAAAGTGATGTTTCACTACTAATAATCAATTTATTACGGGATATGTAAATACCATGGCTAAAAAAATAATACAGGTTAATAAAAACCCGGTATACGAGATCGGGATGGTTGCCACAGTATTTGGCAAGGATACAGAATTCTTTGGTGACCTGACTTTTGACAAGTCTTTGCAAATCAATGGCTTTTTTGAAGGTGAGATCAAGAATGGTGATTTTTTGGTGATTGGTGAGAAGTCTGAAGTCAGGGCAAATATTCAGGTTAAAACGGTGATAATAAAGGGAACCGTACACGGCAATGTTGAAGCCGTTGATAAGCTTGAGATCCATAAAGAAGGCAAGTTATATGGCAATATCAGGACCGCGAAGCTTATAATTGCAGACGGTGTAGTGTTTGAAGGCAAATGTGAAATGATAAAGCCTGAGCATGGTTCGAAAAAGAAAGAACAGGATGCCGGGGAACCTGCATCGGCATAGGCAAGTACCATGCACTAATTATTCCCTATGAAGCATGGGTGACGGGTGTCACCCATTTTTTGTGCGTACAGGGCTCTTGAAACCAGCTGTATCTATGTATACAATACGACTATACGAAAATATTTGTATCGGGTTATAAAAAATGAAAATGGATAGTGTTATACAGGTCGACACCAACCTGTTTGAAATACCATTGGATAAAAATTATGGCATGCGTGTACCCGCAAGGATATTCGCATCACCTGAACTTATTATGGACATGGACGACGCCGTTGTTCGACAGGTCACCAATGTTACGATGCTTCCCGGTATACAGGAATATGCGTATTGTATGCCGGATGGTCATTCCGGATATGGATTTCCCATCGGTGGTGTCGCAGGAATTGATGTGGCAGATGGTGTCATCTCTCCCGGGGGTATAGGATTTGACATTAATTGCGGGGTCAGGCTTGCGGTTACCAGGCTTACGGTGAATGATATAAAACCACAAATAAAAGAACTGATGGATGCCCTTTACTCCCGCATTCCCTCGGGTGTGGGAGGAAGCGGCATAGTCATGTTGCCGGATAAAAAGCTTGATGATGTAATGGTCAGGGGTGCCGGATGGGCAATTGAAAACGGCTATGGCGAAGCACGTGACCTGGAAATGACAGAGGAAAATGGGTGTATAGCGGGAGCTGATCCGGCAGCTGTATCGTCAAAGGCACGTGACCTGGAAATGACAGAGGAAAATGGGTGTATAGCGGGAGCTGATCCGGCAGCTGTATCGTCAAAGGCACGTGAAAGGGGAAGAAAACAGGCCGGGTCCCTTGGATCGGGGAATCACTACCTGGAGTTGCAGGTGGTTCATGATGAGAACGTGTACGACAGCAGATCCGCAGCGGCTATGGGAATTCATGGTGGTGAACAGGTGGTATGCATGATCCATTGCGGGAGCAGGGGATTTGGCCACCAGGTAGCAACAGATTACCTGCGCACGTTTGCATCGGTAATGGAACGAAAGTACAAAATACGAGTTCCCGATCGGGAACTATCATGTGCCCCGTTTGATTCACCCGAAGGGAAAGACTATTTTGCGGCTATGAATTGCGCCATAAACATGGCATTTCTGAACCGGCAGCTCATATTGCACAGGGTACGAGAGGTATTCTGTGACGTTCTGGGCAAGAGCCCTGCCGAGATGGGGTTCAACCAGGTATATGATGTATGTCATAATACGGCAAAGCTTGAAGATCATGTTGTCAATGGGAAGAAGAAGAAACTACTGGTGCATCGTAAAGGTGCCACAAGGGCCTTTGCGGCCGGCATGAAAGGAATTCCAAAATCATATGCGCAATATGGCCAGCCGGTGATAATCGGCGGAAGCATGGAAACAGGATCGTACGTGATGACGGGGGCTGATAATAATCCCGCTTTTTACAGTACGGTTCATGGCAGTGGACGGGTGATGTCACGAAAACAGGCAAAGAAGACCTTTTACGGAAAAGATCTTCTGCAAAACATGGAGTCACGGGGTTTGCATGTACGAACGGGATCTTTTTCAGGACTTGCAGAGGAGGCCGGTGGCGCGTATAAACACATTGATGATGTGATAAGGGCAACCGAGGATGCCGGGTTGAGCAGGGCTGTTGCAAGGTTGTCACCCCTTGGGACCATAAAGGGATAATGGGATTTAACTTATGGGATATGAACTGCTTGACGAGGGAACCTTTGCTGATGTGGCAGTGCGTTGTAAAGCAGATACGCTTGAAGATATTTTTGTGCACAATGCCGAAGCACTGGTTGAGGTCATTGTGAATAATGCTGAAGACGTGAAAAAAAACATAGAAAAAGAGATACGGCTTCAGGATGAAGAAATTGATTTGCTGCTCTATGATTTTATGAATGAACTCATATACCAGAAAGATGTAAACAATCTGCTTTTACTCCCCGAACACATCCAGGTTGAGAAAAAAGATCCTGTATTCCTGCTTTCTGCATTAATGAAAGGTGACCGTATGAGCAAAAAGTGCTCATTCAACGTAGATGTAAAAGCC
>CAYFSO010000022.1:0-30807 GCA_964345775.1 uncultured Leptospiraceae bacterium | reverse complement strand
CCCGGAACATGAACGTGTTCTTCAACCATGGCTGACGCACCCCCTTAATGACATAATTATACACACGTGGATATAACTTTCAACCCCTTATTTATCTTGACATATTGCCATTGTAGCGTAACACGGTGTACAACCGTGGTACGGGTTGCCGGCGAATCCCAGAATGATTATATTACACGAGGTACATGATGGAGTGCAGTTGCGGCGGAGTAGTTGTTGAAGGCAAAAGCTGCTACCGCGCCAGCGGTGAGAAGTATTGCTTCATACTTGAAGACATACCCGCGTACCGCTGCACCCGCTGCGGCAAGGTCCTTTTCGAGGACGACGTGGTCGACAGGATCAAGAAGCTGGTAAACCGCATCGAACGCGAGAGCAACGAGATAACCACGGGCACATCTTCCATACACACTTACGACTATTAACCGGGAGTTTATCATGAGAGTACGTTTTGCACCAAGTCCCACAGGGTATCTTCACGTGGGAAACGCCAGGACAGCGGTTTTGAATTACCTTGTGGCGAAAAAACACGGCGCCACCTACGTGCTGCGTGTTGAAGACACCGACATGGAACGCAGCAGCAGGCAGTCCGAGCAGTCCATCATGGAAGACCTGCGCTGGCTGGGTATAGAATGGGACGAGGGCCCCATCGAGGGAGGCCAGTATGGCCCATACAGGCAGTCAGAGAGATTTGACATATACCGCGAATACACCGAGCGTTTACTGGCGGACGGGCATGCCTACCATTGCTACTGCTCGCAGGAAGAGCTTGACGAATTGCGCAAACAGGCGGACGCCGAAAAGCGGCCCTTCGTCTATCCAGGCACGTGCCGAAACCTTACAGATACGCAGGTACAGCAGTTCCAGGAAGAGGGACGAAAGCCCACCGTGCGCTTCAGGGTGCCGGACGGCGAAGTGATAACCGTAGATGATCACATAAAAGGGAAGATCACCTTCAACAGCCAGCACATCGGGGGTGACTTCATTATCGTCAGGTCAGACGGGGTTCCCATCTACAACTACATCGTTATTATCGATGATGCCCTCATGAAGATCACCCACGTCATCCGCGGAGAAGACCATCTGCCAAACACCCCAAAGCAGGCGCTGGTTGGGAAGGCCCTTGACCTGCCCGTACCCGAATACGCCCACATGCCCCTCTTGCTGGGCCCCGACCGGGCCAAGCTGAGCAAGCGGCACGGCATTACCTCGGTGGCGGTGTACAGGGACGAGGGGTACCTGCCAGAGGCGCTTTTCAACTTCCTGGGCATCCTGGGCTGGGCAACCGAAAGCGGCGACGAGGTGCTCGCGAAGGATGACCTGGTAGAGCAGTTCGAGATATCCAACCTGGCAAAGAGTTCAGCCCTTTTCGATTTTCAGAAACTGCGCTGGATGAACGGCATCTATATACGTGATTATGACCTGGCCACCATAACCGACGTGTTCATTCCCTACATGGAAAATGCAGGCTATTCCCTGGAGGGCATAGACCGCGGCTGGCTTGAGTCCGCCGTAGACCTGGTACGGGGCAACTGCGAAGTACTCTCGGACATACACAAGCATATCAGCATATTCCTGGATAATGTACCCGAACATGATGAAGAAGTAAAGGCACTCTTCGAGGGGGACGAGGATGCCAGGAAAATAATCGCCGGTGCAAAAGACCTGGTTGCCGCGGGCACCATCAACGCTGACAATTTTGCCACCGAGACCATCGGGTTGATCAAGCAGGAGACCTCACTGAAGGGGAAAAAGCTTTTCCTCCCCATCCGGGCCATGCTTACCGGCAGGCTGCATGGACCCGAACTTGACAGGGCCCTGCCCCTTATGGGCTTTGACAATTTCAAAAAGCGCATCGAAGATGCTGCCGGGAAATACCTGTCCTGAAACAAAGAGGGTGAGACCAATGAAAAAAAGACTTTATGTACTGCTCATTCCCATAGTGTTCCTGTGCTGCGGCATTACCGTCCCCGAAAAGATCCCCACGGGTACATGGAAATACCAGTTAAAGGTGAATGGTACAGAGGTGGGGAATGCCATCATGACCAACACCCTGGAGGACGGGGAATATACCTATACAACAACCCTGTCCATGGGTAATCCCGTGATGTCCCATACCTCCACCGAAACCATCGTGGAAACCACCGATTTTACCCCGGTACGCCTGGAGAAAGAAGAGACCACCAGGCAGAAGGGCCGGGAGATAAAGACCAGCCTGGTTGCAACATTCCAGGATAAAACGGTTACACTCAAAGAGGACGGGCATACAACCACGATAAAGCTTAACGAGGACTTTGTGCTGGACGGCAACTACCTCACCCACGCCCTCATACAGAAAAACTATACACAGGGAACAGTGGTAGAGACCCGCATTTATGAGCCCACTATTGAACTCGGGAAAACAATACCGGTAAAGGCAGAGGTCACAGGTATCGAGAATATAACAGGAGGTGCAAAAAGGATAAAAACCCTTCATCTCCGGCAGAGCATTGGAAAAGTTCAATCCATAGACGTATACATAGACAGTACCGGTGTGGCCGCAAAGGTAATAATCCAGATGATGAACATGACAATGGAAATAACAAGGGAAGACATCATATGAAATTTTCACGATTTATTATAGTTTTAAGCCTGCTATTCATATCAGCCGCAACCCTTGACCCTGCCCTTTCAACCGTAAAGGTAAAGCAGCTGACCCCGGAGGCTTACAGTGAAAACCTTTCAATATATCTTTTGACATCAACCAATACCGGTTTCAGCCTTCCCGAAACAGCATACCAGAAGGTGATACAGCAGAAGACCCTGGGTAAAAAAACAGGTATCCTGGTATCAACCGGCACAAACAGGGAGCATGCTGATACACCTTCAGATATTAACAGCATGAATACCAGGCTGTTGAAGCTTGATGACCCGGCCGTTAAAGAATTATCATCAAAAGTACAGAAAGGGGATAATGTTATCAAGGACGTGGAATCCCTTGTCCACAAGACAGTTAAGAAGAAATCCTACGGCATCCCGCTGGTGAGCGCCCCGAAGATCATAGAGTCGAAAAGCGGCGACTGCACCGAGCATACCGTTCTCAGCCTGTCACTTTTGCGTTCACATGATATTCCTTCACGAGCCATAGTGGGCATGGTGCTTTCAAAAAGATTTGCAGGTAAACGGAACGTCTTCGTGTATCATATGTGGGCGGAGGCATGGATCAACGGCAAATGGGAAATGGTGGACGCCACAAGGCCGGGAGAGAAACACCCCAACAGGTATATTGCCCTGGCATTCCATTCACTTGAAACAGAGGCCCCCTTAAGCTACCTGGAAGCCCTCTCGGCCATCAAGGAACTATCAATAACCTACATCCACCAGTAAACCAGCAGGCTCATTCCTGCTCACTTCTCACTCATACTTCTCACTCCTCACTGCTCACTTTTTCACTCATCCGTACTTATCCGCTCACGCAGCCTGGTGATGACCTTCTTAAGCTCTTTCACTCCCAGCAGGTAGCACCCGGCAAAATATACCATCCCGCCAACACCAACCATGAGGACCAGGTATCCCAGGCGCGTCACGAAGGGATCGGCAAGCCAGTTTATACTATTGTAAATGGGGAATATGGCCGCGCACATCAGTCCCCCCGCCAGCAGGTACTTGCCGAAGGGGATCACGATCTCCTGCAGGTCCAGCCTGCCCACCTTCTTCTGCAGCCAGAAAAAGAGTATCAGCATCTGCACCGTCACCCCGATAGTATTAGCCAGTGCCAGTCCCCCGTGTAAAAGCGGGGTCTGCATGAGCACGTACCCCAGCGAAACATTCAGCACCAGGGCGATTGCCGAGGTGATAACCGGGGCCTTTGTGTCCTTCAATGAGAAGAACGTGGGGGTAGTTATCCGCAGCATGGATATGGAAGCGATCCCCAGGCTGGAAAACAACAGCGCCAGGTAGGTCATCTGTGTTTCGGTGGCCGAGAATTCACCCCGCATGAAAAGAACGGATACTACCGCCTTCCCGATAAGCATAAGCGCCATGCTGGACGGGACCGCCAGGAACAGTGCCGCCCGCACCGCCTGGGTGTACAGTTTTTTCAGCGACGCGTTGTCGTCGGTTGCGGTAAACCGGGAAAGTTCGGGGAGGATGACGTTCCCTATCGATACGATGAACACCCCCAGCACCACCTCCGTCAACCTGTCGGAGTAATAAAGGTATGAGATACTTCCCCGCGGCAGCATGGATGCAAGAACGGTATTCAGCAATATATTGATCTGGTACACCGCCACGCCAAACAGCATGGGAACGATCAGCCTGAATATCCTGCGAATACCCGCGTGCTGCAGGTCAAAAGAGAGCCTGAGACGAAATCCCGACTTGACCATGTAGGGCACCTGCAGAAGCAGCTGCATCACCCCGCCGGCAAGCACACCCACGGCAAGCCCGTAAAGGGGCTCATCGAAATAGCCGCTGAGCCACACTGCCCCGATTATAAACCCCACATTCAGCAGGACGGGGGAGAAGGCCGGTGCGAAAAAGTATTTATGTGAATTCAGGTATCCCATGCAGAATGCCACCACCCCTACCAGGAAAAGATACGGGAACATCACCCTGTTCAGGCCGGTGGTAAGATGGAGCAGGGAAGGATCGGAAAAGCCTATGGCAAACACACGTACTATCTGGGGCGAAAAGATCTCGCCAAGCAGCACGATAAAGACAAGTATCACCATCAGTACCGTCAGGGTTTTCTGCGCCAGGCGCAGTGCCTCGTCCTGCCCCTTGTTGATGGTATACTCGGTATAGACGGGTATAAATGACACGGTAAGGGCACCTTCTGCCACCAGCCGCCTGAGCAGGTTGGGGATACGAAATGCCACGAAAAAGCCGTCAAGGGCAGCCGATGCCCCGAAAAAATTGGCGATGATCATGTCCCGCACAAACCCCATTACCCTGCTGACCAGGGTGGAAAGGGCCACGATACCCGTTGACTGTACTATCCTGTTTCTCATATTCAAATTCCGTGCTTCTGCATATCCCGGCTGGTTGCCTTTCGTCAATTCTTATTTCAATATTTCCTTTTCTCTTGACACTTTAACCGCAGGCATGCTGAATGTAGCCTGTACAATTGTGTACTTAAAAACGGAACGTGATATATTAGATAAACCATGAAAAAGTATAAAACAATAACCGTGATCATGCTGGTGATCCTGCTTGTTCCCATGATGCTCATGGCAGGCTACTTCGACAGCGGCTGCAGGTACTACATGTACCGCAACTACGAGAAGGCAAGAAAGATGTTCCTTAAGGACATAGATGTCCGGGACCACGGGGATGCCTACTATTTCCTGGGTGAGATCGAGAAGAAAGAAGGGAACCTTGACGAGGCCGAGGAATACTTCTCAAAGGCCCTCGAACGGCCCATGACCCGGAAATATAAAAAACTCGCGTACTGGAATATCATAGTACTGCTGGAAGAAAAACGGGATTACAGTGCCATGGTGGCACGGTGCATAGAATTCTACGAAAAGATGAAAGAGTCAAGCGCGCGGTCTAAGGTTGAGACACTTATCAACAAGCTCCTCTGGACAGAAAATGAACGCGCACGTGAAGAATTCAAGCAGGGTACCAGGTTAAAGAGAAAAGACAGCCAAAAAGCGCTCGAATCGTTTCGCGAGGCCCTTTCATATGATTCACGCTTTCTTGCCGCACGGTTCGAGATAGGAATGTACTATTACAAGCAGGAAATGTACAGTGACGCACTGGGATATTTCAGGGATGTTGCTGACAAAATACCCTTCTACGGTGAGGTGAACCTGCTTGTAGGTAATATTTACTTTTCCAAGCGGTATTACCGTGACGCGGCGTACTATTTTGACAGGGCAATACAGTATTCATTTATCGGGAACAAGACCGAAAGCAACATCAGGATGAAACGGGCAACCTGTTACTATCATACCAGGGACTACGACAAGGCCATCGAAGACCTGGATTTCGTTCGCAAGTACCGGAAAGGCAGTATCAAGCCCCTTTTGCTGCTGTCGGCACTGCAGATAAAGCAGAAACAGTACGACGATGCCATACAGAACCTGCAGCGGGCACACGGGCTGAACAGGAACAACAGGGAAGTGCTTTTTCAACTGGGCAGCCTGTATTACAGGACCGAAGACAAAAAATTCGTATCATATTTCAAAAAACTTTTTAACTTTTACAGCAAGAAGAAGCCCGATGAAACACCTTCAAAATATATCAAGGCATTCCGGATACTGGCAAACGCGGAATACGAGAATGAAAATCACAGTGAAGTCATTACCATTATAAACTGGCTGCCAGACCACAGCCTTAATTACGACATGAGGCGCATCATGGCCCACTCCTGTTACAATAGCGGAAAATACCAGGAGGCCGTCGATAATTTTGAGAAGATATCCCTGGGCACCGATGACAGCCTGGTTTTATGCAAGGCCTATGCAAAGGCTGGTTTCACAGATAAGGCAGTAACTCTCCTCAAATCCCTTTACTATAATAATTCAGTACGGGACAGGGCCAGAGAAGACCCCGTACTCAAAAAAATTGCAGCCGAGATCGAAAGCAGGGAAAACCGGGAAAGGGAAGAACAGGAGACAAAGGAAGATGCCATCACCCCGGTTACCCCTGATAAAAGTGATACAAGTGAAAAGACTGGTACGACCGAAAAGCCGGTGGATACCGAAGAGGAAACCAACTCCCCTGGACCCACCGAAAAACTTGATGATACCGATACTGAAGAAGCTGCAGATGAAACAGTAGAAACCAGGGATACCCGGGATGAGCAGCAAAGCCAATGAAAGTGGCCAGCTGAAAGCATTCATCCTTTTGCTGCTGGCACTGCTTTCCCTGCTGGGCTTCAGCCTGTTATACAGTTACCTGACACCCCTGGTGTTACTCATGAGCCTTGCGGGTGCAATGGCCTACCTTTCATGGGCCAGGATATCCAATACAGGCATATCTTCACCAGATTACATACAGTCAGGCGAAGCAGGCACGTTAAGCCTGGTACTTTTACTGCTGTTCATGCTGATGCCTTCCTTTCCCCTGGTATCAGTCCTCATATCATTTGTTGTGCTCTTCATAATGGAATATATCTTATTCATGCCGTCATCAAACAACAACCGGAGCCAATATCTTGTTGGTATAGTTGTTCTGTTTATTCTTGGAATATTTGTTTTTTACATGGTTCGAGAAGACATTTTCCCGGGGCCGGTTCTCACATGGGCACCCTTTCTTGGCTTCTCCGATGTTCTCATGTCCCCGTATATCACGGCAGGCATAACGGGCATAAGCCTTATAATATACCTCGTACTGCTTACACTAATTCCCGAGATGAAGTTACTGGGTCATGGTAAACCATTCATAGAATTGACAGGTGTACGCTATTCCGTCGTGTTTACCGTACTGGCGGCTGCCAGGGCGTTACTTATCATATTGCTGCTGGCAACCATGGGCTGGATTGGCGTTTTCTTGAAGTATTTTCCCCGTGTGCACAGGTCACCCACCCCGGCCAACGAGATAATTGCCCTCTCAATGGTCATCCTCTACCTTGCGGGTGCTAACCTGTTAGTTCTTTTTTTTCCGGCCGGAATTGTTCTTGCCGTAATGGTTTTCACGTCATACATTCTCACCTGTAGTTATACACATTATTTTTACCACAGGACAGGATACCGGTAGATGATCGAGACAAGAAAACTGGGCATAACTGTAAAAGGACGCCAGCTGCTGTCAGGTATATCCTTATCAATACGGGAAGGTGAAATTATCGGCATTATCGGCAGGCCTGGAAGCGGTAAAAGCATGTTAATGAAATGTCTTTGTGCTGAAGAAAAGAACTTCGACGGCGAGGTGCTGATAGACAGGAGACCGGTTCGAAGTTTTGGAAGAAAACTATTATGTAAAACGTTATCATGTTCACACCATCACAGGCCCGGCTATCTTGATGATACGGTATACGAATACCTTATGATGTCACGTACGCCGTATAAGAAATTATTCAATCCTTATGGAGAAGAAGACAGGCTCGTGGTAGAAGAATACATAACCCAGTTTGATCTTGATCCGTACAGGGACACAATACTGCATGAATGCACTGACGACGTGATGTCACGTATATTACTGGCATTCTCGTTCATACGGGAAGCCCCCGTGTTGCTTCTTGACAATCCAACATGCTACATGTCTATCCAGTCCATGCTGCTGTTACACAGGGCCATCATGCGTTACGTGATAAATGGCACCAATCACTGTATCATCGTATCACATGATCTCAATTTTATAGCGCAGACTGCAGACCGCATTCTAATTATGGACAACGGGATGATAATGGAGGATGTTGCTCCTCACCAGTTGACAGCAGACCTTGTAGAGAATTATTTTCACACGGAGGTGCTGGTATCGAGGAACATATACAACGGCAAACCCAGCATTCACCTGTACACGGAAAACTAATAACATGATATTTCCCCCGACGAAGGCGGGGGATGAACCGGCAAGCTCACATAAACAGCCATGGTGAAGCACCCTACCGTCTTCGGCGGGAGATGCTTCAAATAACAGTTCATTTTTCGATGATTGAATATTGTAGTCATGACAACCGGGTAGTTATTTATATATAATATTCAAGCTTTCTTATCCCTTCTTCTATACTGTCAACAATAAGCATTTGGTCGTAAATGTCCATTATATCAATTGTCTTCAGGGATTCGTCCGGCACTCCCATCAGCAGCACTCTTTTGCCTTTCTTTTTCGCGTTCGCAGACACGTTTACCATGGCACGCAGGCCTGAAGAGGTAACCAGGTTGACGCTGGACATATTGACGATCACGTTATTATTAGAGGTAATATCATCTATGAGGGCTTCGTATTCAGTTTCCGTGGCAACTGAAAGCGGCCCATGCATGTTTACTATTTTCACATTTTCACGTTCTTCTATTGTATAACTAATACTCGTCTGCATGAGAATAACCCTGTCTTATTTTACTTCCCGTAATGATCATTCAATACTTCAAAAAGCAGATCGTCATCAACCAGCTGATTGTACACCGGTTTACCAATACCATTTAATAATACAAAGCGTATCTCATCTCCCACGTTCTTTTTGTCGTATTTCAGGTGTGCAACCAGTTCACCTGTATCAAACGTATGAGTACCGGGTATAAGTGCATATCGGTCAATAATATCCTTAATAGTACTATAATCATGCTTATCAAGCAATCCCGAACGCAATGACAGCTCGGATTCAACCAGTAATCCCATTGCAACCGCCTGCCCGTGGGATACGCCTTCATATTTCACCAGCGATTCGATAGCATGTCCAATTGTATGGCCGTAATTCAAGATGGCACGTATACCACCTTCACGTTCATCCTGTGCAACAACACTGGCCTTAAATTCCACCGAGTTTTGCACCAGTGGTATAATATCATCACTTTCAACTATACTGTCCAGGGTATGTGATGCCAATATCTTCACCGATGCACTGTCCCCTATCAGGGCGTGTTTTACTATTTCAGCAATTCCATTTTTAAATTCATCAAGAGGAAGGGTGTTAAGAAATGAAACGTCAGCCAGAACCAGGACAGGCTGATGAAACGAACCCACAATGTTTTTACCACCTGATATGTTAACAGCGACCTTCCCTCCAACACTTGAATCAACCATTGAGAGGAGTGTCGTTGGAACCTGCACAATATCTATCCCACGCATGTAAAATGCAGAAAGATAACCTCCGAAATCTCCAGTAACACCTCCGCCAATAGAAACAAGCACTGAATGCCGGGTAAACCCTTCAGCAAGCATCCATTTAAAGAATTCTTCGGCGAACTGGTAGCTCTTGTTCCTTTCGCTGTCCGGGTACTGTACTATTTTTGCATTTTTGATACCGGCAGCAAAGGAATCAATTTTTTCCCCGTGAAGGGAATACACTGTTTCGCTCACCAAAACACCACACCTGTCATTCCCCGCAAAGACAGGCCCGGTATCATATGCATGCAGCACGTCCTTTCCGATGATCACAGGATACCTGCTGTCTCCGGCAGATACTGTAACTTCATTCATAGCTGCTCCCATTGCGAACCCAGGTACACTCTTTTTTTCCCTTCTCCCTCAAGCAGGGTTTTTACCTCGGTATTTATGGGGGGGAATATCTGCAGCGACTCTATTTCATCGGGGGTAAAAAAGGCGTAGTCGTGTAATCGCTTTTCGCGTCCCAGGGAAAACTCACCATCTTCGTATTCTCCCCAGAATGTTATGTTTATTATATGGCGTTTACCGCCGGGCTCAATAGAATCAGAGACCATTGCAATATCATCAACCCTGATATCAATACCCAGCTCTTCTTTTAATTCCCTTTTTAAAGCTGCGTCAAGGGATTCGCCGTATTCCACTCCCCCACCGGGAAGCAGCCAGTATGTATGCTTTCCTTTCTTGTGAGCGATCAAAAGGATCTTACCGTCTTCAACGAGTATTGCAGCCACCCGTATCCGGGCATTTTTAGAATACCGCATTATCAAATCTTCAACCTTCCATCATTGATGAGTTCCAGCGCCTTCATGGCAGCGTTCCTTTCGGCTTTACGTTTGCTTGAGCCACTACCCCTGGCGATCTCTTTTTCACAGAAAAGAAGTTTCACAATAAATGATTTCTGATGATCAGGCCCCTTTTCCTCAATTACCTCGTAAACAGGGCGCTCCTTGAATTTCTTCTGTACGTATTCCTGCAAAGTTGTCTTCGGATCGCGCAGGTAGGTCAGGCTGTCTATTCTTTCGATATGCTTTTTCAGAAGACCCAGCACAAGCTGCTTGCTTACTTTCAGGCCCGAATCAAGGTACACCGCGCCGATCAATGCCTCCAGGGTATTTGCCAGGATTGACGTACGCTGACGACCGCCATTTAACTCCTCACCTCTTCCCATGTAGAGAAAACTCCCAATGTTTATATCCTTTGCAACCCTTGCCAGGGTCACCTCCGAAACTACGGCAGACTTTATTTTTGCCAGGTCGCCTTCCGGGTAGTCTTCGTATCTTTTAAAAAGATACTCGTTCACCACCAGCGCAAGCACTGAATCGCCAAGATATTCCAGGCGTTCGTTATCCATGGCTTGTTGTCCGGATTCGTTTACATAAGAACTGTGGGTAAGGGCCCTCTTCAGCAGGCTTTTGTTAGCGAACTTGACTTTTAATATACGTTCAAGTTTTTGAAGCTTTCGATGATTCTTTTTTCTCTCTTTCTGTTTATTCGATTTACGTTTCTCATCAGAATCCATTCTCTACCTGCAGTACGAACAACCAATCAACTTAGCTTAGCCTCGATATATTTAATTACATCCTCTACAGTGAGAAGTTTTTCAGCATCCTCATCGGGAATCTCGATTCCATACTCTTCCTCAAGTGCCATAACCAGTTCCACTGTATCCAGTGAATCTGCGCCAAGGTCGTCCACGAAGGAAGCTTCAGGTGTAACCTCCGAATCGTCAACTCCCAGTTGATCAACAATAATTTTCTTTATTTTATCGAAATCAACTGCCATTATTCTCGCTCCTCCTTAAATGGTTATGTACTGCAGTTGTCGCCATTAATCCCCGTTACACCCTTCTCTATTTCGGGAGCACCTCTTTCACGACAGGACCAAACACAAGGTAAACATATTATATAGAAAAGTTATTTGTCAAGCGATAATACAAAAAAGGGCGCCTGTCGACACCCATTGTGTATCATCCACATGATTAATGCAAGTACCAGAATAAAAAACTTCCTATTTATTATCCTTGATCTTTACCTTCTGCTCAACCACCAACTCTCCCTTGTACTGCCCACACTCCGGGCAAACACGGTGAGGAATGACATATGCCCCGCATGAGGGACATGGTCGCAGGTTGGGTTTTCCTATCGCATGATGCGATTGACGCATCCTTGATTTAGATTTTGATTTTTTCCTCTTTGGTACAGCCACTGTTCTACCTCGTCTATTGTAATTATCAGGTGTTGTCCCTGTATATTCGGGTTTTCATATTGTCAAGTTAAATTACTCGGGAGTTTTCTCAATAGCACCGAGTAACAACAACCGGCTCTTCGCGTTTTCAGCAAAAAAGGACTGGGGATACTGCGATATGACTTTTTTATAATACTCACGTGCCTTGAACAATTCCTTTTCCACCTGGTACATGCGGCCCAGGTTATAGTACACCTGGTCCATCAGGTAACTGTCATCGTATTCCTTTTCAAGGGTGGAATATATATTTAATGCCTTTTTAAACTCTCCCAGGTGTTCGCTGCAAATAGCAGCCTGCTGATAGGCAAGAGGCGTAAAGAATGATGAAGAATTTTCAGCAAACCTGGTAAAATATTCACGTGCTTCACTGTACATCTCTTCATTAAAATACAATGTACCTATTACATAATACCCGTTCTCGTGAACGTAACCCCAGTAGGACGATTCAACCACGTCTTCAAGCTTTGCAACCGTGCTTTCCAGCTTCTCTTTCCTGTTGTGTTCATTTTCTGCGTACGATTGCCGGTATTCGTCAAGTATTGTCTCAAACTCCGCAAGGTCTTTTTTGGCAACATTATTGACGTGCACAAGAATACCGGTAACAAGACATATGGCCAGTACGAGGCCCACAGAACTATACAGCACAAGTTTACGGTTTGATTTTACAAAATCAAGAACCAGCATAAGACCGCGTTCTACTATGTTACGTTTTATCTTTATTTCACTGCTGTTTGCCATAGTATCTCTTCCCAAATATGGAGTATAATTTATGCTACTTGTCCAGTTTAATATTCACCATGTCACCCAGTGTAACCTTTCCGGGGCTGGTATTTTCAAGTATTTTCTGCAATTCTTCTTTCTCGGCCATCACGTCATAATGCTTGATACTCAGGGAAAGACGCTTTTTCTCAACGTCTACACCAAGTACTACGGCATTAACCCTGTCACCGGTTGAAAAATAATCTTCAAGATCATCGATCTTCCTTGTGGACACCTCGGATATATGAACCAGGCCTTCAACATCATCGTTCTGCAGTTTCACGAAAAGGCCAAATGATACAATGCTTGTTATCTCACCAGAAATTACCGACCTTGGAGGATACTTTTCCGCTATTGCCTCCCAGGGTGATTTGGTCAGATGCTTCATTCCACAGGCAATCTTCATCTCTTTGCTGTTAATATCGAGGATCTTGAATTCTACCTCGTCCCCTTCTTTAAAATGGGCAGAGGGGTCCTTGATATTGTCATCCCACGAAATGTCAGAGACGTGAATGAGCCCATCGATATCATCTTCCAGCTCAACGAACATGCCGAAATTTACAATTTTCTTTACCGGCCGTGTCAGTACCGTCCCAACCGGGAAACGCTCTTTAATAGTATCCCACGGATTGGGGGTAAGCTGTCTCAGCCCAAGTGACAATTTCCTGTCTTCTTCGTTAATTTCAAGGATCATGACCTCTACATCATCACCCTTGTTATGAAGGTCTTTGGGGTTTTCATTCCGCTTTGTCCAGGAAAGGTCAGCTGCACTTACAAAGCCCTCAACACCATCCTCAATTTCAACGAACATGCCAAAGTTGGTGAGGGTTACCACCCTGCCCCAGACAGTATCACCAGCATTGTATCTTTCATGTACTGAAAGCCATGGGTCTTCGGTGAGCTGTTTCAGGCCAAGTGAAATTTTTCCCTCTTCCCGGTTCATGCCCAGGAGTACAAATTCACGTTCCTCGCCAACTGCTATTATCTTCTTTTTTTTGAATACTTTTTTCCATGAAATATCATTACGATGGAGCAATCCTTCAACGCCGCCAACGTCTACAAACGCACCAAAATCAACGAACTTTGTGATCTTTCCGGTTATCCTGTCTCCGGTATTATATTCAGACTCAAGCCTGTCCCATATCTTTTTTTCTTCTTCGTCAATGAAATCACGCCTTGAAAGAATGACAGATTTTTTCTTTTTATCAATATTCCTGATCTTGAACCATACTGATGACTGTCCGTTCTGTGATTTTCTCATTCTTACATCTGCACACTGGGAAAATGGAAGGAACGCCTCGATAAGATCACAGTCCACGATCAGGCCTTTCTGCGCGGTACCCTTTACAGATCCCGATATGACCCTGTTCCCCTGCTCGTACCAGTCGAGAAAATTCTGCCATTTCTTCTCCCTGCGGGCAGCTTCCATGGAGAAAACATACATGCCGTCAATCATACGACGATTTACCAGCATGATCTCAACAATATCACCCACCTCCGGGGTTTTGCTGAACTCTTCCAGGCTTACCCGCCCATCTGACTTGGTACCCACGTTTACATAGGCAAATTCATTATCAATGGTTACAACTTCTCCACGATATATTGTATTGGGTTCAATTGAATCAACCGTGGAGTTGATAACATGCTCCATCGTGAACCCGTCGTCGTTTTTCTCAGTAAAATGTTCCATACTAATCACCCTGTGTTAATACTGAATAGATACAGGCTTGAATGATCCTGTACTAAAAAATTATATCGCATTAATCATATCACACAATATTGTTACCACTTCCTCGCGTGAATGTTCTGAAGTATCCAGGTACCGGGCATCGTCAGCCATTTTAAGGGCCCCGTATGAACGGTCTTTATCCTGTTCATCCCGAAGGATAATCTGTGATTTGATGGAATTTACGTCAACTTCTTTTCCCTTTTCACGGTATTCAGCCGCCCTTCTTCTCGTTCGCTCGTCAACAGACGCATCCAGGTATACTTTCAACGTGGCATCGGGAAATACCACGGTGCCGATATCCCTGCCGTCAATAATAATGGAATGATCTGACGCCCATGAACGAATGTAATTGTTCACAAAATCCCGTACTGATCTCTGGTCAGATACGATACCAATATTAGCCGCGATATCCTCCGTCCTGATATCCTCTGATACATCTTCACCGTTCAAAAAAGTGGTACACGTCCCGTCGCTGTTGTAACGCTGTTCAAGGGAAATATCATCAACAATACCCGAATAATCAAGATCATTTATCTCTTTACCCTTACTCCGGAGAACGTAGAGGGTCACCGCCCTGTAAAGGGCACCGGAATCCACGTATTTCAGCCCCATGCGCAGGGCAACATCACGGGCCACGCTGCTTTTTCCTGAACCCGCGGGACCATCAACGGCAACCACCATGCCATTCCTGCTCATGCGTCCTCCATGATCTTCCTGTATTCACGCGCCTTTTGAAAATGGTTCCATGCTGCCTTTCCTTCGGCATCATCCGTGAGCAGATCCCGCACTTGGGTGAGAAATGCCATGTACTGGTCAAGCGCGCCAAGAACATGTTTCCTGTTCAAAGAAACTATTTCCGACCACAGGTCCGGGCTGCCCCCTGCCAGCCGTGTCATATCACGGAGGCCTTTCCCTGAAAAAGGCAGGTACGCAGCAGTATTATCTTCATCATTATCCCCAATAAGCTCCATAAGGCTGGATGACAGCACGTGGGGAAGATGACTGGTCATGGCAACCATCCTGTCATGCGTTTCAGCATCCACGGTAAGCACATTTCCCCCCAGCCATTCCCAGAATTGCGTGATCCTGCCGGTATCTGCAGTACTGTTCACCCCCATGGGTGTAACAATGACAGAAGCATTTTCCAGTATTGATCCATCACTGTAATGATATCCCGATCTTTCAGAACCCGCCATGGGATGACAGCCAACAAAACGGTACCCCTGGGGATGATCAGCTACTGCATCGCATATACCCTGTTTCACGCTCCCCACGTCAATAACCAGCGTATCATCTGCAGCCGTCACATTGTCCAGAACATCTTTAATAATTCCAATAGAAGTGGTGACCGGCGTTGCCACTATAATTAGTTCAACACCCGCAGGGCGCATATCAGTAACGGCCCCATGGGAATCGATCACGCCGTCATTTTTTGCCGCATTAAGTACTTCCTGGTTACGGCCATAGGCTGATATAACGGTTCCCGGGGAAAGCTGCTTAATTTTTTTGCAGATGGATCCGCCAAGCAGGCCAAGCCCTATAACTGCAACACTTCTTATCATCAATAGATATCCCTGCCAAGCGTCCTTGCGATCAATCCCAGTTTTTCACGCAGGTCAACAAGTTGATCAAAGTCGATGGTCTGCTGGCCGTCAGAAAAGGCATCTTCGGGGTTCGGGTGGGCCTCAACCATGATGCCATCAGCACCCGCGGCAAGAAAAGCCATGGCAGCAGCAGGTACATGATCTTTCAGCCCCATGGCGTGACTTGGATCACACACAACCGGAAGATGGCTTAGTGACTTCAGTACCGGCACCGCACCCGCGTCAAGTGTATTCCGGGTTATATCCTCGAATGTCCGGATACCCCTTGGGCACAAGATCACCTGCTTGTTCCCCTGCGAGAGTATATACTCGGCAGACATGAGAAATTCGTTTATCTTGGCACTCATCCCCCGCTTCAGCATAACAGGTTTATTTGCACTTCCCACTTCTTTCAGCAGGTTAAAGTTCTGCATGTTCCTGGTTCCCACCTGCATAATATCCGCGTATTTAGCAACCAGCTCAACATCCCGCGGGTCCATCACCTCGGTAACAATGGGAAGCCCGGTTTCCTCGCGTGCAGCCGCAAGGAATTTAAGCCCCTCGGCCCCGAATCCCTGGAAATTATAGGGGGACGATCTTGGTTTGTAGGCGCCGGCCCTGAAGAGGACAGCTCCTGCCGCCTTTGCCATTTTGGCGTGTTCAATGACCTCGTGCTCTCCTTCCACCGAACACGGGCCCGCCACCAGCACAATATTCCTGCCACCAATATCCACGTCCCCCACGCGAATTATCGTGGAATCGGGGTGTGTTTCCTTGCTGGCAAGCTTGAAGGGACGCATAACCGGTTTTACCGATTCCACCCCGGATATGGCCTCCAGCGGCTGTTCACGAATTATATCTTCGTCACCGATAACGGTAATAATGGTCCTGTACTGTCCGGCTGACACATGCGGCTGCAGTTCAAGGGATTTGATCTTTTCAACTATATGATCGATCTCATCCTGTGTTACCTGCGGTTTAAGAATAATAATCATGGATACTTCACTCCTCACGTATTTATATACTGACCATAATTAATCTTTATGGGAACGACAGGCACCCAAAATCAAGTAAAAAAATCTAAAAAACGGGATTATGCGGGAGTTTGAGGAAGCATCTGGTAAGAGCCAAGCACTTTAAGAAAGATGGTCTCTTCTTTCATCTTTTCAAGTGTCTCCTTTACGATGTCCTCGTCACGGTGCCCGATAAAATCGATAAAGAAATTATATTCCCACATCTTCTTCTTATCCGGCCTTGACTCGATCTTGGTCATGTTTATTCCCGAGTCGGAAAAAGGACGTAAAAGGTTATACAGGGCACCCGGGCGGTCCTTCAACGCGCAGACAATTGATGTCTTATCTTTGCCGGTGGCAGGATTGTCCTTTTTCCCCAGTACGAGAAAACGGGTAAAATTCTGCCGGGAATCTTCAATCCCGTTCACCAGGACGTTCAGGTTATACAGTTTCGATGCCATACCTGATGCGATAGCCGCTGAGTACTTGTCCCACGCGGCAGTTTCCGCGGCCATGGCGGTTGAACTTACTGAATTTATTTCGGCATTTGGAAGGTTTGCACGGATCCACGCCTTGCACTGTCCAAGGGGTTGGGGATGGGAGTATATCTTTTTCACCTGGCTGATATCATTACAGAGTGAAACCAGGCTGTATGAGATCCTGAGAAATTTTTCACTGACGATACGAAGATCCGTCTCAAGAAACTCGTCAAGTGTATAGGTAACAGCCCCCTCGGTGCTGTTCTCAATGGGCACTACCCCGAAACTTGCTTTCCCTGACTCAACGGCATTAAACACATCAGATATTGTCTTCTGTGGGAACACTTCCACCTGTTCCCCGAATATATCCAGCAGGGCTATATGCGTGAATGTTCCAACCGGCCCCAGGTATGCAACCTGGAATGGTGATATCCTCAAAAAAGTGCTGGTTACCAGCTCATTGAATACCCGGATCAGTGTTTCACGGTCAATCGCGCCCGTTTGGACGTTTTCTATGTGCGAAAGAACGTCCATGCGCATTGAGAAAAGATCTTCGGGCTGCACGGAACCAGGCATCTTTTCCAGGTCATCGAGGTACTGCTTTTCCCATTCAGAAAGCAGATCTATTATCCTGTCTTCAAGTTCCCTTCGTGTACTATCCATTTGATTCCTCATCCCCGAAAGAAAATTCTTTTATTTCTGACAACCTGGGCAGGTCTGACAGCTTATTCAATCCAAAATATCTCAGGAACTCATCCGTTGTCCCGTAGGTAAGCGGTCTTCCGGGCAATTCCTTTCTTCCAACCGGTTTCACCAGGTTCCGTTTCATAAGATTGGCAACCATCATGCGGGATGATACACCCCGCAGCTCCTCTATCTCTGCCAGCATAACAGGCTGCCTGTACGCTATTATGGACAATGTTTCCAGCATACCCCGGGAGAGCGTATCCTTTTTTTTGAAACCCAGAACCCTGCGTACCTGCTCCGCGTATTTCTTGCTGGAGATAAACTGGAAACCATTTGATATCTCGGCCAGTTTAATGCCACCGTCACGCTCTTCGTACTCATCAACCAGTGAATCTATGAGTATCCTTATCTGGGTAGGATCAAGGCCGAATTCCTTTGTGAAAAAGCTTATGGGCAGCGGCTCATTTGAAAGAAAGAGGACAGCCTCGAAGATACCTTTCAGCCTGTCCTCCTCGGACTCCTGCCCTGTCTCTTCGTATACCTCTTCGGCTGTTGACTGCATATCACCTGATTCTTCCTGAATATCCCTGTTCTGATCTTCCATATTCTACACTGTTTTACACATTTAAGGATCCCTGGTGGCTGCTGAAACGCCTGAATATCCGAATATCTCCGAATGTCCTGTGCTGCATCAGCTTCACAAGGCCGGTTCTGGACATTTCAAGAATTGCGAGGAAAGAAGCTACTATTTCAGCCCTGCCAGGTCTTTCTGAAAAGATCTCTTCAAAGAGGATCTGCTCCCGGTTTTGCAACTTTCCTGTGATGAACCGTATCTTGTCGCTAACCAGTATTTCGTCAAATACAATTTCCCTGTCTTCAACGGTCTCCTGTGAATCAAGAACCTTTACAAAGGCATTCAGAAGATCAAAGAGACTGACATCGATAAGTACCGGATCATCCTCGCTTTCCGATTGTGGCGGATTAAGCCTGGAATACGAATCCGATTGTATCTCGAACATCTCCCAGAGTTTCTTTGAAGCCTTTTGATATTTTTTGTATTCCAAGAGTTTCTGTACCAGCTCAGGGGGCAGTGGTGGTACAAAGTATTCATCCTCTAACTCCTCACCGGGCAAAAGAACGCGTGACTTGTAAAATATCAGTTCACTTGCCATTACTATGAAATCCATGGCAATATTCACGTTCATCTGCTCCATGAGACGAAGGTATTGAAGATATTGATCGGTGATCTCGGCCAGGGATATTTCGGTAATATCGATCCTGGCCTTCTTAATGAGAGACCACAGAAGATCCAGGGGACCTTCAAAGTTATCAATATGTACTATGTATTTCTGACCGGGGGAACCCTGTTCAGGATGTTCACTAACTTCCATTTCATTTAAGACCGGTTACCATTATTTAAATTATCATCCTGTCATTACAGGACGAGCCGATTGATGACTACCGATGCCAGGCGCCTTGCCTTTACAGGCGCCACGTTCAATGAAGTCCCTGTATAAGTTGTGTGTGTATCTAACCGAGTGCTTTTTCCGCGGCTTTTTGCAACCTCTCGGGAGGGAACGGTTTTACTACAAAATCTTTAACGCCGATCTTTATGGCTTTTGTTAAAAGATTTTCCTGTCCCAGCGCGGTTACCATTATGATCCGTGCCTGTGGATCGGTTTTCAGTATTTCTTCAGCTGCCTCAATACCGTCCTTTTCTCTCATGGTTATATCCATGGTTACCAGATCAGGCTTGAGTTTCTTATAAAGTTCAACGGCCTCAAGACCGTTCTCTGCTTCACCTATAACTTCATGTCCCTTGGGAACGAGGGCATCCTTTACAAGAGTCCGCATAAATTTTGCATCATCGACGATTAAGATTTTTGCCATTGCAATACTCCAAAGTGGTAAAGATATCTATGTACCATGTATGATAATGCCATCATGAAACATAATAATGCCATACATCAATCACTTCAACAAAAATTTTATTTACATCCGATTTTTTATACCGGATAAATGCTACAAGTTATCAACAATTCGCTGCGACATATCAGAAAGCGATACAATTTCCCGAACGCCCCCCAGTTCAACGGCCACACGGTTCATTCCATACACAACAGATGTTTCTTCGTTTTGCGCAAGTGTATAGCCACCTTTCTTGAATATCTGCAAAATACCCTGAGACCCGTCCTTCCCCATACCGGTCATTATAACACCAAGCGCGTCAGATGACGATATTTCAGCCATGGAATTGAACAGTACATCAATTGATGGCCTGTGTCCTGACACCTTGTCGTCCTCGGAAATGCGTATTACCTTCTTTTTCCCCTTGTTCTCAACAACCATATGTTTATCACCGGGTGCAATGTACCCCCATCCCGGCCACAATTCATCACCATCTGCGGCTTCCTTGATATTGATGGGACAGGTATTGTTTAACCGCTCGGCAAACGCGCTGGTAAAGCCTGCCGGCATATGCTGTACCACCATAATTGGTACTGGAAGCCCACCTGGAAGGCTTTGAAAGACCTTCAACAGGGCTGACGGGCCGCCGGTTGACGTACCAAGCCCCACGATCCTGGCACTTTCCCTTTTTTCGACCGTTACAGGTGCCGCCCTCGTTTCTGAAACAGGATCAAATACGGTCATTTCGGTTGGCGGTTCCCGGTAATCCTCTTCCTTGACGTGAAACTTAATGTCCGACCTGTGAACTGCCTTTATCTTCGTAATAAGAAGATCAGCGATATCCTCAACCGACAGGGACAGCACGGAAGAGGGCTTAGGAATAAAATCAACCGCGCCATATTCAAGCGCCTTGAAAGTCGCATCTGCACCATGCTGGGTCAAAACGCTCATCATGATGACAGGCCTGGGACGTGTACGTATTATCTCCTGCAGTGCCTGAAGCCCGTCCATAATGGGCATTTCAATATCCAGGGTGATCACGTCAGGCTCAAGTGTATGGTTCTTAAAAATGGCGGATTTACCGTTATTAGCGGTTCCAACCACCTCTATCATCGGATCACTTTCAAGTATATCCGTTATGATCTTCCTGACAAGCGCGGAATCATCTACGACAAGTACTTTAATTTTTTCAGCCATTAATCACGCAATTGTTGAACTATTTTTTTCAGTGAGTCTGTTTCAGGTAAAATAAGCAGTTTGCCTATAACCTTGTCATCCTGGTGAAAAAATTCCGTATCCATCACAAGGGCATATTCATTTTCCATGTTATGAAAAGCCAGAATGGAGTCAAGGATAGACTGCATGTAATCATGTACTATGGTCGGCACCGTGGGCTTAATGGCTATTTCTATTTTTTCCGAAAAGGCATTAACCACGGCAGATCCGACAATATTGGTGATCTCCTTCAGGGCCGACTCCCCGTCATCGTTCAATTCATGGGTATCTCCCTGCGACAACCCGAATAGCAGGTCAATCAACTCAAATCCTGTATCTTCCCTGAAACTGAAAAGGATGGTACCCTCGATATTCCCCACCATTGGCATATACACGCCGATATAGACATTATCTATGTCGCCAACTTCTTCGGGTATTGACTCAATTGGCAGCAGTGATACCTCGGGAATAGAAAGGTCTACCCTTTTTCCAATGATGCGGGAAAGGGATTCGGCGGCTTCGGTTATACCCACGTTTGCAAGTATCTGAATTCGGCTCAGGTCGCTGTCATCGATATCAAGCAGCTGGCGTATATGATCTTCAGTATCCCTGCCCTGCAGGGTGCTTCTTACATTATCCTGTAATTCCTGCCGGAAATTCTGTAACGCGTCTTTCACACGCTGTTCAATATCGCTGTCACCGGCTTCCCCGGCCTCTTCCGGCATCCCTGTTGTTTCTTCTTCAGGAACTTCGGCTTTTTCCATCCTTCCAGGTTCTTCCCCTGCCTTCCCGGCTTCTATCTTCTTTTCGGTTTCGGGTTCTTCAGCCGGTTCAGGTTCCGGTTCTTCTTTCTGGAAAACGATATCCTCGCGTACAGGTTCTGGTCCGGTTGTTACCGGGGCACTTGCCCTGATATCAGAAGGAGATATCTTTTTCTCATCACCCGGTGGCGGAGGGATTATTTCCTTATCCGCTTCCGGTTTTTCCTCTTCTCCTCCTGTTGATGGCTCTTCCCCGGGAGTGAGCTCAACAGTATCCACTTCCGGTGCAAGCTCTTCGTACTCATTTTCCTGCATTTCAAGGATCTGTTGTTTTTCTTCCCAGGAAAGTGATTCCTGGTAGGATATAACCTTGTTTATCATCGAGGAAATATCCAGGATGAGGCATATGCTTCCGTCACCAAGTATGGACGCACCGGCAAGACCGGGTACAGTTTTATAATTCTGCTCAAGAGACTTGATAACGATCTCCTGTTTTCCTTCGAGATAATCAACTATGAGGCCAATCTTCCTGTTCCCGTATCCAACAACCACAACAGGTGTCTTCTCGCCTTTCTTTATGCTGGTCTTTATATTGACAAACCTGTTCAGTCGAAGCAGAGACAGGATTTCACCCCTCAGGTTAATAACCTCGTGTCCTTCGATGGTGGTTATTTCCTCTGGAACGATCTTAATGGTTTCAATGACATCTGAAAGCGGTATTGCGTACATCTCCTTCTGCACGCGTACCATGATGGCCGGTATAATGGCCAGGGTAAGGGGGAATGACAAGATGAATCGGGTTCCCATTCCCGGTTCAGATTCGATACTGACATTCCCGTTCAATTCGTTGACTGTCTCGCGGACAACGTTCATGCCCACGCCCCTGCCGGATATATCCGTTACAACGGCGGATGTGGAAAACCCCGGATTAAAAATGAAATTATACACGTCCTCCCTGTCCATGTTGGCAACCATTTCGGGGGTTGCAAGGCCCCGTTCAATAGCTTTCTTCTTTATTTCCTTTACATCCAGGCCGCACCCGTCATCACTTACTTCAACGAAGATCTGGTTACCCCCCTGGTACGCGTTAAGGGTAACGGTGGCCATTTCTTTCTTTTTCAGTTGTCTTCTTTCCGTCTCGGTCTCTATGCCATGGTCTATGGCATTCCTTATCAGATGCATCAGCGGCTCGCCAATTACATCTATTACCTTCTTGTCAAGCTCGGTCTCTTCACCCTTGATCTCAAGGTTAACCTTCTTGTCAAATTCTTTTGCCAGGTCTCGAACAAGCCTGTTGAACCTGGTGAAGACCTGTCCGATAGGCACCATCCTGGTTTTCATGATGCCACTCTGAAGATCCTTGGCGATCCTGGACATCTGTTCCATCCGGTTCTTGAATTCACCGGTTATGGATTTGTCCATTTCTATTCGTTTCATTTCCTCGAAAAGCTTGTAGAAACCGGAATTGGCGATAACCAGTTCACCAACATTATTGAGAAGCTGGTCAAGTTTATCAACCGAAACCTTGACCGTCTTTAACACCGGTGTGCGCCTGTCGGCCCTTTGTTCACTCTCGTCTTTTTCATCTTCTTCATGCAGCTGTTCAAATTCATGTGGTTCTGTTTCAGAAGTAACCGGTGCGCTTGCGGTTTCTTCATCGTCCATGGCTTCTTCTTCATCTTCAAGTATGGTTTCGTTCTGAGAGAACCGCAGCGCAACCTTGTTATCTTTTTGCACCAGCTCAATTCTTCGCAGGTCTATCCTGGTTATCTGGTCAACATCACACGCCTTTCGCAATTCTTCCACGGGTTCAGACGTAAGGAGAACCAGCTGCAGTATATTATTAAAATCCGGTTGTATTACCGCATCCACGTCAGGATACATTTTAACAATATTGCCGACCCTTTCCAGGTTGGCCAGGATCAACTGGGCCTTCAATGATTTCATTGGTGCATCGGGGTCGATAAAGACTGTTACCTCGGAGCATGAAAGTCCCTGCTGCAGTCCATCCTTAATCTGCTTGCCGTCAGCGGGAGTAAGCGGGATCTTGTCAGGTTCCACCTGCGCTTCCCGTGGAGCAGACGCGGGAGCCGATCCCCGGGGACTTTCTCCATTAGATACAGCCGTAATTTTATCGATAATATCAGTAAGGTCCCTGGATGGAGGATTACCTCCCGCCACCTCTCCAATAACCTCGCTGATCACGTCAAAACACTGGAAAAGGAGGTCTACGATATCGGGGGTGACCTTCATAGTTTTATCCCGGATACCCTGCAGCAGGTTTTCCATCTTATGCGCAAGGTCACTCAAATCCGCAAGGCCCACAAAGGCTGCCGAGCTTTTCAATGAATGCGCGGCCCGGAAAATATTATTGATGATCTCCTGGTCGTTGGAATCTTTCTCGAGGGCAAGAAGGTTCTGGTTCAGTTCCTGCAACTGTTCATCGGCTTCTTCAAGAAAAATGTCCTGGTATTCCCCAAGTGAAAAGGTCATTCGTTTTCTCCAGCATTAATTAAAATAATATCTTTATTGTACTGTTTCGGTTTCCTCTTCTTCAGAGAAAAGTATATTCTCAAGATTGAGAATAATGATCAGCCTGTCGCTCAATCGGCCAATACCGAGAAGATAGTCTTCTGAAACACCTTCGATGAGATCAGATGGAGGATCAATATTCACTTCCGGGATCCTTACCACCTGGTATACGTTATCAACCAGCAACCCAACCTGCTTGCCGCCTGTTTCTATAACGATGATCCTGCTCAGTTCAGTAAAATCAGCATTCTCAAAGCCGAACCTGGTGCGCATGTTTATCACGGGTATTACATTACCACGCAGGTTGATAACACCAATTATGTAATCCGGTGTATTCGGCAGCCTCGTTATCTCCGGTATGCGCAGTATCTCATGTACTGACAGGATGTCAACGCCATACTCGATCTCCTCAAGCATAAAGCTTACAAGCTGTATGACGTTCCCTTCTATAATATTTTCTTCAGATTCATCAACAATCTCGGTATTCTCCTGAACACCTTCCTGGTTTCTTATTAGCTCGTTCAAATTCATATTCAGCCACCTGCTGCCGGATGTTTTGTATAATGAGTAGTTAACATGTTCATAATTCTACTACCAGTATACTACAACGCACTGGACATTATAAAAGAAAAATACTAATTTACAATCAAATTGTAATAACCTTATGAGTTTAATGTCATCTTTTCAAGCACTTTTTATTATCAACACAAAAGGCGGCAGGTAGCTGCCGCCTTTTGTGTTATTGATGTATTGTATTCTTCTAATACTACAGCTTCCTGTTTATTGACATCACCCTGCCGTTGTCAAGACCCACGTATACCCGGTTACCGGAAACCAGTGCCGATGTCCCTATGCCGGCACCCGTATTGTATTTCCAGGTCACTTTACCGTTTTTATTCAACGTGTACAGGGTATTCCCGGCCGAAACATACAATGATCCACCCGCGAGGGTAATGTCATGACGGACAGGCTGGTTTATATCTGTCCTGAAAACCCTGTCCCCGTTTGTACTCTCCATGGCCATAATGGTACCGTCAAGACTTGCCATGAAAAGTGTATTTCCCGAGATGAAAGGATTAACGATATAGGTTCCATCCAGTTTCTTTTCCCATTGCACTTTACCCGTATCGGCGGATATGGACTTTACTTTTCCGTAGTAACTGACTGCAGCTATGGTATCGTCTCCATATGCCATCTTGAAGCGCTGTCCAATATCACTTTTCCACTGTATACTGCCGCCATCTGCATCCATGGCGTAAAGCACACCGTCCTGTGCAGCACAATACAGGGTCCCGCCGGCAAGCACAGGTGACTCCATAACGCCGGCTGACAACTCCTTCTTCCATTTCAGGTTACCCCTCTTACCGAACGCGTATACCGTTCCCCTGCTGCTTGCCACATATACCGTATTCGGGGTAATGACCGGTGACGCATCGTTAATAACGGCTCCATTCAGTTCTTTTTTCCATGCGGTTTTACCATTTCCGGCATTCAGCATGTAGAAATACTGATCGGCAGTGCCAAAATAGAGGTTTTTCCCATCGGTAACGAAGCCGGATGAGACCACCGTTGGTATGGTTCTTTTCCAGGTGGTTTTCGCGCTGGACCTGGATACGGCCCGTACCGTGCGATCACGGGAGGAAATATACATGGTGGTATCATCGTAGGTCATATTTTCCGCGGGGGAATCCAGGCGTAGAGACCACCCCACCCGCATCATTTGCAGGCGAACAGCTTTTTCAAGGCTTTCACCCTTCTTCACGGTTATCCTTGTATTCAGATCCTCGTATCCCGGCGCTTTCACGTTAAGCGTGTGTTCCCCGGGTACAAGCGAGGTGGTGACAGAACCACTGCCCGTTAACTCCCCATCGATATACACTTTCGCGTTCGCCGGGTTCACGTTGAAACGCACATCTGATTTTGCCACATCCAGGGAAACGGTTTCTTCAACAGGATCTTCGCCAACTTTTACCTGGCGGGTAACCGTTTTGTACCCATTCAGTGATACTGTAATGGTGTACTTACCCGGCAACAGGTTCATGGTTGTACTGCCCGCACCAATAGTTTCTTCGTTCACCCTAACCACTGCATCAGAAGGTTCAGGATTTATGGTTACCGGTGTTTTTTTAACGGGTTTCTCTTCTTTTGGAAGCTCAACCTTTTTGATCTCGTCGAATTCCTTTTTTAACGCCATATCTGCCCTGTCAGCCCTGCCAGTAGTTATGGCCTTTTGAGCAAGCACATCCACCTCGGCAAGTTCATTTTCCACTGTTCCTTCCGGGGTCTTCTTCTGGTCTTTTACTGTTGTTCCGGTTTCGGTCTTTTCAGCCTTTTCCCGTGCACTCTCTTCTTTCAGTGCTGCCCTTTTCTCTACTTCTTTAACGATCTTTTCAACTTTTCCATTTGCTTCATCTACGGTCCCGGCATCGACCTCGGCAGAGGTGTTCTCGCCCACTGTTACCGAGTTTTCTTCCACTTTCTGTTCGATCTGTCGTATTACCGCGTCGTCCTTTACGGAAGAAGATTCAATTTCTTCAAGTGCCTTTATGCGCTTTGAAACTTTCACCTTTCCCTCAAGGACGGATACCCTGGTGTTCCTCGCCTCTGATGCCTCAACAACGAACTGTGTTCCCCGCACACCGGCTACAGCCGTAGGTGTTTTCACCTGGAAGTTCTCCCCTTTCATCAGCTTTTTCGGCTTTACCAGCACTTTTCCCACGGTGAGCTCAAGCGTATTCTTTTCAAGGCCCGTAAGTTCACTCTTGTACAGGGCCGCGAGGATTAGTTCACTGTTCTCCTTCACCCTCACCACGCTGTCGCCGATCTGCACGTCTGCCGCCGAAGCATCACCGGTTTTGAGACGATGCTGCTCAAGCAATGTAATTCCCGGCTCAGCCGGCTTCCATTTGCCACCATCCATGAAGGTCACGTCACCCAGCAGGAAGGTAACCAGCGCGGTATTCATGTTCTGTGTCTTGTCCTTTGAACAGGATAAGACCATTGTCATACCTGCGATCAGCAATATACTTAATATCTTTCGTTTAATATTCATCACACGTATCCCCTGTTTAAGATAGAGAGTCTTAATTATAGTACCAGGATAAACCGGAAAAATGCAAAAACAAATATTACTACTCAACTATTATTCATTTTATGATGACTGGATCTTTTAATCATGACAGCTGAGTAATTACAAACAGGTGTTATTTTCTTACCCTGATAATACCTTTTGCTGCTGTACTAATATACATATAGGTATGGCCAATGGCAAGGTTTGAATTTGCGGGTGAAGGAAGTACATACGACCACTGTATGGTACCGTTTTCCGCGGAAAGCCTGTAAAGAACCGTATCGGTAATAACCATCACGTCATCACCCTCAAGCACGGGATGATGCTCCACCGTGTTTCCCAGTTCACTTTTCCAGATCAAGTTACCGGAATGAGAGATCCTGTATACGACCCCCCCTGTATCACATACATAATAGCTGTCCCCGTCGGAAACTATACCAAGAAGTATGTGCCCGCCAGTATTGAAGGTCCATTTGATCTCGTCTTCCCTGTAGTTATACTTTATAACCTTCCCGTCAAAGCCCGCGATAATGATATCCGGCTTATCCGTTGCTATTGCCCCTCCAAATACCCTTCCAACCTCTTTTTTCAGTACCAGCAACTCCAGTTGCACATCAATACCATAGAGTATTCCCTCCTGGGACACCACGAAAAGCATATTGTCGTTTTTGACCGGTGTTGAATAAATACCTTCCCCAATCGAGAGTTGCCATTTTTTCACCCCTGTCATGGAAAAACAGTACACATGCCCCCGGGTGGTGGCAGCAAACAGGGTATCATCGTTTACCACGGGGCTTGAACCGGGATACAGCACACCATCGATCTTTACCGTCCACAGTATTGCCCCATTGGAAAGGGATATACCATGAATATACTCATCCGCCGTACCGATCACCAGCGTATTGCCCGATATAACCGGTATGGTGGTCACACTTGTTCCGAGTTTTCTCTGCCACCGTACACCTTTTACCGATATCCTGCTCACCGAACCATCTTCGCCAATTGCCAGGGTTTCACTGCTGCCGGGAATAGCCTTGAAATAGCTTGCCGTTGTAGCTGACCGCCAGCTGCCGAGTGAAAGAGAAGCGGCCGCCTGTTTTTCAAGGGTCAGCTCCCTTGTAATGCTGTTCTTTCCTTCGGGTACCCTGAATGTAAATGGCTTATACCCCGGGGCTTTCACATCTACAACATGAGACTCACGGGAAATGTACATTGAGACATTCCCGTCCCCCCTGTAATTTCCATCTACATGGATCCTCCCGTTAGCCGGGCGGGTGGTAATGGTCAATTCACGGATTCGGGCAACTTTCGTGCCCCTTATTTTCTCATCCCTGAAAGCGGAAAGGTCATCGAAGATCTCAGCGGAAGTATTATTCAACGGAATAACGGAGATCTTACTTTCAGGATCAACCCTGCACACCTGGCCATCGGTTACATCAACGGATGCTGAATCGTTCACCTTTTTTTTATCTTCAAGTCTTGGAGAAAGACGAACTTTCCCTTCAAAGACCTTTACTGTCACGTTTTTACCGGGATCCACGTCAACCGAGAAGGTGGTTCCCCGCACACCCGCCACCGAGGTGGGTGTCTGTATATACGCGCTGTCATTCTTTGAAAGTTTTTTCAGGGAGAGCATCACCCGGCCCCGGTCCAGGTCACCATTCACGTCAAGGTTCCCTTCAGTGTTTACATACATTGAATCAATGAGCACCCGGGAATCCTCCCGTATTCTCATTCTTACACGTTCATCTATTTCAAGATCTGCCACAGACCCTGAACCGGTTGTTACAATATCACCGGCCCGGGCAACCATCCCGGGGGAAAGTTCTTTTTTCTGATCGCCCCTGGTGAACGTTGCGTTACCCGTCACGAACGTACATATTGCGGGGGACGCCTGTTCAACAGGCACCTTTTTCACCGGGCCTGTTAAGAGATAGACAACCCCCGCGCACAGCAGCACTGCCGCCGCAACCATCATTCTGGCAGGAATACCGGGTTTAGCGTTTTCAGCTTCGTATTTTTCACGAGCCTTCCTCTTGACCTGTTCACGCATGGCATCGGTGTCAATTGGGGGTACGCCTTCTTCCCATTGGGCCAGAAGCTGGACGAACCTGTCACGGTCAACATCCCGGTACTCATCTTTCCCGGTGACCCTGGCAAGTATTTCTCTTATTTCGTCGTTTACCTTCATTTCATTATATGTTCGTAATAATATGTCCCATTCGGTATCATATCACGTCACTGTCTTTAAGGTAATCAATGATCAACTCTATTGACTTCTGCATTCTCCACTTGGCAGTTCTTTCAGAGATGTGAAGTGTTTTCGCTATTTCAGCGTACTGCTTTCTGCCGCTAAAGCGCATCAGGAAAACAGTTTTGAACTTCTTTTTTAATGAATCAACAGCCTCCGAGAAATACTGCAGATCCTCATTTCTCAGTATCCGCTCCTCCGGTGACCTTTCATCATCTGACAGGGCCACCCGCTGCTTTTCCTTTTCCGTGAGCGCCATCCTCTTTTGACGGGTCTTCAGGTGATTCTTCGCGCAATTTATGGCAATACGGTAGATCCACGATGAAAATGTCTTGTCGGTTTTAAATGAACCGATATGGACGTACACCCGTATAAACACGTCGTGCAACACATCAATGGCGTCATCATGGTCACGGGTATACCCGTAGATCATCTTCCAGAGCCTGTCCGCGTACCTTGTATACAGAGTATCAAACGCCCTCTCATCGCCGGATCTGAACTCGATGACAAGCTGTTCATCCGTAAGGGTATTGTATTCAGCACACATGCTCTTTTGATCTATTACTATAGTTTTTGGAGAAAAGTGTAAAAAAAGGGACTGGAATACTCATTCACCGTTCGGATATCGAATGAATATTTGAGAAGATGTCCCCAATGAGTCCTTCGTCCAGCATGGAGATCAGCGCCCTGGTCTTCTGTTCCAGTTCACCGGTAATCCCTGTTTCCATGTCCTTCAGCTGAAAATATTCATCTGCTATATTCAGTGCGGTAAGGATGGCAACCTGGACCAGGTTCCCATTGGAAATATTCCTGTCTACATCCT
>CAYFSO010000021.1:0-30837 GCA_964345775.1 uncultured Leptospiraceae bacterium | reverse complement strand
GGACCAGCATGGATTATAAACCCGGAATTTGTACTTTCTGCGGCACCGGATGCGGTCATTTTTTGAAAGTGAACGGGTCCGGGGTGGACGGGGTGTTCCCCTCACGGAACCACCCGGTAAGCAGGGGAAGACTGTGCGTTCGTGGCTGGAACATTCACGAACTGCTCTCAACCACCCAGCGCAATACCGCTCCCATGGTAAAAAAAGGCGGCCAGTTTCAGCCGGCATCATACGACGAGGCCATTGACGAAACGGTGAAGAACCTGAAAAAGTATTCACCTGCCGAAACCGCCTTTCTTGCATCTCCCCGCTCTTCCAACGAGGAGAATTACCTCTTCATGAAGCTGGCACGTTCGGTGTTCGGCACCAACAACGTCAGCACCGACACCGAGTCGGGACACCGGAACAGCCTTGACGTGCTGAACGAGGGAACCGGCTTCCCCGGCATGACCGGCTCCATAGAGGAGATCCAGAAGGCCGAGGTGCTGCTGGTGGCGGGCATGGACATTACCCGTCAGAACCCCATCATCGGCAGCGAACTCCACATGGCATCCATGAAGGGGTCAACGCTGGTGACGGTGGACAGCCGCAAGACACAGGTGGCAAAGCTCTCCGACGACTTTCACCAAATAAATCCCGGATCAATGAAAGTGCTTTTCAACGCCGTGTCGGCACTGATGGTGCGTAACGGCCTTTATGACAAAGACTTCGTTGAGAAGAACACCGACAACTCTTCCGAGTTTATCCAAAACATAAAGGCGGTATCCATCGAGGACGCCGCAAAGAAGGCAGGCGTCACCGTTGATGACATCACCGCCCTGGCAGAACAGCTTGCAAAAAGCAAAAGCGCCATGGTCTTTTTCACCTCCGGCATCTCCGGACTTGACAGGGACACTATCGGATCCATATACAACCTCTTTCTGCTGGCCGGCAAGACAGGCAAAGAAGGCTGCGGGGTAAACCCCATCGCCGGCATAAACAACCTGCAGGGAAGCTTCGACACCGGCTGCGCGCCTGACCTGCTCACCGGTTACCAGCCCCTTGCAGACCAGAAAGTCCGCTCCAGGTTCGAAAGCACATGGGGACAGGCACTGCCCGCCGAGGCCGGCAGCGATTTTGATACCATGATGGAAAAGGGCACCGTGAAGGCCCTGGTGGTGACCGACCATGACGACGGCATCATCAAGTACCGTGACAGGCTTGACTCGGTTGACTTCATCGTCTACATCGGCGCCTTCCAGAACAGGTTCCAGGAATACGCCGACGTCATACTCCCCATCACCAGCTACATCGAGACCGACGGCACCTACACCAACACCGAACGCAGGGTGCAGCTTTCACGAAAAAAATTAGAGGTGGACGGGGACGTGATGGCCGGCTGGCAGCTGATGCAGGCCATTGCACATAAGGCAGGCGCAAAATGGAACTACCGGACACCTGCAGACGTGATGAAAGAGATCGCCCAGTTGACGCCCGCGTATGCCGGTATCACCTACGAGCGGCTTTCCAGTTCATTCGGCCTGCAGTGGCCCTGCAACACCAGCAGCCCCGACGGCACCACGCGGTACGACATGGAATCGGCATCCCGCAAGCCGTCATTTGTAAAGATATCAATGGAGGCGGACGTACCGTCCGCAACAGATACATTGCCTTACCTTCTCATGATGGGCAAGGCACAACATTACTGGCATCAAAACAACCTGATGCACAAAACCCATATACCCTTACGAGAGTACAACGCAACACTTCTGCTCTACCCTGACGGATACGTGGAGATCCACCCGGACGACGCCAAAAACCTGGGTGTGCGTGACCGCTGGTCCGTCAGGGTAGTATCCGCGGAAGCTGACATGGAAGTAATGGCAAAGGTATCAGACGAGGTGGCACCGGGACGGGCATACATTCCCTACTTCATCAGGGACATGATCCCGGCATTCCTGTCAAAGCACATGGATGCAGTAGAGAAAGGTGAAGACGCCACAATACCAGTAAGAATAGAGAAGGTGTAATTATGTACCTCATCAAAAAGAACGACATTCTCAACCTGGCAAAAGAGCTGGCAAAGGACCATACCGTGTACGGCCCCGTTTTGGAGGACAGCACAGGGCAGGCTTTCTTTGACAGGGTGGACAACATCGATGATATCGATATGGCCGCCCCCATACCAACACTGCCTCCCAAGCACGTGCTCTTTCCCCACATGGAAACCATCATGCAGTACAGGTATGACGCTGATCAGAAAAAGGCGGAAATAGCCGGTGTATTCGATGAAAGCCGCAAGGCCCTTTTCGGCCTGCGTCCCTGCGACCTGGAAGGCATTCTCTGCATGGACCGGTTTTTCCTTGGACAGGAGTTCGTGGACGACTGGTACCGTGAACACCGAAGCCGCATGTTCATCGTTACCAACACGTGTATCGCCCCCTTCAAGCAGTGCTTCTGCGTCTGTACCGACAGCGGGCCTGACGCCAAAGAAGGTTACGACCTCAACCTCACCGACATCGGCCAGTATTACCTGGTAGAGACGGGAAGTGAAAAGGGAGAAGCACTGGCAAAACAGATGAACCTTGAAAAGGCATCGGCAGAGCACGCCGACGAGAAGAAGGCACGGGTTGAAAAATCTCTCACCCTCTTCGAGGACATCGCGGACGAGAACAAGGCATGGATATCACGGGTAATGAATCGCGTCACCACCGGCTTCATCGAAGAAGATGTCTGGGAATTCATCGGTGACCAGTGCTTCGAATGCGGTGCATGTACATACGTCTGCCCGTCATGTACCTGTTTCAACGTGGTGGACGTGAACAGGAAGGACGGGGAATCGCTGAGGCTTCGCACCTGGGATTCATGCGCATACGAGGGCTATTCGCGTATGGCGGGAGGACATAACCCCCGAAAACCTGTTGAAGACAGGAGAAACAAGCGGTTCTTCTGCAAGCTATCGTATTCACAGTCAAAGAAGTACCTCAGGCCGGGATGTGTTGGCTGCGGACGATGCGCCTGGGTATGCCCCGGCGATATCGGTCTGCCAAACGTTGTCACATATATTCGACGAGAAATTACCAGGTAGGTGAAGGCCATGAACGTACAGAAAATAGTAACATTACCGGAAATCGCGACCATCGACGAGATAAAGGACGAGATACAGGAAGTAAAGACCTTCTACATGTCCTTCGAGAACAGGGAAGTGGACAGCTCATTCAGGTTCAAGTCGGGACAGTTCATCATGTGTACCGTGTTCGGTGCGGGTGAATTCGCCGTGTCCCTGCCTCCAAGCCCCGAGGATGACCGCTTTCACATAACCGTGAAATCGGTCGGAAAGGTCACCGGCGCACTGCATTCGCTGCAGGCGGGAGACAAGCTGGGCATCCGGGGACCATTCGGCAACGGCTTCCCCTTCGAGGAGATCAAGGGGAAAAACGTCATCTACGTTGCCGGCGGTATCGGCCTTATCCCGCTCCGTTCATCCATCGTGAACGTGCTGCAGCACCGGGACGATTTTGGCCGCATCATGCTGATGTACGGCTCCCGTAGTCCTGACGATCTCATGTACAGCTACAACCTTGAAGAGTGGCAGAACATCGACGGTTTCGAGACATTCATCACCGTTGACAACCCCACCCCTGACTGGAGTGGACATACCGGCATCATTACCACCCTCTTTGACAAGACTGAGCTGCCGGTAGAAGACACCGTGGCCTTCGTGTGCGGCCCCCCGGTGATGTTCAACGCCGTCATCAAGGAGCTCATGGACAGGGGCATCAGCGACGAGAATATCATCTCCACCCTGGAACGCCACATGAAATGCGGCGTGGGGAAGTGCCAGCACTGCGGTATCGGCCGAACCCTGGTATGCACTGACGGGCCAGTATATACCTACAGGCAGATAAAGACACTTGGAGAGCAGATCTAATGTCAAGGATCGACGAAATACGGCAGGTACTTTCCCGTCCTTCATGTATTGTGGGTATGGGCAATCACCTGAAACAGGACGACGGGGTTGGTCTCTACATAGTAGACGGGCTTACCCGCCACGAGCACAGCCACGTGGACATCATCAACGTGGAGGACATCATTGAAGGATACGTGTTCAGCATCGCCGACGGCCCGGCCGAGAACGTCATCGTCATCGACGCCGTCAGCGCCGGCGCACCGGCGGGAAGCGTACACTTCGGGGAACTGTCCTCGTTCAACGAGACACTGAACGACCTGTCCACCCATAAGCTTTCGCTGAAGATGTCAGGCCAGATACTTGAACGCCACGGAAAGAAGGTGTGGCTGCTGGGTATCGCCGCGCAAGACATCGATTTCGGCGAGGGTCTTACGGAAAAGGTACAGGCACAGGCAGATATTATCATAGATTTTATCAACGAAATACTATCACGCGGTCAGAAGGAGTGTGTGTATGAACACTGATATTTACGGGCAACTGATACTGGCAATGGGAATTCTGCTGGCCTCCGGGCTTGTGGTTCCCGTTTTCGGCGGTATGCGGAGACTTGCAGGATGGCTCAACTTCCTGCTGGTAACGGCTGCCGGGATAATCCTGATGAACATAGCGGCTACCACCGTTTTCAGTACCGCCTCGCAGTCATCCAGGTTCCTGGCAATGGGCGACTTCGGGGTATACTTCCTGGTGGACGGGGTTTCCGGGTTCTTCATGGCCATCATCGCTTTCATGGCCATCATGAGCGCCTTCTATTCCATCAGGTACATGGAGCATTATACCGACTACGGGGTGCGGGGGTACTACTTTCACTTTCCCCTCTTCGTGCTGGGGATGATCGGCATCGTAACGGTTGACGACCTCTCCATCGGTTTCACCATCTCATGGCAGCTTATGACCATCGCCTCCTATTTTCTCATTCGCTACGAGTCGAAGAAAAAGGAGAACGTCCGCAACGCCAACAAGTACCTGGGGCTTATGGAGCTTGCATGGGTTATCATCATCGGCGCCACGCTGCTCATCGACGGTGCCGCCATGGGCGATTCACTGCACGCCCTCACCGCCAAGCTGGGAGCCACCGCCGGGATCGCACCAATGCTGGTGTTTGGCCTGCTGCTGCTTGGTTTCAGCTTCAAGGCAGGGGTGTTCCCCCTTGGTCAGCTCTGGCTGCCCGACGCCCACTCCATAGCACCGTCCCCCATCAGTTCACTGCTTTCGGGGGTAATGATCAAGACCGGTGTGTACGGTATCATACGAACATTCTTCTGGATGGTGCCGCACGCTGAAGGGTTTCACTTCAACCCGCTGTTCTGGGGAGCGCTTATCGCCTCCTTCGGCGTGGTCACCCTTTTCATCGGCACCGTGCAGTCAATGAAACAGAACGACTACAAGCGCCTGCTGGCCTACAGCTCAATTGGCCAGATAGGCTATATCATATTCGCCATAGGCACGGCACTTTTCATGCTGAACGCGCAGAGCGATTTCATGAAACTGCTGGGCATGGTGGCCATCATCGGCGTGCTCTACCACGTGCTGAACCACGCCGTGTTCAAGGGGCTGCTCTTCCTTTCAAGCGGCAGCATACTATACGCCACCCATACCAAGGACCTGAACCGCCTTGGGGGGCTCTTGAAATTCATGCCGGCAAGTGCCGTTATCGCCGGTATCGCCTCACTGTCCATCGCGGGGGTACCTCCTTTCAGCGGTTTCGCAAGCAAGTGGACCATCATATCCACCTCCCTGCTGGCAGGCAGCGAGATGCTCTTCCTTGTGATATTCGGCATCATCGCGCTGTTCACCAGTGCCATCACCCTGGCCTGCTACGTGAAATTCTTCGGTATGAGCTTCACCTCCAGCGGATCCGAGTTCTGCTGCGAGGAAGAACCGAAAGAGGTTCCCTTCGGCATGCTGTTGCCAAAGATCATCCTTGGAGCGCTGTGCCTGGTACAGGGACTGGTCCCTTACTTCTATTACACGGTGATCATAGGCGTGTTCAAGAATTCAGCAGGCTCAACCCTCTTTGACACATTCAACGGGGTTGCCCTGACTGACAGCATCTTCACCAGCGCAATGGGAGTTACCCTCAAGGTGCCCGGGCTTGACACAACCGTCAACTCCGTTGCGGTACCGGCCGTCATGCTTGCGGTATGGGCAGGCTCTTTCATCCTGGCCTGGCTCTTGCGACGTTCGGGGGGATCACAGGAAAAGGCGGCACCCACGTGGCTTTGCGGGTACCAGGACCTGAACAACCTGAACAGGTACAAGAACCGCAACATGTTCGCCGGGCTGCGTACCGTGCTCCGCTGGACAGGCGGCAACGTGAAAGAATAGACGGGAAAAATAACGAGTAAAAGAGGTAAATTATGCCATCCATCGAACAGGTAAAAAACCATCTGACTGAAAAGTTCAGTGACAAGGTGACAGGGGTTGAAAAACCGATGGAATCACGGCTTTTCATAGACATTGACAAAAGTGCCGTCAGGCAGGTGTCCAACGAGATCATCAACCAGGGGGGACGATACCTGGTCAGCACCGGCTACGACAATATCGAACGTGACGGCACCATCGGGCTGGTACATTCATTCAGCTTCGATGACCAGGATCTTTTCGTGAACGTGCGAACCTCCGTTCCGGCAGACAACCCGGTGATTGATTCCATCACCCCGGATATCCCCAACGCGGGATGGTCGGAACGTGAGTACATTGACCTGCTGGGCATGCAGTTCACCGGTCACCCCAAGCCCAAGCGGCTCATACTGGCAGACGACTGGCCGGAGGGCATATATCCATTGCGCAAGGAAGTTCCATGGAACCTGATGCCGCCGGCAGCCGAGGACGCGGCTTACCAGCTTGACGAGGCCCCGGAAGGAACCACCACCGTCCCGATCGGTCCCTTTCATCCAATGCTGCACGAGCCATGCCACTTCGCCGTGTACGTGGACGGGGAGACCGTGAAGGGTGCCGACTACCGTGGATTCATGACCCACCGGGGTATAGAAAAGCTCTGTACCACCCAGGTTACCTACAACGAGGTACCGTACATCGCCGAGCGTATTTGCGGTATATGCGGGTCTGTACACGCCACATCATACTCGCAGGCGGTTGAAGACGCCGCGGGTATAAAGATCTCAAGAAGGGCCGAATTCATTCGAACCCTTATGCTTGAACTTGAGCGCCTGCATTCTCACCTTCTCTGGCTGGGTGTTGCCGGCCATCTCATTGGCTTTGACACGGTGTTCATGCAGTCATGGCGTGTACGTGAACACGTGATGTGGCTTTCAGAGCGTATCACGGGTAACCGTAAGACCTACGGCATGATCGTTATCGGCGGGGTACGGCGTGATATTACTCCCGAGATAAAAGACGATATCATGTCTGTCATGAACAAGCTTGAAGAAGAGGTAAAGGTGATCCACAAGGCCATTGTAAAGGACACCGCCATACACAAGAGAACAAAGGACGTTGGATATATATCGAAAGAAGATACCATCAAGTGGAGCCTGGTTGGACCGGTTGCACGGGCCCGCGGCGTTGACATGGACGCCCGCCGTGATCATCCCTACGCGGCCTACGACGCGGTGGAATTTGACGTCCCGGTTGTGGACAGCTGCGACGTATGGGGTACCGTGGTGGTTCGAATACTGGAGACCTTCGAGGCCATCAACATCATCAGGCAGGTACTGGACAAGATGCCAAATGACGGTCCCATCCTCACCGAGGTGGACGAGGACATACCCCCGTACATCCACGCCATATCTGCGGTGGAAGCCCCGCGTGGAGAGGTGGTACATTACCTCATCACCGGTAACGAGAACAGGCCCGACAGGTGGCGGGTACGTGCCCCCACCTATCCCAACCTGCAGGGTGTACCAATGATGCTGCTCAACAACGAGCTTGCAGACGTGCCCATTATCGTGGGCAGCATTGACCCCTGTTTTTCATGTACCGACAGGCTTGCGGTAATAGATAACAGCGGCAACAGCACAATGCTTTCAAGCAATGAACTGGAAGAGATGTCGCGCAAATCCAGGAAAAGAGGAAGGTAAGCCATGGATGTATTGCTGATATTCATCAATATTATAGTGTTTCTGGCACTTGCCCCGTTGTACGAGGGAATAATACGAAAGTTGACGGCGAAGGTGCAGTCCCGGCAGGGACCGCCAGTCACCCAGCCCTACTTTGACCTGCTGAAGCTCCTGGGCAAGGACAACATCAATCCCGGCAGCAGGGTGTTCAACTTCGCCCCCATGATGTCATTTGCAGCCATACTCAGTGTTATCATGCTGCTGCCAATGGGGCACCGGGCCAACTTCCTTACCGGGTACGCCGACATCATCACCATCATTTACCTGCTCACCCTTGGCGGCATCGCCATTATGCTGGGTGCGCTGGCAAGCAAGAACACCTACGCGGTGATCGGGGCAAGCCGTGAGATGGTGACCATGATAATGGTGGAACCCGTTCTTGCCATGACCTTCCTGCTTGGAGCGGTGAAGGTGCAGAGCCTTGGCATTGACGCCACCATGTTCAGCATCACTACCCAGGGTTACGGCTGGGCCACGGGCATCATGATGGTCATCTTTCTCATGGCACTGCAGGCCTTTGTTGCACGGCAGCCATTTGACACTACCGAGGCTGAGATCGAAATACTGGAAGGTCCCTTCATCGAGTACAGCGGGCCTAATTACGCCCTGTTCAAGTACTCCATGATGCTGAAGCAGATGTTCTACGCCGCCCTTTTCGTCACGGTTTTCATACCGTACGTGGCAACAGGGTTCTTCGCGGCCGACCTTGCCATTCAGCTTGCAGAGATGGCCGTGGTATTCGTCTTCATCTCGGTCATCGGGTCGACCAACCCCAGGCTGAGAATAGACCAGGCGGTGAAATACTACGCCTTCCTGGTGGTGGCAGCAATCGCCACCGTGGGATTGTCGGTTTACGGAATATGAATATTTTCAAGAGAAAAGGAGTGACACCGTGTGGTTAACAAGTAAAATAAAACAGGTACTCATGGTATTAAAACCGGGTAAGGTGACGCTGCCCTATCCTTTCGAACCGCGCCCCGTTCCGGAAAATTTCAGGGGGCAGCCTTACTGGGATCATCACAAGTGTATCGGCTGCGGCGGATGCGCCAACCACTGCCCGGCACGCACCATACTCATCCGTGACCTCTGCAAGGAACTTCGGGTGATGGTATACGACGGTTCCCGATGCACCTACTGCGGACGGTGCGCAGACGTGTGCCCCGAGGACGCCATCACCATGACGCCGCAGTACGAGCTGGCAACGGAGAACAAGGAAGACATCAACGAGACCATGGAGCTTTTCATGCTCACCTGCCAGCGCTGCGGACGATGCTACGACCACGAGATCACCAACGCCATAGACAGGCTCAGCTTTACGGGGTACAGGTACGACAGCCTTGAGGCCAGGGCGGTACTGCCAGTCTCAAGTGAGCAGTTTGACAGGAACCTCTACGAGAAGAGCGTGAACTTCAAGAGACCGGAAAAGACAGGAGAATAGCCATGTTAGCAAAGTTAGCCAAAAAAGCATTACCGAAATCACTCTGGGTCTATCACTGCAACTCTGGGGCCTGTAACGGGTGCGATATTGAAATATTGAACATATTGACCCCGTATTACGACGTTGAGCGCTTCGGCATCAAGCTGGTTGCCTCACCCCGGCATGCGGACGTAATGCTCATCTCCGGTGCGGTAACCCGTCCAACCCTGCCCCTGGTGAAAAAAGCATATGACGCCATCCCCGATCCGAAGATCGTCTTCGGCATCGGCTCTTGTGCCACCGGCGGGGGCTGCTGGTTTGACACCTACAATGTGACCGGCGGTGCCGACAAGGTTGTACCGGTGAACTACTTCATACCCGGCTGCCCTCCCCGTCCTGAAGCCATAATTTACGGAGTGGCACTGGCACTGGGCCTGGTGGACAAGCAGGCAGCACCGGTGGAGCTGAAGCAGATGGAGTTCCCAATTGACATGTACCAGAGCAACAGGGCATGGGAAGAACGGAACGTTATTTACCAGCTGCTTAAAGACTGATGAATTTGAAATATCACAGGGTGGAGAGATCACAATGGCCAATAAAATACTGATAGTAGACGACGACAGGGACCTGGTTGCAAGCCTTGCCCAGGCCCTCAAGATGAACGGGTACGAGGTGGTAACCGCCTACAGCGGCAGCGAGGGGCTCAGGGCCCTGCTGGAAGAGAAGCCGGACCTGATGATCCTTGACGTCATGATGGAAACGGACACCGCCGGTTTCGAGATAAGCTACCAGATACGGAGCGACCGTGAAACATCGAAATACCGGGAGGTGAAGGATACCCCCATAATAATGCTGACTGCAATCAACCAGGTTACCAACAACAGGTTTTCTCTGAACGAGGACCAGTCATTCTTGCCCGGCATAAATGACTTTCTCACCAAGCCGGTAAAGATCGACGACCTGGTTGAAAAGGTAAAAGAGTATGTCTAACATTGAGAACAGCGATGTTCGTATACTGATCGTTGATGACGAAGACATCGTTTTGAAAAGCTCAATGCGAATTCTTCGTAAAAACCAGTATACAATTGATACCACGTATTCAGGGAAAACAGCACTTGAATACGCATCTAAAAATCCCTATCATATCGTCATTACCGACCTTAAAATGCCGGGTATGGACGGTATGCAGGTACTTGAAGAATTTCAGAAGCAATACCCGGATACCCTGGTTATCATATTCACCGGCTTTGCAACCGTTGAAACCGCACGGCAGGCGTTGAAATCAGGTGCCTTTGATTACATACCTAAACCATTTACACCGGAAGAGCTGCGTTCGGTGGTTGAAAATGCGGTAAAGGCCATTGACAGTAATGACGAGGAATCGAACATGCTTGACCTGATGGCCATCGTCTCGCATGAATTGAAAAGCCCGCTTTCGGTTATGCATACCACCGCAGAGACCCTGTACAAGGGGTACTTCGGGAACCTTGATGACCAGCAGCAGAAAACGGTTGAGACTATTCTTCGAAACTGCCAGTACCTGGAAGACATTATCCGCAACTACATAGACCTCTCCAGCATGGGGATGGACGAGCTCAAGTCATTCAAGGAGAAGATCAATTTCATAGACGACGTGGTTATGCCGGTGATCGATATACCTGAATACAGGAACAACATCAAGAACATGACCATACGACAGGATTTTAATGCCGCCCCCGCCATCAACGGTGATCCCAACCTGCTGAAGATCGTGGTGACAAACCTTGTAAACAACGCCATAAAATACGGCACCAAAGACACCGACATCGTCCTCGAAGTATCCGAAGAAGACGGGAAATGCGTATTCTCGGTCTACAACCAGGGTGTGGGAATAGCAAAAGAAGATATGGAGGAAAAGCTTTTCAAGAAATTCAGCAGGCTCAAGCAGAAGGGAACCGAGGGGATCAAGGGTTCAGGCCTGGGATTGTACATAAGCAGGTCGATCATTGAAAAGCATAACGGGAACATACAGGTCGATTCTGAACCGGGAGAGTGGGTGAAATTTACCATTACACTCCCGGCATGTAATACTACAGGGTGATCATGGAGAACCGGTCACCCATCTTTTCTCCCGCTTCCAGGAAGCGGTCACGTATATCATCGTCCATGGTGAGGTAGATAACCTGCCACCCCTCCTTTACCAGGGTCAGTGCCTGCTCTACCAGGTACTCCCTTCTCTTCCAGTCAGAATACTGAAAGGCATCATCCAGCAGAAGAAACAGGGCGTCGCTGCCCGATATCCGTTGTGCAATTCCCACCCGGAGTGCCATGAGAACCTGCTCACGGGCCCCGGTGGAGAGCTCTTCCAGTGGATATGATACCGTCCCGTCACCTATGCGCAGCATGTCACCGTCAAGGTATATGCCGGTATATCGCCCGGTCAGTTTTTCCAGTGATCCCGTGATGGTCGTATCGTTCAGGTATGCCTCTATCTGCGTGTCTTCCTCTTTCTGGAATTCGGCGATCACGTCACGCACCGCCACACCGGCCACCATCTCGGCATACGCCTCACTCCGCTCCCGGTGGAGCTTTTTGATGGTCTCATCAAGTTTTTCGGATATTGTTTCTAATGAACCGGAATAGGCGGTTTCCGAACCAATCACGTCCGACAGCTTTCTAAGGAGCATGTCAAAACCCTGCCGCTCCTCTGCGATTGCACTACGGCATTTCTCAATTTCATCACGTATTGACGCTTCTGCCGCTGGTGAGTATTCAACCTCGGCCAGTTGCCGGCTGTACTCACTTTCGGGAACGTTCAGCATCTTCAGCTGTGATTTGCACTCGGCAAGCCTGTTCTTTTCATGCTGTAATTCCTGTTTCCGTTTCCGTACCAAAAGGGGGGCTTTTTCAATGGAAGTTTCAGATATTCCCATGGAAGCAAGGCGCAGGGGTATCTCGCTTTCCATTGTACGGGCTTTTCCCCTGGCGTTACCGGCATTCTCTTCCAGTGCCTGTTTCTGTCCCAGCTTCTGTCCAAGCAGGGAGGCCACCGCCCTGAAATCGGCCACCGTGGAGAGCTTCGTATTAAAACGGGACTGGAACTGTTCTTCTATGGCGTTCATGGTTGCCCGTGCCGTTTCCGGGGTTGTAACACCCCGCGTGACATATGAGAACAATAACGAGAGAAGGAGGGATATGAATGACAGGCCAAGCATGGGGAATAAAAGTCTGGGCATGAAATAATACGCAAGCATGGCTGCAGGGATGGCGGCGATGGAGACCACCAGGAACACGGTTTGCCAGCGGTTTGACGAGGCTGCCATGCTGTTCTGGTATTCACGTTCTGCCTCTTCCAGCCAGCGGATATCTTTCTGCAGATCCCCGAACTGTTTCACCCGTTTTTCCATCTCTTCGGCTTCGTTTTTCAGCCTCCCGTACTCACGGATGGCAGTATCCACACGCTCAAGTTCCTGTTCATCTATGGACGAAATGGCGGCGTTGAGCTGGTCCGCCTCTTTCTTCAATGCCCAGGCATGGTACCTCCGGGCCTGGTCCATTTTCTTCATTTTAGCCGAAAGCCCGGCAAGCTTCTTGTTCAGCTTTACCAGTCCGGTTCTTGACAGGCGGTTGTGAAACTCACGGGAGAGGTCTTCCACTTCCCTGACCAGCTGCGAATGGTTCTGGAATACCTTGAAGTATTTCCCCATCTTCTTCTCCGGCCTGATCATCCCGTCCTCGATCCTGGTATAGTGGATCTCCGGTTCAAGCCGGTCCAAAATGGCATCGTACACGTACTGCCGTGACAGCAGGCTTTTAATGGCCCTGCGGTCGATACCCCCCGATGACTGCACGATCTCAAGCTGCGCACCCCTCACGAAAAGCAGGTTATACAGGCTCCTTGGCAAAGACATGCCTCCCTGTTCAAGTATGTCATCAAGGGTCTTCTTGCGGTTCCCGGGTGTAAAGGTCTCGGGTTTCTGCCCGTCAATGGAAACGGTTACCTGGCTTCTGCCGATAAAACTGTCCCCCCTGAGTTCGGGGTACATGCCGTCCCTGGGGTCCCTGAAAAGGGATGCAAGTATGTTCTCTACCAGGGTTGTCTTTCCCCGTTCATTTCCCGCGTATACCAGGGTCAGGGGTGAAAGATCCGCCTCAAGGTCTTTCACCGGTCCGCATCCCTGCATGGATAACCTGGTTATTTGTACCGGCATGCTTTGCTCCTCAATTTCCGAATAGTATTCTATATGCCCTTGTGGTGATCTCAGGTTTTAACGCTTCAACCGCATCTGTGTCACCTGACAGGTGCAGCGATTGAATATACTGGTTCACCTTTTCCGCAAGCAGCAGGTGCTCCTCGCTTTCTGCAACCCGCAGGTTGTCTATATCCATTTTCTCAACACGGTTCTCATCGATTCCACTGGCTGTGAGAGTCTTTTTAATTTCATCAAGTATGGTCTCCCTGCTGGTAACATAACCGCTGCACTGTACCCGCACTATAAGCTTTTCATATATATTTTTACCTGTATAATGCCTGGCCTCGTTATCAAGGGCCATTTTGATCTGTTCTTTCAATTGTTCCTCTTCGTTACCGTCAGGGATCAACACGCATTCAATTTTGCTGTATACCAGTGTATCCACAAGCGGCAGCGGGGCAAGGTGGGCGGATGCCGTATCCAGCACAAGGAGCCGCCGCTGACCTGTTTCGTTTATATCCAGCGGCCAGGGTGAACCGGCATACACCACCGTTTCGCTTACGGGGCCGGGAACATGTATGTGCCCCAGGATCACCCGGGCGGGCCTGAACAGCTCAATGTCATTTCCCGCCAGGGGAAAGTACCCGTACTCGTGCCCGGATGCGTCCCTGTTAATTCGCCCGTGATCCCCATGCGAGACAAGTATCCAGTCACCTGGATCAAGACTGGACTGCAGGCCTTCCTTTTCTATGATGCCGCCCATGGTTTCACCCTCATGATAGGGAAGAAAGAGGAATGTGCGTTCGCCCATCTCAACCGCTTCCGGTTTTTCATACACCGTGATATTCCCCGCACTGAAAAGCCTTCCTGAAAGAAAATGATCATGGTTCCCGGGGATGGCCAAAACCTTAACACCGGGAAATTCTTCCAGGCATTTGTCTACCAGCAATGGTGAATCAGAATCATCATCGCAAAGATCGCCCGCCACGATAAGGGTTGAGATGCCGCTGTCCTGCAGGCTCTTTAATATGTTTTGGAAATTATCAAGCCTTTCAGGTTTATCCTTCCGTATATGTACATCCGCAGTTACTGCAACTTTCATCTGTTTGCTCCGCTGCTTTTTTATGTTCTACTGATCCAGGGCATCAAGATCTTCCTGGAAACGCTCTGACTCACTATCCCTGTTTTTCATCAGCCTGTCAAGCTCATCGTAAAGATTGTCCAGCTCTTCCTGTATTGCATGTACCGATCGTGACAGCACCTGTATGCGGTTCCCCTCCTGTGCCGCCGACGCCTCTATCATGGAATTGTTGAGGGCCTCCAGTTCTTCTTCATGTTCCATTATGCCGTTCTCCACCTCTTCCATGCGTTTTTCAATAGGCTTCAGCACCTTTGACCGCCTGGTTATTATATCTGAGCGAAGCTTCCGCACGTCTTTCCGGTTCAGTTTCTGCTGGTCTCCATTCTCCCCCGCACTCCTGCCCGCGTTCTCATCGGCTTCTTCCTCCCAGCCTACATCGTCAAGAAACGACTCGTAGCCTCCCTCGAAGAGGGACACCCGGTCCCCCTGGAAGAGTATAAGCCGCTCTGCAAGTGCATCGAGGAACATCTCGTTATGGGTGACTATTATCACCGCCCCGTCAAACGAATCGAGTGCGGCAAGCAGCGCGTCACAGGATTCCATGTCAAGGTGATTGGTAGGCTCGTCAAGAAGCAAGATGTTTACCGGGTGGGCAAGGATCTTGCCTATCATTACCCTGCTCTTCTCCCCGCCTGAAAGCACCTCAACCTTTTTCAGCGCATCGTCCCCCTCGAAGAGCATTGCACCGCAGATGTTTCGTGCCAGCTGCCTGTCCACGTTAACGCCTGATGCCTGCAACTCTTCCTCAACGGTTCTGGTATCAACCAGTTCTGACACGTTTGTCTGCTCAAAGTACCCCTGCTCCATCTGCGGGTGAACCACTATACTGCCAGACTGCGGCTGCAGCTTACCGCCCAGAAGCTTAAGCAGGGTGGTCTTGCCCCGCCCGTTGGGACCAACGATACAGATGCGGTCACGGGCCGTAATGCTGATACTGAAATTATCTATGATGGGGTTATCGGGATCATACCCGAACGAGATATTATTGGCATTCATTACGAACTTGCCCGCATGGGGCTTTTCCTGGAAGGCAAAGTCAAGTGTCTTTATCTTTTCAAGCCGGTCCCGCTTGTCCATCTTCTCAAGGGCCTTTATGCGCGACTGCACCAGGTTGGCAAGACGTGCCTTGGCCCTGAACCTGTTGATAAACTGTTCCACGTCTTTTTTCCTGCGTTCATCGTTGATACGTGTTTTCTCGTATACCTCTTCTTCCAGTGCAAGCTGTGAATACAGCTTCTCTGTGTTTCCCTCCACCTTGCGCACTTTCTGCCGGTGTATTCCCAGGACATGCGTAACCACGCTGTCCATAAATCTCCTGTCATGGGTGATAAGCATGAGTTCGTACGGCCAGGTTTTGAGAAACCGTACCAGCCAGCGTATGGAGGTAATATCCAGGTAGTTGGTAGGCTCATCAAGGAGCAGCAGGTTTGGTTCTGAGACGATGGCACGGGCAAGCTGCATCCGTACCTGGAACCCGCCTGAGAAGATATCCGGCTTCTGGCGCATTCCCTCTTCTGTAAAGCCAAGGCCCGACAGTATCTTTTCCGCCTTCCAGTGACTGTGTTCCTCGTCGTCAGGCAGCCCCCGCATCACCTCTTCCAGCACGGTACCTCCCGAAAAGCCCACCGACTGCTGCACGTACCCTAACCGGTAATAATTGGGGACGGTAATGCTTCCCTCGTCCGCCTGTTCTTCCCCGGTTATTATGCGGAAAAGGGTGGTTTTACCATGCCCGTTTCTCCCGGTAAGACCAACCTTTTCACCGGGATTTATCGTAAAGCTTATATCATCAAAGAGTGTTTGAACACCGAAACTCTTTGAGAGGTTTTCAACTTTCAGCATGTACAGTTACTCCAATATCACTTTCTCATTATTCAGCGTATACTTTCAGCCTTGTAAGTCCCCGGGTCTGCTGCAGCTTTTTCCATTCGCCATTTTCAACCTGGCCGATCACTTCAACAGGCCAGGCCGGCTGCTGGCCGTAAAACACGCACAGGTAGTTCCCCCTTGTGCTGTAGGCAATGCTGCCGGCCTGCAGTTCGGGAACCAGGTTTCGCTCCGGCATGGATATGCCGGTATCACCGTAGAGCTCATTGCCCCATTGTACAAGGTCAATATCCAGGGGAAGGTTACGGTACAACTCACGTGCACTTTCGCTGTTATCAAGTGTGCCTTTTAAACATATTGTATCAAAATCCAGTACTATTTTCATGTCTTTCTGCATAGGTCTGTACATCATCCTTAGAAATATTTTTTTAAACCGCCGATACACCCGGATGAACACAGGTGATGTGAAGAGCGATAGTTTTCCCAAAAATTCGTAATAAGCCATAAAAGCTTAATATTTCTTGTATATTTTCTGTATTATGTATAAAATATCATGATATAATTAGTAACGATTATGTATTCATATAATTACACAGGGGTTTTAATGAAAAGAACGTATTTCCTTATCCCAGCATTTATACTACTGCTATCCATTGTCAACAGTAATTCTGTTGGTGAGTCCGCATCAATGGCGGTACTGCCATTCAAGTTATCAGGAGTGCCAGCATCGTACAGAAAAGCCCTGCATAATGAGATGACAAAGTACCTGTCCAGTAAATCGTCGTTACAGGTACTATCATCCAGCCGCACAAGTGGTGTACGGTATCCCCTGAGTTCAAGAAAATCCATTCCATCATCGTACAGGAACACCTACGATAAGATCGCGGCCAACCTTGGTGTTTCACATCTTGTCATTGGTAAACTGGTAAAGCTTAACGGGGCATACACTGTTAACACAATGATCTACTCGCGGGGAAATCGTAATTTTGACTACCAGACTGATGATCTTTTTCACTCGTACGGTGATATCGATGAAACGGGTAAAACCCTGGCAGGCCGGGTACACCTGCATTTTTCCGGACAGGTCCCCCATGTATATAATCTTGACGTTAGCAGGGGAAAGTACTATAACAGGATACTTCTTTCCTGGAACAGCTCGGAACCCTGTGACGAATACCATGTATACCGCTCTGCCTACCAGTATGGTAATTACACCAAAATTGATGACACTTCAAAACGGGAATTCCGGGATAACGACGTGGAACCGGGGATAAGGTACTGGTACAGGGTGTACCCTGTCAAGAATGGCATACGAGCCGATAGTGCCCAAAGGTACGGGTACCGGGCCATACGTCCCCCTGAAGGTGCAGACCTGGATGATATAATTGATCCAAAAGATGAAAACATCCCTCCACCCTCTTCCGCGGTTGAGGCCCGTAAAAGAAAGAAACACCTGGATATCCTTGAAGATTACTACATGAACAGCATTAAGCTCAGGTTTATCATGTTCATAGGCAAGTTTTATGTAAGGGACGGTACTGTGCAGATCTTCAATGACCTGTATCCCTATCACCTGGACAGGGAAAACCTCACCATGTACGTGGTGGACAGGGATAAATATTATATTAAGTTTTACTGCCAGAAGCTTATCAAGATATTAAGAGAGACAGAGGCTGCCGGCATACCCCGTGAAGAACTGTTTGACCGGCTTATCAAGAACGGCATGCTCTTTTGCATTCGCACAGGTACAATACGTATAAAAACAAAGGATGGGAGAACCAGGTACGTCCCGTCATACGAAGCCCTGGGAATGGGAACGTTATACTTCAAGAATGACAAGAACTGGCGCTCACACAGCATCATGATGAGTACAAGCAATAAGAAACTCAGCGACAAAATGGAAGAAGTGGCCGACAGGTAAGAGGCTGCAACGCAGCCTCCTGGTATCAATGAAGGTTTACAGCAACCTTGGAAAATTCCATACCATACGCAGCACCGAATGAATTCATTTCGTTTTGCAGTCTTGTCTCAATCTCACCAAGGGACTCAAACGCGGCGTCAACCGAATAGGATGCAACTATGTGGTTAAGTGCATCTTTTGCGCGCCGCATCACTTCGCCATCCAGATTCTCAAACTCAAAGAAAGGCTTGTAGGGATCCCATAGTTTATAATTAACCGTGGATGCGGCTTCCACGGTATTCCCTTCCCTTGTTTTCATTTTTTCACCACTGAAATTGGTGGACTTTTCTTCAACGGGGACGATCCTTGCCTGGGAATATAATGGGCTTATCACGTGGAACCCGGGTTGAAGGGTTTTGTGATACACTGACTTCTTCTCAACAATGCAGATGGAATCCGCGGGAACGATCTTTATCATCCTCAAAAGAAGTATTACCACCACCAGGGCTGCAATTATGTATACTACTATCATACAAGACCTCCATGGAACATTCCGCACATTTATAATAAGGGCGGGATCAAAAATCAAGATTAATATTTCAAAATAATGATAATGATACTACCATATTTTTCAAGCAGATTACGGCATTATTGTACAAGCATATAAAAAATGATCCACAAGACCATAAATACCAGTATCATTATGATGGCACCGGGTGGGAAATTCAGTACCATGAGATTGAACAGTCCATGTAAACATATTGAAACCGCTATTGCAAGAAAGACCCGCCTGTTAACAGCACCCTCTGCCCCCAGGGCGTATCCCCAGAACGATGACCATAATGCATGCGAGGGAACAGTAAAAACAGCCCGTAACAGGTACAGCTTCCACACCAGTCCGAAAGCGAAGACCGGGTCATTCTGCCCAAGGGCCACCTGAGGAACCAGGTATGCAGATAGAACGAGGTACACGTTCTCGGCAGTTGCAAAACCAAGGGATGTTGCAACCGCGTAACCGGTACCTCTTACTGCAGATGCTTTCTTTAAGAACCTGCCAGCCACCATGTACATGGCTGCGAATTTACAGGTTTCTTCTACCAGCGGGACAACAATACCCAGGCTGACAACCCTGTTACACTGAAACAGGTATTCAATACCGGCTGCAATGGGAAGCATGAGTATACCGGTAAAAAAAAGCAGGACGGGGATTTTCAGTGAAATGTCCTTCCCCCTTACCTGCCTCCAGAACACCCATCCCCAGAAAATTCCAGGTGCCAGGGCCAAAAGTGAAACAGTTATAATAGATGTTAGTCCCTGCATTTAATCCTGTACAAAGAGGAACAGCGATTCAATGAATTCCGGGTCTTCCTTTTCCATTATTTCTACTATATGCTTATGTAACCTTTTTTTATGTTCACCAAAAATTCCCCGTTTCTTCTGGAATGTTTTGGCGAAGGTGATGGACTCGTTCATCAATTCATCCAGGTTCTCACAAGATTTCATCACTATATTATGCTCTTCAAGTTCCGGAGCCGTGGCCCTTCGACCGGTCAATTTCAATTCATTGAACTTGTAATATGGAAGGCTCTTCTTAACGAAAGCGATCATACCCGGCAGAAAAGGTATACCCAGATCAACCTCGGGGAAACAGAAAAATCCCCTGTCGGCACGCATGAACCTGAAATCACACGCGCAAGAAAGTATTGCGCCGTTCCCAAACGCATGCCCGTTTATTGCAGCAACAACGGGGACGGGGAACAGTAATAATTTCTTGAAGACGTTATTCATGCCATACATGAAATCCTTGATAGACTGGTTGTCCTTTTCAGCCATTTTCTGACCCAGCCATTCAACGTCCACCCCCTGGCTCCAGTTCTTTTCATCGGACGAAGTAAGAACCAGTGCAGAGACCTCTTTGTCAGCCTCGATCTCGTCCAGGGCCTTGATCATTGCCTCTGCAAACATTACATTATGCCTGTTTGCTCCATCATTCATTGAGAGTATGGCAACTGTCTCATCTTTTTTCCATTCTACTAAGCTCATAATATCCTCCGGTATATTTTACATAATAATCAATTATTACATTCCAATAGTCTTGTATATATGTGGCAGGATTATTGTAAACAATTTTTAATAATCACAAATCCTGAAACTACCAGCCTCCAGCAGTTTCATCAATTCCCCTGGAACATCCACACCATCAAGGGCGTACATGAGTTCTCCAACATCCCTGTCGCTTACCACCTGGTTACCATTATCAGAATAATTTCCATCCCATTCCAGGCATCTCATGTTGGCCTTTGCAACTTCAAACAGGGTTTCAACATAGGACATATCATCGTATATATTGTAATCCATTTCAAATTCAAAATCCAGTACTGTACCTTCCGGTTCCCAGCCATTCTGCCTGGCCTCAGAGAGAACACTACGCCATGTTTCTTCTTCACACCTGTAGAACAGTTGTGTATTAATGCTTTCAAAAAAATACGTCATATCATAACTCACCACCGTTAATCCTGTTTAACAGCATTTCAATTTTTTCCAGGTCATACGGCTTGGGTATGGCACCCCTGAAACCGTACTCCTCCGGGCTGACCATTTTATCGTCATTCGTATATCCGCTTGAGAGTACAGCATCAACTGCTGGATTGATTTCCTGTAAAGCCTTCAGGCAGTCCAGAACATCCATATCATGTGGCATTACCATATCAAGTATTACAATAACCTGTTTATTATTATCAATATAATGTGAGTATTTTGTTTTCATATCATTGAAATTATCAAAAGTTTCAACATCATAGCCAGGGGATGAAAACATTTCTTTTCCCATTTCCAGTATTAACTCATCATCGTCCAGCAGTAATATCTTACTGTCCTCTATGCTTTCACAATTGTCCAGGTTTAAATCCGGCTTATCTTCAACTTGTGTAAAGGCAGGAAGCCATATTGTGAATGTGGTACCTTCCCCTTCTGAAGATTCCGCCCTGATGTGACCGTTATGCTGTTTCACAATGGAATGTACCGTGGCCAGGCCAAGACCGGTACCGCTTTTCTTGGTTGTAAAATACGGATCAAATATCCTGGGCAGCACAGTAGCGGGTATCCCCGTCCCCGTATCAGATATTTTTACCACTACATAGCGGCCGGCATCTATTGCCATTGTGCTTGATTTTTTAATACTAACATTATCAAGCTCAACTGTTAATTTCCCGCCCCGGGGCATTGCCTGTATTGCATTGACGGCCAGGTTCTGGAACACCTGTCCCATTCGTGACGGGTCAATACTTACAGGCCAGGGGTTATCTGGTATATTGTAAGCTGTCTTAACCCTGGAACCAGTTAACGAGATATCAACACTTTCCCGGATCAGGTCATCTATGCGGGCAATACAACGGGAAGTGAGACCGTCACGGGAAAAAGTCAGCAGATTATGTGTTAATTCACGGGCCCTTGAACTTGCCATTGAAATATCTTTCAACCGTTCCATTGCCTCATCGTTTTCATCCAGGAGGGATTTCATAATATTTATATTCCCCATTATTGCGGTAAGAATGTTGTTGAAATCATGGGCAATGCCGCCAGCCAGAAGTTCAAGGGCTTCAAATTTCTGTATCTTTATGGATTCTTTCTCCACCCTGATCCTTTCAGTCACATCCCTGAATACCAGTATTACACCAAATACAGTATTGTCCTCGTCTTTAATGGGAGCAGCGTTATAGGTTACTATCTTTTTACTGCCCTCACGACCAACCAGAACAGTATGATTTGTCAAACCCACTATAGCCCCGGTGTTCAATACTTTCTGAACAGGATTTTCAAGTGATTCTCCCGTTTTCTCATCAATTATTTTGAATACTTCTTCCAGCCGGCTTTGAAAAGCTTCGGACTGTTTCCAGGCTGTCATATCCTCTGCCACCTGGTTCATCATTGTAATATTCCCGCCGGTATCTGTGGATATAACCGCGTCCCCAATACTCTGCAGCGTTACCCGCAATCTCTCTTTTTCTGCAATAAGTGCTTCCTCGGCTTCTTTCCTTCGAGTAATATCCATGACAGAAGATAATATTGATGTCTTGTCCCCTATATGTACTATTTCTGCAGAATAAAGACCAGTACCGATCTCTCCGTTTTTCTTTACAAAGTCTGCTTCGAACTGGTAAACCCGGTTCTCCTCTGTAAGCTTTCTGACAATCTCTTTCCGACAGGAAGGATCTGCCCAGATGCCCAGTTCAACCGTACTTTTCCCAATAACTTCATCCCGATCATAACCACCCATTTTACAAAAGGATTCATTTACCTCCTCGTACTTACCGGTGAATAGATTGTTAATCGTCATGGCTTCCGGGCTGGCATGAAACGCTTTCGAAAATTTTTCTTCAGAATACTGCAGGGCCTGGTATACCTGTTTTTGTTCGCTTATATCCAGTATATTTGAAAGCACGAATTTTTCATTATTTATATCAATGATTTCCGAGAACAGATGGCAGGTTCGTATATCTCCATTCTTTGTATGGAAACGTATCTCGTAACCCTGAACTGTACCGTCCACCTCGGCTTTTTTTACTGCCTCTGTTCTTTCAGAAGTATCTACCCAGAGACCAAGCTCAATGGATGTTTTTCCAACCAGCTCCCCTGGTGTATACTCTACAATAGTACAAAAGCTTTCATTAACTGCTTCAATTTTTCCGTTGTAAAAGCCCGAAAGGGTAATGCCTACAGGAGATGCGTCAAAAAGGATGGAGTATTTTTTTTCTGAAAGTTTTAGTTCCTCTTCAATTTTTTTTCTGGCAGTTATATCAGTAAATACTGCAAAACTGCCAGAAAATTGTTCATCCTCGTTAAATATTGCCCTTGGAGAGATGATCACAAACGCAATATCATTGTCACTTGTTTTCAGATACGCCTCATATTTCCCGGAATAACCTTTTTTTCGTTCATCAAGTTGTTTTTTTACATAATCCACTGATCGGGGTGATATGAAATCAAGATAGGGTTTACCCAGGAGTTCTTCTTTTTCAAACCCGGTGATCTGGCAGAAACTGGAGTTTACATATACAATATTGTGATTTTCATCCAGCCATACCAGGCCCTCGTTCATTGTTTCAACCAGCTGCCTGGCAGCCTGTTCGTTAAATACCGGGCTTTCTATCGGGTTATCCTTCATCAATGGTCCTGGTGTGGATTAAAATACAACCCGATTATGTTAAAAACTGGATGTTTTTCAATAAGATTATAATTTTTTTTGAAAAAAAACTTGTTATGCAGGTGACCCTGTCATTCAGATAATTCTTTTTTCATCCTGTCGAATTCCTCTTTGTCAATTTCTCCCCTGGCGTATCTCTTTTTTATAATATCCAGTGCCGTTTCTTCCGGTTTATTTCCCGCAAGTCCTTTACCCTTTGAATACTGCCAGAACATGTAAATACCAATAGCCACCAGAATGATCAACACGATCCACATAATAAAACCTCCATACCCGTAATTATGAAACGGCCACATACCCCTGTGCCACCAGTCACCACCATGATTATGATTATGGGCGAAAAGAGGTGTTGATGTGATCATTAAGATTGTTGAAACTAAGTATTTCATAATGTAACTCCTTAAACCTGTTTTTCACAATGAGCTGTCAGCAGGGGCATCGTCAAGTTTTACCCCCTTCAAGTTTTTCCAAGTATTTCTCAGGGAGCTTCTTGAATTGTTTATTACATCCCTCACACCAATAATATATACGTTTACCCTTGTAATCAACGCAAATATCCTTATTGATGGGATTTTTCATTACAGGACAGGTTGTTTGCCCTTCCTCATTACCATAACTTATTTCCTCGTCTTGTACCGGCTCACTGCTCCTTTTTTATACAGGACCATTACAACTCTTGCCGATTAATGCAGGATTTGATACATTGTTCATCATGGATATTATATTGCGAGGTAATAATGGCAGATCTTATACTGGTAATTCATTTCCTGTATGCTCTTTTTATAATCTTCGGTTTCGCTTATATCTGGACAGGTTATTTCGCCGGTTTCGGATCAATACATAACCCGGTTTTCCGGTACGCGCATATGGCAGCCATGGGTATCGTGGTACTTGAAAGTCTTTTTGGTATTATCTGCCCGTTAACATGGATAGAGAACCAACTCCGAATGAATTCCGGCAACTCCGTGTACGAAGAAGGATTTATTCCCTACTGGATACACCGGTTGCTATTTTACGATCTGCCGCCATGGATATTTACAATTATATACGCAGCATTTTTTGTTTTGATGATAATAACTGTATATATAATCCCTGTACGCAGATCACATAAAAAAAGGGAGGACTCATAAACGAATATCCTCCCTTTCACATTATTTACTTCCGTTTCCCGTGATGGCCACTGCCCGCCCATGCGGGTATTCCATCCTCATCTCTCAGCTTAACTGTTTTCCCATCTTTTGTCACGGTACCGGCAAATATTACCGTTGTATCGTTGTACCGTCCCTTAGACCCTGTAACTGTGAGGGTATCACCTTTTTTGATAGTAATTTGTTTGTTCACATATTCTTCGGGGCCAAGATGGATCTCAACCACTCCCTTGTCTGTTTTCAGCTCCAGGTGCACTCCATGATAATTACCGCTGTGCATTTTCATCGTCGTTACTTCAACTTTTGTTACCTCTCCTGTAACACTCACCACTTTATCAGGATCCCAGTGATACCTGCCATGGCCTTTATGTCCATGCCCCGTATACGCCATTGCGCTGGTACCTGTAAACAGCAGGGCCGTTGCAATTGTTATAACACTGAATCTTTTTGCTGTCATATACTATTTCCTCCTGCGAATTCTCTCAATTAGGTATATTTTCCCGGGTAAAACACACTGCGTGTAATTCTTATACAATGTTACGGAAAAAACGAGCCGAAGTCAAGTATTCTCGTATTTTATTAAATAGTATATTGTTTTTTCTTTAAATACAAAAAAGGACCTTCCTTTTCATGGGAAGGCCCTTTTACATGCTTTCAATTCAATGTTAATGGTTTACAGTAACTTTACGTCCACATGATCTGCTATGAGCTTCTCGATCTGGCTTATTTTCTCGGCATTATCCCTGGTTAAAAGTGCCTCCATTTTTTCCAACTGGCTGGCAACCTGGTACGTGTTGCTGGAAACCAGCAGCAATGGTATATTCCTTTCGGATGCCTTTGAAATAATGTTGGAAGGTGGAAGTATGTTGTTGGTAAGGATTATACCGGCAGTGTTGGTTTCAAGTCCAGAAAGGATCATGTCACTTCTGTCACCACTGGTTATCAAAAGCTTATCATCCTTGTTAAACATGGGATTCCTGAGTGCTTCGTTAGATGACATGGCTCCCACAAAGATATTTTTTACAATACTGTTCAAACCGGCTTCTCCAGCGATGACCTTGGCGAACAATGACTCGGAAAGGTAATCCATGGTGAAATGTGAGAGGTCGGGAACATATGGGATCATGCCGATAACATTTACACCCATTCCCTTGATCTTTTCAAGATAGGTGTTCTTGAAATCTTCCAGGTCATGTATCCTGTTGATTATGACACCGGCGAAATCGATGCTGCTCACATCAACGTATTTCTTGAACAATACGATATCGTCTATGATGTTGTCATCGTTACCACCTACCACAAGAACGAGTTTACCGCCAAGGTAATTCGCAACTGAAATTGCGTCAAGATACACGGATACCCCATAGGCAAGATCACGGCCGCCCTCAACAAACAGCAGATCCTTGTTCTTGCCCACGTTGTTGGCAATCTCATGCAGCTTTTCTTTAACACGCTCTTCATCATAGACATACCTGAGCTTGGCATGCTCAAAGCCTATGGTGATATCTTCCGGGTTTTCTTCCAGCCCGAAGATATTTGTCAAAAGAGCCGCGTCATAGTCCCACAATCTCTTTTTCCTATATATTAACCTGTCGCCGAAAGGTTTCATGTATGCCACGTTTTTACCCATGGCCTTGCCAAGACCTGTAAAAATGGTGGTCTTTCCGGCGCTCTTCCTGGTACCTGCAATAATTAGCTTATCCATAAATGACACCTCTTAACTTACTATTTAGAAATTAATATCCTGACGTCTACTGCCTTCAGACCCTTGCCCTGTTCGTATACAACTACAGGGTTGATCTCTATATCTGTGATCCTTGGTACCTTCCTGATGATATTAGCGACCTTGATGATAGTGTCAACAACTATATCAATGTCACGCTGTTCCTCACCCCGTACACCGAGAAGCAGGGGGTATGAACGTATCTCGGAAAGCATTTCAGTAGCTTCTTTTCTGTTAAGCCTTGCAGCCCTGAAGGTAACGTCCTTCATGACCTCTACGTAGATTCCACCAAGCCCTGACATTACGATAGGACCAAGCTGTGGATCGCGGCGTGCGCCAATAATGAGCTCGACACCTTTCTGTACCATTTCGGTTACTTCGATACCTTCGATGTGGGCATCTTCTTTATACGCACGGCAGTTTTTCATAATAGCTTCATAGGCGTCGATGACTTCTTCCTTGTTCAGGATATCCAGGGCAACACCACCCGCGTCACTCTTGTGCAGGATATCACGGGATACCACTTTCATTACTACCGGGTACCCGATCTCCTCGGCAAGATTAATACACTCCTCGATATTTTTGCCAATTCCCGCACCGGGTATCATTATGCCGGCGGAATCCATAACGTCCTGCCCCTCGTTTGCAAGCAGGAATGTTCGGTCATCGGCAAGCGCGCCGTCGATGATCTTGTCTATGGTCTTCACGTCGACGTCCACTTCTGAAATAGTATCATCCATATCATTGATGGTCTTCTGGTACCTGTACAGTGAACCCATGCATGAAACCGCTTCGTACACATCTGCGAAAACAGGTATATTTTTCTTCCTCAGTTCATCAATTGCACCCTGTACTGCCTCACCGCCAACAATGGCGTATACCGCAGGTTTTCCATTCGCTATATGCTTGGAATACGTATCACGTATCATGGGTGCAAGGTTTTCAGAGTCAAATGTGGCTGTTTCACAGTACAGTGCCAGAGTAGAATCCATTTGATCACTCTTTGTGGGGGCCGAAAGCGCCAGGTCGTAATCAGCTGCCTTTGCACCGCCTGTAATGTCCACTGGATTCTTTGTAGACCCAAAATCAGGTGTGGCTGGACCGAATACTTCCTTGAGAACCATCTGGTCATCATAAAGATCCACGCCGTACTTTTCACACGCGTCAGTGGCCATTACACCAATACCGCCACCGTTCGTAACGATAACAGAGCTCTTTCCCTTTGGCTTTGGAGCAGTTGCTAAGAATTTACACCAGTTAAACGCTTCTTCAAGACTTTCTGCTCGAAGCAGGCCGCTCTGCCTTGCTACCGCGTCAAATATTTCGTCCGCGCCGGCAAGTGACCCGGTATGAGAAGCCGCTGCCATTGCGCCCCTCGCCGAACGACCGGATTTAAGCACAACGATGGGTTTAACCTTTGAAGCTTCCCTGGCTGCCTCAACAAATTTCTCACCGTTCTTCACACCCTCGATGTACATGAGTACAACATTGGTTTCCCTGTCCTGTATGATGTATTCAAGACAATCCGCTTCGTCAAGGTCGGCCTTGTTACCAAGAGATACGATGGCTGAAAGACCCATGTTATCAACAGCGGTCTTACCTATCATCGCGATCCCCAGGGCTCCACTCTGGGTAAGTATGGCAACATTTCCCCTGAGAATATCAGTTGCCGAAAATGTTGAATTAAAATTACCGGATGATGAAAATACGCCAAAGATATTCGGGCCCAGTATCCGGGTACCCTTGCTGTTGGCATATTCAACTATCTTGTTTTCCAGTTCCACTTCTCCAACTTCGGAAAATCCGGAAGTGATGATCTGCACATGCTTTACACCTGCATCAGCGCATTCTTTTACCGCGTCATAGGTAAACTTTGCTGGAACGCAGATCGACGCAACATCGATGGGCTGACCAATGTCCGAAACGCTCTTGTACGCGTCAATACCAAGAATAGCGCCACCCTTTGGATTGATGGGATACACGTTACCCTTGAATCCACCCTGGATAACATTTCGGGTTACACTGTAACCGATCTTTCCAGGCTGTGAAGACGCACCTACGATAGCAATGCTTCTTGGTTCAAATAGTGCTTTGATGTCTGAATTACTTGATTTCATTGTTCATCTCCCCTGAATTCCATCTTCAATTCGTATACTCCCGCGCTGGTCCTTTTTTCTATATTGAATCCCATTTTTTCGAATAAGTGCAGCATAGGCTGATTCTCAACGAGCACTTCTGCTGTAAAGCCAAGAAGACCATCCCGTTTTGCCAGCTGTGTAAGATACTTCAACAGCTCCTGCCCTATGCCCTTGTACTGGAAATCATCCCTTACTGCAAACGCCACTTCCGCGGAATGCTGATACTCCTGGATACCATACTGTCCAACTCCCGCTACAGTCTCTCTCTCGTTCTGCTCAATTACCGCAAGAATAACCATCTCCTTGGTATAATCGATTACCACCATATCCTGCAACCGCTCATGAGGCATATCCTTTCGCGTAGAGATAAAGCGACGATACATGCTCTGATCGGAAAGAGAATAGAAGAAATCCTTGAGCAATTCCTCGTCGCTGATCTTTACGGGCCTCATCTTCAACTTGATGCCAATCTTCGTAGTCCGGTAGGTTTCCAGGTTCTCCGGGTATTCACCCCGCTTTCCGGGAATGAATGCCTGGTCCCTGTATATCAACCCGTGCTTCTTCGCCTCTTCGATCAACCACGGCCTGAATTTGGGATGCGCAATGGATATGAGATCCATTGCCCTTTCACGAATGTTTTTACCATGAAGATAGGCGATACCGTATTCGGTGACCACGTAATGCGCGTCACCCCTGTTGAGAGTAGCACCCGCACCTTCCGGCAGGAACGGCACTATTCGTGAATGCTCCTCGTCCTCCGTGGTTGAGCGAAGCGTCAGTATGGTTTTACCACCAGGTGCCAGTACAGCACCACGCATGAAATCTGCCTGCCCTCCTATGCCACTGAAAAAGGTCGTGCCAAGTGACTCTGCCGTGGCCTGACCCGTTAGATCTATTTCTAATGCGGCGTTTATTGCAGTCATTTTTTTATGTTGAGAAATGACAAGAGGATTGTTGGTGTAATCTATGCTTCTGAATTCTATTCCCGGGTTATCATGTATAAATTCATATGTTGAACTGTGACCCATGCTGAAACTGGCTATTGCTTTACCACGATCGACAGATTTTTCTGAATTGGTTATCACCCCTGCCTTTATCAGGTCAACAATGCCATCTGACAGCAACTCTGTATGCACACCCAGGTTCTTCTTGCCATTGAGGTTTTTCAATATTGCATTAGGCATTCTACCATATCCAACCTGTATGGTATCTCCATCCTGGATTATGCGGGAAACATATTTACCAACCTTGTCAGAAAGCTCATCCGGGATCTCCGTATCGAATTCCAGCAATTCTTCATCGTGGTGAACAATAAAATCCACGTTATCAGCGTGGATGAATGCATCACCATGAACCCTTGGCATTTTTGCGTTCACCTGGACAATAACATGCCTGGCGCTTTCCACCGCTGCCTTCACGATATCAACGCTGACACCAAGGCTCATAAAGCCGTGTGAATCAGGCATGGAAGCCTGCACCATCGCCACGTCTATGTTAATGATGCCGCGCTTGAGCAGCCAGGGTACATGTGAAAGGAAGATTGGCGTATAGTCTGCCATGCCGGTATTAACCGCTTCACGTGTATTCGTACCCACGAAAAAGGAATTATGCCTGAAATTATGTTTGAATTTTTCATCAGTATAGGGTGCTACACCAAGGGTCCATACATGGATGACCTCGGCATCAAAGAAAGCTTTCGGGTAAGATTTTGTGTATTCTACCAGCGAATTCACCAGGTATTGCGGTTCTCCGCAGGCAGTACCAATAAATATTCTGTCTCCGCGATGAATATTACTGAAGACCTTTTCTTTCGGGAGAAATTTTTCTGGATAATTTTTCTTTATCTCTTCCAGGTATTTAGTAGAATCGTTCCCCATAACCCCCTGCCCTTCCACATGTATATTTTACCGTGGAATGTACATACAATATTTTATCACTCATATTTGTCAATTCAAAATTAATTATATAATTTACAACATATGTTGTTTTAGATGTACTTATTTACAACTATAATTATACCATTGAAAACTGATCCAGTCAAATCTATTTAGCAGTATTTTATATATCATTTCTCATTAAATAATATTTAAATTATCAATACTGTTCCCTTGTTACTGTTAATTAGATTATCATACTAATA
>CAYFSO010000020.1:0-32132 GCA_964345775.1 uncultured Leptospiraceae bacterium | reverse complement strand
AATTATACACGAACTCCTTTTCAGGCGCAAGCCATGGAAATTTATTTTCTTCATTGACACTCATGGGCCCGCCCATGATGACCAGCAGATCAATATCCCTGATGCCGGGAAAGGTTATATCTTGATACAACGCCGTATGGCTAATCTCGTATCCCCTTCCCCTTGCCCATTTTTCAACATAAGCGGATCCTTCAAACGGGACATGTGTGAGATAGTGCATTCTCTTTTTCGCTTTCACATTGCTCCTTCTTTTTTCATCTCATGAAATATATTTCCATACAAGGTCAAGCCTGCCTTTCTTTATCAATCGCTTCCCGGAATACCGCATTACTTCCCTGATCTTTTCCCTGTAACCGGGACCGTAGCAGTGGGTGTGGCATTTCTTGCAGGCCGGCTTGGGATGGTACGGGCACGTAACCCGCTTACTTGCCGCATGAAGCGGATTCACATGATCCCCCACCTGTCCACCCGATTGTACTTTAAATTTTTCATTTTCTTTATGGTGGTCATCACAGTATATCTGTATAAATTCAGCAAGCACCTCGATATCGCGTGAAGATGATCCCATTTACCCTGCCTCTTTTTCCCTGTGGTGCGCGCAGCCTACGGAAAGTTCACTGTCATTAAGGTACCTGTCCGTGAGCATGCAGTGGTGCCTGCCATTTTCACCGGGTGAAAAATTTTCACAGGTGATACACATCCTGGCCACGCTGATCACACCGTCCCTGTATAGAGACTGGATCAGTTCCATGAGGAATACAATAAACTGCTCCTTTTGTTCCATTGGAAATTCTTTAATATGTGACATGAGGATATCCTGCCAGCCATGTATACGCGCCTCTGCCTGCTTACCCTTACGGGTAAGGGAAATCACATGGGAGCGTTTATCATTTGCTTCCCTGATCTTTTTTACATACCCCTTGTCCTCAAGTGAATTGAGTGCATCACTCACCGTGGCCTTGGTCAGGTCAAATTCACGTGCCACCTGGCTCACCTTGCAGTATTCCGGCGGATATTTTGCAAGGTAAATAAGGAACTGTATCTGGATGGGGCTCAGCTTCTCTTTCTTGGTAATATCCCAGAGAAGAAGGCGCTGTACCTGCATCAGCTTTTCCAGTGCCGAGGCTATATTTTCATCGATTACATCATTTTTGCTCATTGAGCCAGCCCTTTGTTGTTAGTGTAACGTATAGTATGTATTGCCAACAATATGTATCATATTTATCCATGACTATAGATCATGATTAACCATTCATAAAGAAGCGTATACTATCATACGGCTTAAAATATATAAAAACCGCCCGCTTCGCTTTCCCTTCTCACTTCTCACTTACGCCTGTCCATCTGTGGCTACAATAAAAATATAAATAATTTCTAAAAAGGGGCATAATGTAAAAAACACATCATGCCCCTTTTGCTGCTATTCCTTCCAGTGAATGCACTCTACCGGGCACATGTCCATTACTTCCTGTATCTTTTCCTCGCTTGCACCGTTTGGATCATGTACGCGGCTCAGGTCATTTTCATCATACTCAAACACCTCGGGTAGCTCATCCATACACACCCCGCAGCTCGTGCACTCTTCCTGGTCAACGTATACTACTTTTGCCATTTTGGCCTCCTCCTTCTGTCTTTACTTTCATTAAAGATCATGCGTTACACATATTACCCTGCCTGCCCGCTCATTTCAAGCATTTCATTGATATCTGTTTCAGGATCCGACACCGGTTTTATGCCGAACTTGTCAACCAGCACATCCAATACGCCAGGTGAAACAAACGCGGGGAGGGTTGGCCCCAGCCTTATGCCTTTTACACCGAGGTACAACAGGGCAAGCAGCACTGTTACCGCCTTCTGCTCGTACCACGCTATATCGTAGGCAATGGGAAGCTGGTTAATGTCATCCAGGCCGAACGCGTCTTTCAGGGCAAGGGCTATCCTTACCAGTGAATACGAATCGTTACACTGGCCCGCATCAAGTACCCTGGGAATGCCGCCTATATCACCAAGGGGCAGCTTGTTGTACCGGTACTTGGCACAACCAGCGGTTAAAATCACCGTATCAGCTGGAAGTTTTTCTGCTACTTCTTCGAAATACTCCCGTGAGGGCTGCCTGCCGTCACAACCTGCCATTACGATAAATTTGCGGATACTGCCGTTTTTTACCGCATCGATCACCTTGTCGGCAATGGAAATTACTGTATTATGTGCAAAACCGGCGGGGATATGTCCCTCTTCAAGCTGCTGCGGCGGCTCACACGTAAGTGCCATGTCAATTATTGCCGAGAAGTCCTTCTGCTGACCGGACTCCCTGTCGGGAATATGAACCACATTCTCAAATCCCACCAGCCCGGTGGTAAACAGCCTGTCCCTGTAGTTGTCCTTGGGCGGCATAAGGCAGTTGGTGGTCATGAGTATGGGGCCGTTGAAACTGGCAAACTCGGCTTTCTGCCTGTACCACGAACCGCCATAATTACCGGCAAAATGATCATATTTCTTAAAGGCAGGGTATGACTGCGCGGGCAGCATCTCACCATGTGTATAGATGTCCACCCCCTTTCCTTTTGATTGTTCAAGTAGTTCCTCAAGGTCTTTCAGGTCATGACCGCTGACAAGAATACCGGGATTGTTCCCAACGCCCAGGTCCACCTGTGTTGGCTCAGGATTCCCGTAGGCACCGGTGTTTGCCTGGTCAAGCAGCGCCATGGTATCCACTGCTGTTTTGCCGCATTCCACCACCATACCCAGCAGCGTGTTCACGTCCGCATCCTTATCTACCGTGGCTGCCAGTGCTTTTTTCACGAAAGAGAATGTTTCACTGTCGTGGCTGCCAAGCACGCTGGCATGGTCTGCATACGCGGCAATACCTTTCACACCGTACAACAGCAGTTCCCTGAGTGAACGGATGTCCTCGTTCTCTTCACGCAAAATGCTGCTTCCCTCCGCCTGCAGTTCCATCTGTTCAATGCTGGAATCTGCTGGATAGGGATCGGGCACCGCTGAATCTATTCTGTCAACATGTTCTGCCCCCTTTTCTTCAAGCAGGGCATTGCGCAATGCATCCCTTTTACCGCGGGTTTCTCTTATAAACCCGGCGATCCTTGACGCATCAAAGTTAACATTGGTAACAGTCGTAAAAAGACCCTTGATGATATGCACGTCTACATCTTCTGTGGATTTTTCTCCCTTTGCTTCCAGTGAATACATGGCAAGGGTTCTTAACGAATCGATCAGAAGGTCCTGCAGGTTTGCGACATTGTCCGTCTTTCCGCAGACTCCTTTTTTCGTGCAGCCCGTATTCCCGGCTGTCTCCTGGCATTGATAGCAAAACATGTATAGCCTCCTGTAGTATTGTAGATTTTTGGTAGTACTGTTCCTGTTTTATATCTCTTCCCCGTTTATACCAACGGTGATAGATCCAAGCGGGATGTCCTTACCCGATCTTTTCAGTGCTTCCTGTACAACCTTCACTGTGCCCATGCAGCATGGCACCTCCATTGTCAGCACCGTCACTGAATGCACGGTATTACCGCTGAATATGGCAGTCAGCTTCTCCACGTACTGGTCAAGCCCGCTGTCCAGCTTGGGACAGAACATGGCTACCACCTTTCCATTAAGGTATTTCTCGTGGAAGTTCCCCGATGCACATGGCACGCAGTCAGCAGCCACAAGCAGGTGGCAATCATTGAAATACGGTGCTGCCGGGTTTAAAAGCTTCAACTGCACCGGCCACTGCCTGAGCCGTGATTGAGCATGTATGCTGGCTCCACTGGCAGTTGCGGCGGGAGCAACTTCAGGCTCTCTCTGTATTGTCCGCGCCATGGAACCAGGACATCCGCCGCCATGGGCATGCATCACCTTCAGTGGCGGTTTGGATTCACCGGCCACCTTTATGCTGTTTTCATCAAGGTATCTCCTGGCTTCAGCAAGCAACTCATGTTCCCCGTGTTCCTCGAGATGATGAAGATGTGATTTGATGGCATCATCGCCCTCTGCAACGATGTTTTCCATTACAGAATACTCGTCGTAAGGCACAGTTTCCCTTTCTTCCACGTGTATTGCACCCCTGGGACAGTCACCGATACATGCACCCAGTCCATCACAGTAATCTTCGCGGACAAGCTTCGCTTTACCGTTTATCACCTGCAGTGCACCCTCGGGACACCCGGTAACGCACAAACCGCAACCGTCACATTTTTCTTCATCTATGGTTATAATTGACCGTTTCATTCCCGTCCTCCATATATAGTTAGCATTCCTAACTTATAAGTCATGCTACCACAACCCTGAGCCATGTCAACATTTTTTGTTAGGATTCCTTACTTTATAACGTTTACCTGTCACATTTCTTTGTCTTTTACCATTAAATTTCGTACCTTGTTGCAATACAGAACAAAAATTCCAGGAGCGGCATAATGAACACCGGTGATCCCGTCCTCCCAAGGACGCATACATCTATTCGACAGGACCTGTGCGGTACCCCTGTTACCCTGGCCGAGGGATACAGCACCGTTGAACTCATTGTTACCGGGGACATGGCAGTTGATGAGTACGGCCTTACTCACGGGGGATTCGTATTCGGGCTTGCCGATTTCGCCGCCATGCTGGCGGTCAACCATCCTAACGTGGTACTTGCCGGTGCTGATGTTTCATTCATGAAACCCGCCGTAACGGGAAACGTGCTGTATGCCATAGGTAAAGAGGTATCAAGGGACGGAAGGAGACACGTGATCGAGGTAAAGGTGACACGTGAAAATGACGAAATATTTTCCGGCACTTTCCATTGCCTTGTCACCGATTCACACATACTTGAAAGAAGAAAATGATGTGAATTTTCTACAACCCCTGCTCCCGTGAATGTATCACGAACACGTCTTCCAGCGAAGGGGTGATCTTTTCAACCTTCGCGTCGCTGAAACCGCCCTGTTGCAGGGTGTCCCGCAGCAACCTGCGCACGTCTCCCTTTTGTTTTGCAAGCACATGCAGGTCGGTTCCGAACAGGGCCGCCTCCTCCACGAAGTTCTGCCGGTTAAGGTGCTCGTACACATTCAGAAAATCACCGTGCCGCACCAGGAAGACCTCGTTGGGCACGTTCTTTTTCAGGTTCTCGGGGGTATCCAGCGCGATGATGTTCCCGGCGATGATGAGTGCCATGCGTTCGCTGTGTTCCGCCTCGTCCATGTAATGGGTGGTGACGAATATGGTCTTACCCTCCTCCGAAAAAGTATATATCTGCTCCCAGAAGACCCTGCGCATCAGGGGATCCACGCCGGAGGTGGGCTCGTCAAGAAATATGATGGGGGGATCGTGAATGACCGCGGTTCCCAGCGCAAGCCGCTGCTTGATCCCGCCGGGGAGTTGCTTCACATTCGAGTTTTTTCTTTTATGAAGATCCACCATGTCAAGAATATATCCAATGCGCTGCCTGAGTTTCTTTCCTTCAAGCCCGTAAATGCTGCCGAAAAACTGCAGGTTTTCCATAACAGTAAGATCATCGTAGAGTGAAAAGCGCTGTGACATGTACCCGATCACCTTCTTGATCTCTTCCTGCCGGGTAAGAATATCCTTTCCGGCCACCTGTCCTTCGCCTGAAGTTGGAGCCAGCAGGCCGCATAGCATCTTGATGGTGGTACTCTTCCCGGCACCGTTGGGACCAAGGAAACCGAATATCTCTCCTTTCTTCACGTCAAAAGAAGCATCATTGACGGCGGTGAAGTCCCCGAAATTTCTTGTAAGGTTTTGTACTGATACTGAATATTCCATAGGTCACTCCATAGTTTTACTGAATCGTTTCACGCTCATGAAAAGCAGCACAACACCGATTGCCACCATGGCCAGCACGTCCTGCCAGAGTACCAGGGCACCCACTCCCCGCAGGTATACCCCCCGCACAATATTCATGTAATAGGTGAGCGGGTTCAGGTATGCCACCAGCTGTACGCTTTCGGGCATGGCATAGATTGGGAATATGAAACCGCACAGGAGTATGGCCGGAACGAAGAAAAGGAACGAAGACAGCATGGCCTGCTGCTGCGTCATTGAAATGGTGGATATGTACAATCCCACCGCCAGGGTGGACAGGATGTACAGGAGGCCGGTGAACAGGACAAAGGTGAAGCTCCCGTTGAAGGGAACGGCAAACCAGGTTATGGTAATAAAGGTGACAACGAATATGATACCGAAGGACACCAGGGCGAAGGGGATCATCTTCCCGGCTATGTATTCCAGTGGTTTCAGGGGAGACACGTTGATCTGTTCGATGGTTCCCGCTTCACGCTCCTTCACGATGGACATGGAGGTGAGCATGATGGTGATCAGCGATATGAGCAGGCCGATAATACCCGGCAGGTAATAGTTGCGGCTTTTCAGTTCCGGGTTAAAGAACACCCGGTGTTCAAGGTCAACCACTGCAGGCATGCGCATACCCGCCTTTTGCCTGGTTCGCACCTGTGTCTTCACCCGCTCCCTGAAATGCGCCATGCTGTAGGCCGCCGTTACATTGTTTATGTACGACTTCACCACTGATGCACGGTTTGAGTCCGACCCGTCCAGTAGTATCTGCACCTGCGCGGTACTGCCCGATCTCATTTTTTCAGAGAACCCCCGTTCAACCTGTACCAGGCAGTCTATCTCGCTCCTGTCAAGCAGGGGCACAAGCTTCTTAGCCGAGTACCCGTAGGCGTACAGGCTGAAGAAGGTTGAACCGGTGAATTCCTCGATGAACTGCCTGCTCTCTGCCGTTTTGTCATAGTCAACCACCGCCATGCGCACGTCGTTCACATCGGTGTTCACGGCGTACCCGAACACGATCATCATGATAATGGGCGGCCCTATCATAACCGCACGCATCTTCCTGTCCCTGAAAAGCTGGGCGAATTCCTTTTTCAGCATGCTCCTTATGTTTCGTAACTGTATCCAGGTTCTCATAGCATTGTCCTCACTCCGGAAGCTGCATTCGAATTTTCTTCATGGCCACCGTCATCACCAGGAGTGTAAACACGGCGAGAAAAGCCACCTGCGTGACCAGCAATGACCATCCTACCCCCTTCACCGCGATACCCTTGATCGCCGTTACCATGTACTTTGCCGGGACGAGATACGTGATACCCTGTATTATCAGCGGCATGTTTTTCACGGGAAAGATAAAACCCGACAGTATAAGCGACGGCAGGTAGGTCACCACGATGGCCACCTGTATTGACATCACCTGTATGCGGGTAGCCGCCGAGATAAGAATGCCCAGGCTTGATGTCCCCACGAGGAACAGCAGGGCTATAAGCAGCAGTTCAATGAAGCTCCCCTTAAGCGGCACCCCGAACACGAACCTGCCCACCAGGAAGGTCATCACCACGTCAAATATCCCGATAAAGAGGTAGGGCATAAGTTTTCCGATAAGCACTTCACGTGGACGGACGGGGGTGGTGATCAGCGTTTCCATGGTGCCCCGCTCCCATTCGCGGGAAATGGTGAGGGAGGTGATAAGTGCCGATATGATGGCAAGGATGATGACGATAAGCCCGGGAATGATCAGGTTGCGGCTTTCAAGCTCGGAGTTGTACCAGATGCGGTCCCGTATATCAACCGGCTCCTTCATGCGGGTGATGCCGATAGTCTCCAGCATCTGAAGCTGCACGTCCCTGTTAAACTGCATCACGATGGCCTGCACGTATCCCAGCGAGACCGTTGCCGACATGGAATCAGACCCATCAACCAGGAGCTGCACCTTTACCTCGTCGCCCGTACGCAGCCCTGCACCGAAATGTTTCGGTATCACCAGCGCCATGGCGATATCACCCGTATCGATAAGACGGTCTATCTCCCGGTAGGTGTTCACGTATGAATGAATATGGATGTATTCCGTGTGAGAAAAACCTTCAAGGAACTGGCGCGAACTTGAAGTTTGGTCCTGGTCGTATACCGCCATGGAAACGTTTTTCACGTCCATGGTAAGCGCATACCCGAAAAGCAGCATAAGCAGCACCGGCGCCAGCAGTGACAGGATGAGGCTTCTCGAGTCCCGCCTGATCTGTATCCACTCCTTGTCAGCTATTGCAGAGATACGTTTGAGTGACTTGAAACGTGGTTTCATTCTGCACCTCCCCCGGTGATCACTTCCAAGAACGTGTCTTCCAGGCCGGGAACGATCTCCCGAATACTTCTCACCTTTATGTTTTCAGCAGACAACACCTTCTTTATCTCGGACGAGAAGGAGCGTTTATCGTCGGCAAAGATGCGCAGGGATTTCCCCGTGCGTACCACCCGGCTGAATTTCTTCCGTTTTCTCAGCAGGTCTTCTGCGGCGTTTGGGTCATCGGTCTTGATCTCAAGCAGGGACTTCCCGGTCATGGTCTTCACGGTTGCGGGAGTATCAACGTTGATAAACTGTCCCTGGTACATGAGCCCCACCCTGCTGCATCGTTCGGCTTCGTCCAGGTAGGCGGTGCTGACAATAATGGTGACCCCCTCTCCCAGCAGGGTGTAGAGTATCTTCCAGAATTCCCGCCTCGATACCGGGTCCACCCCGTTTGTAGGTTCGTCAAGCAGAATAAGCTCGGGACGATGCACCAGGCAGCATGCCAGGCCAAGCTTCTGCTTCATCCCCCCCGAAAGGTTGCCGGCAAGGCGGTCGCTGAACTGCCCCAGGTTGCTGAAATCGTACAGTCCCGGCAGCTGCTTTCGTATCTCCTTTTCGGAAAGACCGAAAAGCCTGCCGAAAAACCGTATGTTCTCTTCCACGCTCAGGTCCTCGTAAAGCCCGAACCGCTGGGGCATATAGGCTATCCTCTCTTTCACCGAGAAGGGATCGTTAAAAATTGATTCACCATGCAGCAGAATATCACCGCTGTCGGGCGTAAGAATGGTGGACAGCATCCGCAGCAGGGTACTTTTTCCGGCACCATCCGGGCCCACGATGCCGAAGATCTCTCCTTCCTTCACCTCGAAATGGAGATCACGAATGGCATCTATCCCGTCAAAGGACTTGTTGAGAGACTGGCCCCGTATCACTTTTCATCCTCCACGTGGATCACCGCATCGGCAGGCATTCCCGGCTTCAGTTTCATCTCCCTGTTCTCCACGTCCAGTTTCACCGCGTATACCAGCTTCACCCGTTCTTCTTTCGTCTGTATGGTCCTGGGAGTAAACTCCGCCTTGTTGGAAATTGAGGCCACCCTTGCCTTAAAAGGGGTATCCGGGAAGCTGTCAACGAACACCCGGGCTTCCTGTCCATGCTTTACCAGCCCAAGCTTCGTCTCCCGTACATAAATATTGATCCATGGTTTTTCCAGGTTGGCTATGGTTATTACCGGGGTACCCGGAAAAGCCATCTCCCCCTTTTCCAGGTTCTTATTCAGCACGATACCATCAACAGGCGCGTAGAGTACCGCCTGCTCTATTGACGCGATGATGTAATCATACTGTGATTTGGCGACCCTGTAGGCGGTAAGCGCGTCATCCAACTTACTTCGTGGCACCGACCCCGACCTGAAAAGCTCCCGTACACGGCCAAGGTTCTTGCGTGCGTTGGTAAGATTGGCCTTTGCCTGCAGCAGCTGTGCCTGCAGCTCATCGTATTCAAGCTTCACCACCAGGTCGCCCTTTTTCACCCGCTCACCTTCCTCGAAGGGGATCTCCACCACCCTGCCGGCCAGCTTGCTGCTGATATCAATTTCTGTCACCTCGATGGTACCGCTGCCCTCGATCCTGTCACCGTTTTCACCCAGGTACCTGAATACCTCGAAGTAAAGGGTGGTTCCCGTAATGACAACCAGTGCCACCACCAGTGGTATAAGCTTTTTCCTGTCTTTCATTTCTGTGCCTCCCCGAAGATTAGTTGTTCAGTCTCAGTGCCGGTTTCCCTGTTCAGCCTGGCAAAAGATAAATGGTATTCATACACGGCCTTGATATATCCCGTGCGCGCCTCGGTAAGGGACAGCTCTGCCCCCAGCAGTTCCGCATTGGTAATCACTCCCGCACGGTAGCTTTCACGGGCAATGCGAAGTCCTTCTTCCGCCGTTTTCACGTTCTCGTCCTGTGACTGTATGGCCCGGTAGGCCGACATGAGGCTTGTATGGTTATACCGTATGTTGATGGCGATCTGCCGTTTCAGCTGCAGCAGCTGCTGGCTGGCCTCTTCAAGCCGGTACCGGTCTTCACGCTTTTTTGCCTGCACCCTGTCACCCGGGATGAGTGAGCCCCACCTGTAGGTGGCGGCCACACGCACCTGCCAGGTATCCTGCCATTCCCGTTCACCTGTTATCTGCGAGAGATCGGGTGACGGCCCCATGCCGCCCAGCCCCATGTCAACCTGGTTGGCCAAAAGGTATGACTTGCCGTAGTATCCTCCCACCGAGAAGGTGGGCCACAGGTAGGCCGCCTCGCTGGCCTTCTTCCCATGGGCAATGCTGTCACGCATGAGTGTGACCTGTATCACTTCCGGCCGATGTTTCAATGCCAGGTGGATCAGGTCACGGGTGACGTTTTGCTGTACTACGGGCTGCCTGATGGACTGGGCATCTTCTATGGCGCTGCTGTTCACGGTATACGTGAGGCTGTCCAGGCCCATGTGAAAATTCAGCATGTCCAGCGCCATACGGTAACTGTTGCGTGCCTCGATAAGCTGCGGCTCCTGGCTTTTCAACTGCACCTGTGCCTGCAGCAGCTCGAAGCGTGGGACCGACCCCGCGCGGTATTTCTGCCGAACGTCCTTCAGGTTCTCTTTAAGTACATCCATTGAATTTTTGCGCAGCTTTACCATCTCGTCGGCAAGAAGCACGTCAAAATAACTCTTGATCACGTTGAACTCGATCTGGCTTTTTATCTTCCTCACCTCTTCACGTGCCGAGGAGTACTGTTTCTGTGACCCCTTGAGTGAATGATAGAAGGACCCGGGATTTATTCCAAAGGTAAGCTGCACCAGTTTCAGGTCGTACTGCCCGTCACTGAGGCTCATGAACCCCTGCTCTGCACCCTGGCGCATGGCAGATGCCTCGGATGCAAGAGAGGGGAGAAGGGTTCCCCATACCTGGTTCACTTTCTCCTTTGCCGCCTTCATCTTTTTAACCGACATGCGGTACTGGTGATTATTCTGCAATGCAACAGCCACCGCCCTGTCCACCGTCATCTTCTCAAGACCTTTCGGCACGTCGGACATGGCGGCAGTATTGCAGAAAAAGCAAAACACCATGCAGAACGCCAGCACCGGTATTGATATTTTCGATCCATTCCAGGCTCTCATATTATTTACCCCTTTCTGTCAATATTCCCTGTTTTAATACGGTTACCACGCTGTCTATATACTGCTCCCCCCTGCCCTCGCCGAAAAGGAGGGGATATAGATCACTGCCTTCAAGGGTGATCCGCAGCAGGTTATAGAATACCAGGGCACTCATCGACTGCACCATCACGAAGGCCGGCTCCAGTTCCCTGAACTCCTTTTTCTGTATCCCCCCCTGCACAATTTCAGCAATGAGGGCAAATGCCGGTGCTATCAGTTTGGGGACGGTGATCTTCTTGAAGTACTTGCCGCCACTGCCAACCTCGCGAAGCATTATGCGGATATAGTTCTGGTCAATAACTGAGAGATAATTCCCGTATCCTCTCAGGAAGGCTTCCAGCTGCTCCGGGGCCGAAGATTCATGCGGTACCACGCTTTTCACCTTTTCGTAAATACCGGTAACGATCATGCTAAGAACCGATTCATAAAGGGCTTCCTTACCCCTGTAATGATAGTAGATCATGGCCTTGTTGATGTTTCCCCTGCTGGCGATCCTGTCTATGCGTGCACCGTCAAAACCGTGTTCAGCAAATTCTTCAACACCTGCCTGAATGATCTTTTCTTCTGTTGTTGATGCTTCCATTCACGTCCCCCTGCAACTAAACGTTTATTTATACTAACTGTTTAGTTAACAACATATATGCAACCTTTTACCCTGTCAATATTTTGTAAGACTTTTTTATTATTTCCCCCATTTTATTAGACACATATGTAAAAATATCTAAAAAATGGATATTGAGACAGTCATCAATAATTCAATAGGAGTAATGCAGAAGTACGAGGGATCACCGGTTTCAGGGATATACCGGTTTGACAAAATTGCAGCCAGCATACAGCTGCTGAAAAAATGAGCTTATGCACCCGGACGATGGTCCCATGCTGATGGCAGGCATTAGCAGCTTACCAGGAACTGATTATAAATCGCGGCAAATCTCGGCAAGAGGGCGAAAGCCCCATTTCACATTACGAGTTCAAGATCGTAAAAGCAGCAGAAAGCGCCAAAACCCTGACCGGGCACCTTCTTGCCTTCAGCAGGAAACAGTTCCTCGACAGGAATATACCTGGCTGAAAATTGTTAAAGAAATCTGTTGCATTTTTAAAAGCCCTGCGGTATAGGTGTCCCCCTGTTACTCGAAAATACTTGAAAACCAATATTTCCAACGGAGCGACACATGTTTCCCATATTATTCCAGTACAAGTTCATTACCATCGGCGGATACGGTGTCATGCTGGGCATCGGTATCTACCTTGCGTACCTGTTATTTGAACGGGAATTGACCATTCGCAAGATGGATCCAGAAATTGCATACAAAATATTACTGGTTGCCATTCCTACAGGTATTATCGGATCCAAGGTATTCCACATTATGGATCACTGGGCAGAGTTCTCGGCTGACCCAATGGGTATGATATTCTCAGGAACTGGTCTTTCCATATACGGCGGCCTGGTGTTCGCATTCCTGTTCTCTTACCTGGTAATACGAAAAAGCGGCGAAAAGCCGCTTGATATACTTGATACCGTGGCACCTTCCATTGCGGTGGGTTACGGTTTTGGACGAATCGGATGTCACGTGGCGGGAGACGGCTGTTACGGCATCGCCACCAGTACAATTTTCGGTACCGCGTATCCAAATGGTATTGTACCGATAAGCCAGACGGTGTATCCAACACCACTGTTCGAGTCCTTTTTCTCATTACTGGTGGCAGGCATGCTTTTAAACCTGAGACAGAAACCGTTGAAACGGGGTACCATCTTTTTTCTTTACCTTGTGTTAAACGGCCTCCCCAGGTTTTTCGTGGAATTCATAAGAAGGAATCCCGAGATATTTTTGGGGCTCACCCAGGCACAACTGATGGCGGTTTTTATCGCGGCTGCCGGGCTTGCGGGGCTTTACGTGATCCGTAAAAAGGAAGCAGCCGCTTAAACAACCGGGGGCTTCCAGGGCTGAACGAGATGAAAAATGGATACCAGGAGAGGTCAAATGACACTGAAAGAATATTTTGAAAACACCGGCGGCACCGGCATACTGGGAACTGCTGACGCCGATGGGCAGGTAGACCTTGCCCTCTATTCACGTCCCCATTTCCTGGAAGAAGATGATGCCATGATCACCTTCATCATGAATGACCGTTTAAGCTATGCCAACATAAAAGCCAATGGGAACGCCGCCTACATGTTCATTGAGGATGGCCCCGGGTACAGGGGAAAACGCCTGTATCTCACAATGATCGGAGAAGAGAAGGACAGCGAGAAGATAGAATCTATCCGAAGACGGAAAAAACACGGGGAAAACGAAAGTACGGGAGACAAGTTCCTGGTTACCTTCAGGGTTGATAAAACCCGTCCCCTTGTTGGAGGTTGACCGCTTCGCGTCCAGACTCACTTCCAACCGGCAGCGGGTTTACCGGTTTTGCAGCATCAGGCACATTTTCTGCAGCATCTTCCTGTTGAAGGTGCTGCCGTCCAGCAGCCCCCTGTAAAAATACAGTGAACGCTGTGCGATCTTTTCATGCTCTGAAAGGTTGCTGTCCTCATCCAGTTCGTACCCTTCTGTAATAGTGTGAATAACCCTCTGTATGGTAAAGCCTACCATGTCCTTCAGGGTGGTATACTTTTCTAAGCGCCGGTCTATTTCATCAAGCTTTGACAGGGTGTAGGACATTTTACCCTGGTCACGGCGTTCTGCCCCAACAAGTTCTTTCAGCTTCTCGGCGTGGTATACCGCCTTATCGCATACTTCCATCAGGCTTTCGATCTCACCTTCCATCTTTCGGCAGCATTCATACAGGGCAGTTTGCATGGAACCGGCATCCTTATCATGAATGGCACAACTGCTGTATATATCATCAACCGTTTCCCATACGGGAACATGGTGTTCGGGAAAAGAGATCTCATCATGCGACTGGTGTACCGTGTTCTCTATGCGGGCACCGTCCCAGGTGGCGTTTACCAGGTTCTCATCGTTCAGCTTGCCAAACCAGTTGAGGAAGATCATCATCTTCCTGTTCGTCCTCACCACCGGTGAGCGTATCCCCTTCACCTCGATGGGAGGTAATGCCCGCAATTGTGAGCGGTTGAACATCTGCGGGGTATATGTCCTTTTCGTTTTCAGAAATACCTGCTCATCCAGGTATGACCCGCGGGCATGGGCGTACCCGCCGGTAAAGGCCAGGTCCTGTCCTACCATCACCACCGGGGCGCACCCCAGCCTGCCGGCAAAGTCATACGCGTTGGTGGAAACAGACCCCCCGTAACGAAGCTCCCCCCGTTTTCCCGTGTATTCTTCGATCCACTGCATCATCTCAAACGCGATACCCGTGAGGGCGAACCTTCCCCTGTACAGCCTGAACACCGAAGGATGAGCCGTCGGGTCTGCCACCACCACGGTTTTCCCTTCACCGGAACCTTCAAAATACCGCGCGTTTATCACCTGCGGGTCAACGGTTATACAGAAATGGGGCTCAATGCCGTGCCTGCGAAGAACGTGAAACGATGTATCAACGGCAACTATTACCGCCCTGTCTATGTTGTCCTTTATGAAGGGAATGCTCTTCTCAAGGGAAGGCCCCGCACTTGCAACAATGGCAGGGACTCCTGGAAACCGGTCATAAAAATTCTGAATACCGGGATACCAGGCGAACACGCCAATATTCCGGGCAATGTTCGCCGCCCAGGTTCGTTCAAATTTTGCCAGCGTGGCAATATTTACTTCCTTAACAGAAATGTACGACTTGGCGATCCTCTGGAGATTATTGTAATATTCAGGATCAACCTGGTGAGAACCACGGTGGGTGAGGAATATTGTCCTGTACGAAGAACGTGCCTTCATGGCCTCTGCCAGGGAGTCATCATCCGGCTGTACCAGCATGATGATCCGGGGATCATCGAAGATATGGCTGATATCACGCGCCTGGCATGCCTCCCGCACAATACCGGGATACGCTTCAAGTATAAGTATGGTTGCATTTTTACCCGCCCCTTCCCGGATGGCATCAACGTGATAGGCGAACCCGAATCCTGAAACAACGAAAAGATGGTATTCATCCATGGCGATATCTTTCAGCATCCTTTCGGCTTCTTTCTGTGGATCAAACCTGCTGTGAATGGCGATCTTCTTCCCATTCTTTTCGAACAGGGGGACAGGGAGTCCAGTTTTGGACTGTTCTACTCTTATTTCTTCCCGGGTACGGCTGCCCTGTATTGCCTGGTACAGCCGGGGGTTCTTCCGTTTAATAGCTTCGAGGTTTTTTGTAAAAACACTGCTTTGCACGTATCACTCCTGCCTGAGTTGTAACTGTATAGTTGTTTCCTGCTTCCATCCACTTCCCGGTGCAGGTTTCTGGCCCACCACCCTGCCATTTCCCGTGAAGCTGTACGCAAGAGGACGTTTTTTCTGAAGCTTCATGAGTACCTGCAATGCCTGGTACCGGGTTAGTCCCCGAAAATCGGGAACATGTGTCTCCGTATACCGCTTCATGTAAGATCCTTCCCCGGAGCGTCCCGGGGCAACCGCTTTCATTACGCTTTTGCTGTTACCCCTGTACGGCAGGATCCTTGCCGCCATGTCCGCAAATAACGGTGCCGCCCCCTGCCCGCCGGAAGTAATACGTTTTGGCTCATCCAGGACAACCAGTATACATATATCCGGATCATGAAGCGGCGCAATGCCCACAAAGGACGCACTGTATTTATCGGGCATATAGCCCCCCCTTTTCATAGATTTTTGGCCCGTACCGGTTTTACCTCCCACCCGGTAATATGGAAGCCTGGCCTGTGTGCCGGTACCCCTGACGACGACTTCCTTCATCATGTCCATGATCCTTGCCGCAACTGTCCTGTTCACCACCTGCCCTTTGCTGTTGGGGTAAAAACGCTGAATAAGATCACCTTTGTCATTCTCAATACCCTCAACAACCGAGGGGACCATGTAGACCCCTTCATTGGCAATGGCGCATACCGCGGCAGCCAGCTGTATGGAGTTTACCGATATTTCCTGTCCTATGGAAATAGAATATTTTGAAAGCCCTGACCATTTCGAAAGCGGGCGAAGAATACCGGTAGATTCACCGGGTATTTCCACACCGGTTTCCGATCCAAAGCCGAACCGCCTGAGGGTGTCATACAGGTGTGCCCTGCGTATCTGCTTCATGGCACGGATAATCCCCACGTTGCAGGAATAGGCAATAATATCTTCGCAATTTACTTTCCCGTGACTGGAAATACACTGTATTGTGGTATCGGCGATCTCAATTTCACCGTCACAGGTAAACTTCTTATTGAGAAGGTCTGGTTTTCGCTCCAGTATGGTTATCATGGAAAAAATCTTGAGTGTGGATCCCGGTTCAAATGAATCAACCACTGAAAAATTGCCAAGAATCCAGGGGGGATACGAATAATACTTCTCGGGGTGGAAGGACGGTGCGTGGGCAAGAGCCAGTATTCGGCCAGTGGACACTTCCATCACAACCGCTGCCCCCCTCTTCGCACCTGCACGCTCTATCCCATCGGCCAGCACCCGTTCGGCCGTATCCTGAACCAGCCGGTCAATAGTCAGTACCACCGAATACCCCTGCTGGAGATCTGTTCCCCTTTCGAGGAGCCTGTCCCTTTCGGAGTCACCGGTCAGCAGGGCATCGTATTTGTATTCCATTCCATCAAGGCCGTGATTATCAACACCAACAAATCCAAGAAGCTGCGATGCAAGCCTGCCGTTTGGATATACCCTGAGAAACTCCTTTTTCAAGCCAACACCTTTTATCTGGAGGGACGTTATCTTATCCGCGACGGGGTCATCAACCTTGCGTTTTATCCAGACAAAACGTTTATCACGGGAGAGCCGCTGATGGATCACGTTTCTATTGACAGGCAGGTGAGATGCAAGTATATCTGCAACAGCAGCCGGGTCACCTATCATTGAAGGATTGGCGTATACTGAATTCCTCTCGATACTCATGGCCAGGATATCTCCATTTGTATCCTTTATATATCCACGTTTTATCTTAACGGAATTCCTGTCAGACAGGTGTATCTTCGGGGTGAAGTGCAGGTTGAACAGCCTGTACAGGAACGCTGCAGCGATAACCGCGATTATTATCCCCGTAATGAAAACGCGCCGTTTGAATACTGTCTGGTTCATACCCCCACTGCCGGGCTGCCTGTATTTTTAAAAAACCGCTGCTACTGTATCAGTCCGAGCCTGGAAAAATCAAGGTTGCCCATGTTCTGGGAATTCCAGTACATTATAAACGCCCTCCCCTTGATCCGTTCCACGGGAAGGTACCCGAAGCCGCGGCTGTCGAATGAGTTTTCCCGGTTATCACCCATCGCCACGATCATCCCTTCGGGAACCACTCCTTCAATGAGCTTTTCACTGAAACCCCTGTACGTGGTATGTCCCTTCACGTAGGGTTCATCCAGCCGTTTATCGTTCACGTACACGTAGCCATTCTTTACATGCACCTCGTCGCCTGCCACGGCTATGCAGCGCTTGATGAAGTCTTTTTCCTCCTCCCCGGGAGGCCTGAATATTACTATATCGTTTCGCTGTACATCACGCAATCCAATACAATCCAGGTGAACGGCTTTATCCATGAATATCATCTGTGGAATGATGGGGCCATAGGTTATCTTCTCTACCAGCAGGTGATCACCTACCAGCAGGGTGTCTTCCATCGATCCAGTGGGTATAAAATATGCCTGTATAATGAACTGGCGAATATGCATGGCAAGGATGAAGGCGATAAGAATGGCATCGAAGAAGTCCCATGCCTTGCGGTACACACGTGTACGGTTGGGTGCCATGTCCACGAAGTTGTTCAGCAGCGTTTCCCTGTCGTCCTGCGTTAAAAGCGAGATGGGGAAAACAGTCTTGTTGTACTTTTCCCGTATTACCAGGTCACTGAAGACATTAACCTCTATATAGGTCACTTCATCCTGGGGGATCCTGTATACCTCCTCCTTACCCCTGATCTCGATCAAGTCGGGTGATACGTGAATGGATCCGTCCTTGAACTTGTTGTATTTAATGATAAAATTTACAAGCCTCACGAGAAAAATGGCCGTAATAATACCACCAATAAAATATGTCATTTCGTACGGGATAGCGACTGCAAGAAATATTGTTGAATACAAGAGAAGCAGGACGAAGCCCGTATGCCGCAAGAAAAACCGTCCCGCGTCCCCTTTGCTGATTATGGAATATTCCGAATCGGCAGCCACATTTTTATCAAACCTGAGAAACTGTAACATCAGATGCTCCTTGGACTTAATTCAGTTCTATTTTCCTGTGGGGAAAATACACGTGTTTCTGTCAGTATGCAGAATATAGGATATACGGTATATGTTATATATACCTCGTTATCGTTACATTTTTTATTGCAAATTTGACTGGCATTATATAGAATAGACCAATTAATGTGTCTACAATTTTTTTATTATGAAAAGAATAACGAATAAAGCAGCTTCTCTTTCAGATGCGGACAGAAAGAAACTGGCATCACTGCTGAAATTCCAGAAACCCCGAAACGCCAAATCCAGCGACCTTTTATCAAGGTTGCTCACGTATACGGGGCTGGATGTCACACTCTCGGAATGCGACCGCGACGAGCTTATGCTGCTCAGGTTGCTGGTCACAAGCGGTAAGGCCTTTACTTTCAGTGATATTGAGAAAGAACTCAACCTCCCTGTCCAGCATATTGAAAAGATCACGGATAACCTTTCTTCAAGGCTGGTTGTATACGTGCTGAAAAACCGGCAGCTTTTAAACAACAAGCTGGACAAGGTTTTTCTTTTCCCCGAGATAGCAGAAATACTTTCCCCCATAAACGAGAGAGAGCTTCATAAGAAACTGCGTTCACGTTCAGACAACATAACAAATGATCCCGGGAAAGAGAAGGCGTTGCGATACAACCCCAACAGCCATGCGCATTCCCTTCTCTCACTTCTTGCCGACCACGGCGGGCTGGCCACCCTCCACATGATCAACAAAGCAATACCCGAAGCATCGGTAGAAAAGATACTGCTTGAATTAAAAGAGGCGGGTATCATTTCCATTTTTCATAATATTGAAAAGCGTTTTATCACCTTCGTACTGGTAGAAAAGAAGTATATAAACGCCCTTACGGCAATGTACACCACCCCCCTGCCGGAACCGGGAGGATATATACATAACCGGTACAGGTTGTTATATTCCATCCTGAAAACATATGACATGGTCACCAATTACGGGCTTTTTCTCACGCAGAACAGGGATTTCAGGAAAATAGATTTCTCCAGGGTTAGCGGCGCCATGCCGCAGGTGATCACCCTTTCAGGTAAGCCGCTTTCCAGAACCCACATGGCATCATTCTGCCTGTATGCCCTCTACCAGATGGGGCTTGTTCGCATCCGGAGAGAAAACATCTCCATCACCCTTAAGCCCGTCGAGGAACAGCTTTCACGTCCTGCATCGTTCTTAAAGAAAACTATGACAGCTGTGATTGAACAGGCATTAACCGATGAGCTTCTCCCACCCTGCGTTGGGATACCTGAAAGCGAAACAGTTCAAATTTTAAAGGACAGGCTCACCAGGCTCTCCCCGGTACGATACAGCACACTGTTCACCATGTACATGCTGGAAAACTACACCTCCATCATGATATACGACCTCTTGAACCTGCCTGAGCTGAAAGAGACCATAAAAGCAGAATTCAACAGGGCCCTGAACTTTCTATTGATCGCCGGTATTGCGGGAATGGAGGATGATACCATATTCCTGACCGACATCGGCATTGAGCTGTATGGCAGCAACAAGGCAGTGGAGCAGAAAAAAGAACAAAAAAGGGCCATCTACATAAATCCGGATTTTACCGTAATGATACCATCCCGGGAAATATCTTCTGAAACCCAGTATCATATACTTGCCCATACCGAAATCATACAGGATGACGTGATCATTCACGCCCGGATTACCCGCCAGTCCATACTGCGGGCACAGCAGCGGGGAATGGACCAGGATATTTTTATGCATTCGCTTGAACAGTATTCGAAGAACAAGATCCCGCAAAACCTTAGTTTCCAGCTGAAGGAATGGGTCACCCGAACTCTCCGCATCCAGATACAGAGGGCCATTTTGATACGCGCGAACGATCCTGAATTCATAGATGAACTTGAAGAGGGCAAACTGAAAAAGGGCATTGCTGAGAGGATATCCCCGCATTACGCCATTATCAATCCCGATCACCTTGACAGGATCATAAAGGCGTCTCACAGGAAGGAAGCGGTCATTTCAATTTTTGAAGATGACGCGTAGAACCCGGCTGATTCAGATAACGTCTATTCTCCCTGGAAATTTCCAGTTAATATATTCACTGAGGGCATTGATGGTTTTATCGGTAACAAAATATATTCTCCCATGCAGCTTCACAATGGCTCCCTTGTAATGGGACAGTTTCATGGTATGGTCGATCCATCCAACAGGCTCAACTTCACGCCAGTTATTACAGGTTTTGAGCACCGGTATCTTTTTCAGGTGCAGTTCCCTGATCTTCCCGTCCTTTACCGAATCAACCAGTATTTTTTCCCACTCCATACAATCTCACTATACAATTTAATCTTTTCCGGCACAGTGCCTGTCGTCTGACAGGAACCACCGCCCTTTCCGGTAGACATAACAGGCAGCCATGGTAAAACTGTTACCCTTGTAAATAATCTCTGCATCGCGCCTGTCAATTCTTTTATCGGCAATTTCCATCCCTTCATCAAGATGTGCGAACAATAAAGAGAGGGCAAGGGCAAGCCGCAGATAGCTTTCGTTTTTTATTCCCGACGGTTTTTTGCCCGGTGAGTTCACCATGGTTTCAAAGAAATGAGATACGATGGTTTCATGGTCAGCCCTTTTCATGGCCGCGTACCCCGTAAAGCCTATCCTCCCTGCTATTTTGCCACCGTTCCTGTCATCCTTTTTCATCCTGTCGATAAGACGGTGTATATCACTTTTCAGGTCGGGGTCTACATGCCTGTTGTACAGGCGCATCAGCTTTTTTTCCCTGAACAGGTGTTTCATCTCCTGCACCGTGGATTCAAGACCCCGGTCAAGGAACCAGGAATGTGCAGGCTGAACAAACAGCAAAAGTACAATAAGGGCGGGAAGGAAGCAGCCCCGGTCATTTCTCGTTAATAATGGACTTGAGCCTGTTGATCTCATCCTGTAAAACCACGTTTTTCTGTTTTTCCCTTCCCAGCTCCTGGTGCAACTCCATGGCTTCCATTCTGCCCAGCTCATGGGCCCGTTCATTGGCATCGATTATTCTCTTGGCATCATCCAGTTCCTGCGAAGAGAACTCGATCACTGATTCCTGTGCATTGATCACCCGCTGCGCGTCCATCAACTCCTGCCTGCGTAATCCCGCCAGCATTTCTTCAGCGTTGATCCTCTTTTTCATGTCAAACATTTCCTGCTGACGCATGACAGAGAATTCAGTTATTGCCCTGTTGAGGTCTTTTTGCTCTTTCATGATATGTTTTTCGAAATCGACGATCTTTTCGAAGGCATGTTTTTCCTTCTCGGATTCAAATATGTCACGCCTGTTAATATCCAGCAGGTTCTCGTACGCCTCTATCCTGTTTTCAGCTTCCTTCGACACAACCGACATTATTTCCCGGTATCGTTCCACGATCAGTGACTTCTCAAGCAGCAGCAGGAATTCACGTTTCTGTACCGGCCTGGAAATAAACTCCACGTGAAGAAGTTGCGAGGCAAGCCCGGATGCCCTGCGTATCTCTTTTTTATTAAGGACAATAAACTTGATGAATGGTTGAAGACGGGGATCATCCCTGCAGACGTTCATAACTTGTTCTACGTCAGAGTTTGCCAGGTCAATTATGAAAAGGTTAATGGAAGAATGTACGATATTGCATTCAGAAAGATCATGGGCCCTGACCAGGTTAATGGTCAGTCCCAGGGACTTGATGGCATCGGCAATTTTTTCGCCTTTTTCGTTGTCGGTCAAATACCAGATATCTACACGTTCCATGACCAATTCCTGTTTAACAATATTCTACCCTGCAAAGTCCAAAACAACTTTTCCACTTTCATCCCTTCGCAACCACACGCGGGATTCTTCTTCGCCTGAAAGACGGCTGTCTGAACTTCGCAGCGCCGCAAAGTCGCTCTGCTCGAGGAAATCCTGCAAAACCAGTATCTGCTCCTCGATATCCGCTGGTCCGCTGTCCTCGAAATAGAGATCCATGAGCTGCTTCAACTTTTTTCTTGAAGCAGTTTCAATGCAATGATCTCCCACGTGCAGTTCCACCAGGTGCTCCATATCCGTCACTCGTATTCTATACTGTCATTTCCAGGAATACTCTAAACCATCTATACTCTACACGCAACAAAAAAAGCTCCCGTTCGTATGGACGGGAGCATATTTTGTCATGTATGCCGTTTTATTTTCTCATGAAGCGTCCCATTTTCCTTCTGCGCGAAGCCGTTCTATCACCTTCTGCGCTTCCCCCTTTAATTCCATGTAATCAGTTTTTGCAACCCTGTTGAGGGGGAATTCTCCGGAAGTTATGATCTCAACGTGAGAAGGCCTCGAGTAAGAAGAAATGTCTTCGCATGCTTCCATAACTTCGCTTTCAGTGATGCTGGCCCCTTCAACCGGCTCCACGAATGCAATGATCCCTTCTGAATACACTTCGTGTGGCGCGCCCACAACGGCTATCTGGTTTATTTTACTTTTCAGTTTTTCAAAAATATGATGTTCCACGTCATCGGGAAACACCTGGTACCCTTTTGGCTTGATCACCAGCTTGGATCTACCTGAAAAATGCAGCCCTTCATCATCGTAATAGCCGAGGTCACCGGTGTAGCACACCCCCTCCTTCGATATTGTTCTGGCCGTATTCTCCGGATCATTCAGGTACCCGATAAATATCTGGGGCCCCGAAAAGCATATATCTCCCACTTCCCCGCGTGGTTTTTCCCGCCCTGCGCTTTTATCCGCGTTCATTGGTTCACGCACCGTCAACGGGCACAACGGCATATCATAGCCAATGCTCTTGACTATCTCGTCAACCCCCGCGTCAACATCGGTATAGGTACAGAAGCCGGACGTTTCAGTTAACCCCAGGCCGGTACCTATCTGGGGTGCCATCTTCTTCATTTTGACCAGGAATTCACGGGAAACCGCCTGCCCGCCGTATATGGCAAAACGCAGGCTGGAAAGATCGAACTGGTCATACTCGGGAAGACGCCACTCCATGTTGAACAGTGCCGGTATCTGCCCCAGGCAGGTTACCCCGTGCTCCTGTATGGCCTCAAGACTCATCTTTGGATCAAATATATGCAGCAGAACGGATGTCCCTCCACCATAAACGGTAGTGGCCAGCTGTTCGGTGGTACAACCCACGTGGGACGGGGGAAGGTTTATCAGGAAAATGTCCCCCTTTCGTATCTCGAAGGCGGCGGCAAGACCGATATTCTGCGTAAGAATGCCCTCGTGGCACAGCAGGGCAGGTTTTGGTGATCCGGTTGACCCGGTTGTGAAGATGATGAGGCAGGGATCACGTTTTTCAACTTTTTTATGGGCTTTTCTCACGCTGCCGGTGAAAATGCTCTTGATGAATACCTTCTTTATGTCCTTCACGAATTCCGTGACACCCGTGGCACCATCCATTATAAGGTCTTCTTCTTTCTGGAACTGTATCCAGTGCTCCACGAATGGAGATCTTTCCATCACCTCTTTTATCATGGGCCTGAAATCAGCCACCGGAGTCTTTCCCAGGAAAAAGTACGCTTTTGGTTTCAACCTGTCCATGCAGTACTGGATCTCCCCGGTTTTCAGCCGTAAATCAAGGGGGGCAACTATAATTCCGACCCTGTAGCAGGCATACATGAGGTACACGTGTTCTTTCAAAAGGGGCAGGCTGGTTGCCACGATATCACCCTTCTTCAGGCCAATGGAAAGGAGCTTGGCGGCAAATGCAGAAACCGAGGTATTGAAATCCTTCCAGGTAACTTTATCACCCGTGTTATGTTCAATGATGGCGATCTGTTTCTTTTTCGATTTAGCATATTCGGCAACATAGTCAGCCATGTTGGGTTTCAGGTTTTCATACATTTCAAGGGCAAGCTTGTCTTTTTGCGGATCTTTCATGTGCCTCCTCCCTGTATTTTTCATGTTTTGTAATACAATACTAACATGTTATACAGATATTAAAATTGCAACTATAAAAATAAAACAACATCTATTTAATACAGAAAAACAGGCTTGCATTTTGACATATGATACTTCATTATGTCACATTAATTGTAATTTTTTTGGAATTATCCCTGTTTACCATTACACTGTTACGTAACATGCAAACCGGAACAGAAAGCATATTAAATTTTTTTTAATAATCTGCTTGCCATAATGACCATGTTTTATGCATCTGGGATAACTTTTTTTAATACGAGGTAGTACAAAAGGAAGAAACAAATGAGAAAAGCAACCTACATTGTCATATTTGTTCTGCTGCTTACTCTCACGCTTGCAACACTTGACACGAAATCTTTTTGCTGGAACCTGCTTGACCTCTTTACTGATACCACATTCTCGGAAGAGGGCCTGCAGAGAGCCATCGAATATGAACCGAACACGGATCAATTTTTCCTTCCAGCATTGGAAGGAAAAGACCTGTTCGCATCAATAGATGACCTTTCAATATGCAGGCGTGAAGAAGTACGCACATTTCTTTACATGTACCTGACCACGGGCCGGGAGTACGTGAAAAGATCCATTCACCGGTCATACATGTACATGGATATCATCGAGGGTATCCTTGAAGAACACCCGGAAATACCCGAAGATATTGCCCTGCTTCCTTTACTGGAAAGCGGGTTCAACCCCCATGCCGTTTCAAGAAGCGGCGCTGTTGGACTGTGGCAGTTCATGTATCCAACCTCGCGCATGCTGGGCTTAAGGATCAACAGCTGGGTGGACGAGAGACGGCATATTGAAAAATCCACACACGCCGCCATTCGCCACTTAAAGAACCTGTATAAAATATACGGGTCCTGGGAACTGGCCCTTGCCGCCTACAACGGGGGAGCTGGTCATGTATCCAGAACCATGAAAAGAACCGGGATAGAGGAATTCTGGAAGCTCACAAGATCAGGAGAACTCCGGAATGAAACCAGCGAATACGTTGCAAGGTACGCCGCCCTGGTTCTCATTTACAAGAACAGGGAACTTTTCAATATCGGTGACGACCTTAAACCCCTGCCAACGGTATCCAAAACAGAGAACATGGTGCTGAAATACCCTGTAAACATCCATTCTTTTTCAAAGATATCCGGGGTTCCCGTCAAAACACTGAAAAAATTGAACCCGGAGCTCAAACGAAACGTCACTCCCCCGTATACCAAAAAGTATACCCTTCGGGTTCCTTCTGAAAAAAAAAAGGATATAGAGAACAACAAGAAAAAAATATATAAAATACGTTTCTCTGGAGTACGAACACACACGGTGAAGAGGGGCGAATGCCTCTCTTCAATTGCCAGCCGTTATAAAACCCGCCTTTCATACATCATATTTCTCAACGACATTAAAGATCCTCATTTAATAAAACCCGGTAAGAAACTTTACATACCCATGTAGTCTTTCAACTGATCTTTTCTACCTGTTGTTGCACATCATCATCCGTATTTACAACTTCAAGTATATTTGCCGGTATCTCATCACCCGGTTCCTGGAAACGTGACTGCAACGCCCGGATAGTACCCGTGTCAGCATCTGAAACAGATTCTCCCCTTTCACGCTCCTTTACCCTCTCAAGTATTACCTTTTCATCACAGGCAGCCTGTACGAAACGAACGGGAATGCTCCTGGAATTAAAAAAACTGTAAAGCTTTGCCCTTTCGTCACTGTTCCAGTAAGTGGCATCTATAATGGCATTATGCCCGTATTCTACACAGGTTACCGCGTAGTTTTGCAGGGCGGCATATACTTTTTGTGTCATCTCAGGCGTATATATGCCCTGCTCTGCATTGGCACCGGCATCCTGGTATATGTCCAGTCCCGCCATCTTCTTTCGTATGGCATCGGTGTTCAAAATTATCCCTCCCTTCCGGCCTGCCAGTTCGGCTGCCACGGTACTCTTTCCGCTGCCGATCCTGCCAAAGACCACGTACACCGTGGAATATCCCGGTTTGGTCATATAGCTTTCGGCCAGGGTAAAGTACGCCCTTGCCTCATCTACGAGTTCATTCCGCTGTTCTTCGCTTAATCCCTCGTTGGATGTCTGGAAGCTGCTGATCTTGCCCCTTACCATTGCCCTGTAGCAGAGGTAGAACCGTATCAAGGGGATGGCCCCGTAATCACCGGCATTCATGATATAACGGGTCAGCAGGTAATTGGAGAGCTGTTTCTCCCCCGCAACGTGCAGGTCCATTACAAGGAATGCTGTATCGGCAATGGTGTCGATGTAGCGCAACCGCCGGTTGAACTCGATGCAGTCGATCACCTTGATGTCCTCGTCCATGTAGTACAGGTGTTCAAGGTGCAGGTCACCATGACAGTCCCTCACGAATCCCCGGCTGTTTCGTTTCCTGAAATAGTCTTCATGTTCATGGATAAAGGAATCCGTCCATGCCCGCATCTTTTTATGCCGGCCAGGGTCTATGGTCGTTCCCATGTACTCATCCAGCTGATCGAAGTTTTCCAGCGCGTTGGTGCGCACCTCGTCCACCCCGCCAAACCCTTTCAGCCCCTCGGAATTATCAGTGTCAGCATGAAAGTTATATATTTTCCTGGCCGCCAGCTCCACTATATGTGCAGTCAAACCATTATTTTCTACCATGTTCTTCAGGCAGCATTGGTGTGGCAGGTATTTCATCTTGAGCACGAAGGCGGCCACCTTTTCGTCCGGGATGGTCTCGTCCCCGCTGAGCCTGTAAGAGCCTTCCTCCCCGAGCAGCCGGTTCACTCCCAGGTACACGTCAGGGGTGATACGGCTGTTCAGCCGCAATTCCTCGTACGTATAGTACTTACGGTCCTCGAAGGACGTGAAATCCAGGAAGCCCAGGTCAACCGGTTTCTTCACCTTGTAGACGTATGGCCCTGCAATAAAGACGTGCGAGATATGGGTCTCAACATGATCAACCTTTTCCGGTTCATGCGGATAACTGGAAGGCTGCATCATAAACGACACGATATCCTGCATACATGGCTCCTTTAATTATCCTTGCTGATTATATTTTCTTATACGATGAACCTTCATGTCAAAGGATTTATATGGAAGTTGAGTGAAGAGTGAGGAGTGAACAGAGAAAGGTTGCACGCAGCTTAACAAGTTTCACGCAACGGCGCGAAGAACGCGAAGAGTTGAGTTCTGTATTACCAGTTACTCATATTTCATATTAATTCAATCTATTAAAGGTTGTTCAGAAAAAGGATATATATAATCCGAATGTTTGATTTATACATATCATGGCCTGTTAAATCTATATCATTAACAAAGCTTAACAACTATCGGATGCTGTGTTGAAGAAACAAACTAACCTGTATTGACCTGCTCTTCGCGTGCTTTGCGCCGTTGCGTGAACTTTTCCGTTTTTATTTATTGCAGTGATGAGCTGCTCGTTATACCATCTCCTTCGAAATATATAAACGGAGGATGACGGAATGATCTCACGAATAGACCATGTATCAATAGCGGTGAGGGACCGTGAAAAAGCTGAGAAATTCTTCACAGAACTGTGCGGACTTATTCCCGGTGTTTATGCCGAGGATGACAACATGAAATACAGGTGGCAGATATATTCAGCCGGCGATCTCAGCAGGCTTGAGATAATGAATCCCACCGGGGAAGGAAGTTTCCTGGATAATTTCCTGGCAACCAGGGAAGGAGGCGTACACCACCTGGACTTCGAGGTACCGGATATTTACGCTGCCAGGGATAAACTGGAAGAGATGGGCATCCCTTACTTCGGGTTCAACGATTACGGTGATATATGGAAAGAACTGTTCATTCATCCCAAAGACGCTTTCGGGGTGCTCATTCAGCTGGCTGAATTCAACCCCGATGACTGGCTTGGAGACGATGCCCGCATGGAGAAGGGGAAGAAATGTGAAGTGAAAAAACACGATGAAGGTGCCACTCTTACCTTCGCCCACCCCGGCGGCGGGATGGTTGACATAGAGCTTACTTCTGAAGAGATGAAAAAACTGGCATCAGAGCTTAATAACGCATGAAACAAAACGGATATCTCACGCAAAGGCGCAAAGAACGCGGCGAGTTTATTTCTTTCTTCTCTTCTCGTCAGGGAATATAAATAAAATCAATCCAGCCAGGTTGTTACAGTAAGGGGATATATTTGACTTCAGGTTAAATAGTAATAATTCATAGCCTGTTATATCTATACCTATAACAAAACGTAACAACTATCGGTCTCTGTGTTGAGAAGCGAAACTCCCCTTATTGACCTGCTCTTCGCGTTCTTCGCGCCGTTGCGTGAGATAAAAGTTAAGTTCATTTCAGAAGAAAAAAAAGGGGAACAGGTGCCCGAACGTCGTTCCTGTTCCCCCGAGGAAAGGTTTGTATGGTACGTTACGCTGTATAGCTGTTAAAACCCCACGGCTTCGCAAGGCATATCGAATGCCTCTGCCACGTGATCATATACGAGTTTTCCTTTATATACATTGAGCCCCTTCATAAGGGCACAGTCATCTCTCATGGCCTGCTCGGCTCCCTTGTCAGCTATATCCAGTGCATAGGAAAGGGTAACATTTGTCAACGCGTATGTTGATGTCCTTGGAACCGCACCAGGCATGTTTGCAACACAGTAATGAACTACGTCATCAATTATATAGGTTGGATCATCATGGGTTGTTGGCTTGCTGGTTTCAGCACAGCCACCCTGGTCAATTGCGATATCAACAAAGGCGGCCCCCTTCTTCATGTTCTTTATCATATCACGGTTGACCAGCTTTGGTGCCTTTGCTCCCGGTATGAGTACAGACCCGATCACCAGGTCAGAAGTTGTCACGTAATCCCATATATTGGCCTTGTTTGACATAACAGTAACTGCCCTTCCCTGAAAGATATCCTGCAGGTATCGTAGACGTTTTGCGTCAATATCCAGTATATTTACCTCGGCACCCATACCCACCGCCAGGTGACATGCATTGATACCGGCAATCCCACCGCCAATTATGGTTACCTTTGCTGGCGGTACTCCGGCAACCCCAGAAATGAGTATACCCGCACCCCCATTTTCAGCTTCAAGTGCTGCACATCCCATCTGTATGGAAAGCCTTCCTGCAACCTCGCTCATGGGAGCAAGAAGCGGCAGGCTTCCATCGCCAAGCTGTATGGTTTCATAGGCAATCCCAATGACTTTCCTGTCCAGAAGCTTTTTGGTCAGTATCTCGTCTGCAGCAAGATGCAGATAAGTAAAAAGGATCTGCCCTTCTTTCATCCTGTCAAATTCGGGACCAAGGGGCTCTTTCACCTTGATTATCATATCAGATTCTGCCCAGACTTCATCCGCAGTATCCAGTATGGTTGCACCGGCATTTTTATACTCTTCGTCCGTCATTCCAGAACCCACACCGGCATTTTTCTCCACGAAAACAGTATGCCCGTGTGCCACCATGGCATTGGCGCCTGATGGGGTCAGAGCAACTCGATTTTCCCTGGTCTTTATTTCTTTTGGAACCCCAATAATCATTATAATACCTCCTGAATATAATGAGTAAGTACTCACTCATATACTTTGTATCACTACACCTGTTTTTCAGTCAAGCATTAATCTCATTATTTCACATTTTTTCCAGGGCCAGTTTTTTCAGCCATGAAATGACATCAGCCAGGTATTCATCGCGTTTTTCGTCAAACAGCAGTGAGTGCAGTCCTTCATTGTATCGTTTCAGGGTAAAATTTTCGTGGTCACTGGTCATCACGCGCATCATATCCTCTACACCCGCAGGATCAACGATGCTGTCTTTTCCTGCCAGCATGAGAAACACCGGGACCCTTTTCAGCATATTCATTTTTCGGCGAAACCGTTTCTGCTCCCTGAAATATGCCTTTACGAAGGTGAGTGTTACCCCCCGTGCGGTACGGTTCTCCTCGTCACGCAGCATGGCACGGAAAACGTCTTCACCCGTGAGCGCGTCAACACCTTCCCTGTTAAGGCTGATTCGCAGGCCCGGCAACAGTGAACCACCGGCCTGTATCATCAGGCGGGTAAGAGGCTTTACCTGTATCTTCAGCATTGGAGAGACCATCAGCAGCCCCGAGATCGGTATCCGCTCATCCTGTGCCACCCTGGCGGCGATAAGCCCTCCTGCCCCGCATCCCAGCAGCACTGGTGCAGTGTCGTGCAGGTGTCCTGTTACCAGCCGCTTCAGGTCGCGGCAATACCACTTGAGATCATCTATGTGTCCATACTGGCCCCCCGACTGTCCGTGGCCGCGAAGTTCAATGGCATTCAGGGTGAACCCGGAGGCCAGGAAACGGGGGAACAGGTATTCGTACATCTCTAACCGTTCCCCGATATCATGCACCAGTACCACCGGCATGCGACCGGGGTTCGCCGCCAGCCTGTACCGTATCTTCAACCCGCCCGGATATTCAAGGGAACCTTCAACGTAGCCCATTTTTTCCTTATCTTCCGTGATATGTATATTCTTATTCTGAAACCCGCATTCTCCCATTACAAGCAGTTTTTTCCGCATGCAACGGCTTACACATCATTGAATAGTGAAGAGTGGGAAACGATAAGTGAACAGGGAAAAGCTCAATACCCCTGCTCCCCGGGTGTCACCAGGTGGAAGACCGTTCGCCACAGGTGATATCCCATTCTGTCGATCCAGCGCACCGCTTCCATTTGCCGCAGGGCATCGTCAGTTTCCAGGTGCCCTGCGGCTGTACGATCAAGTACTTTCTCCCTTTGCCGCCGGCGTATATGCGCGATAGAACGTGATGCATCCTGTATCATCTCAACTGTTACTTCACCGGGAATACCCTGCAGGCATTTCAGTGACGCGTCAAGTTCCTGGTTGAAATGATGGGTAATGCTGGTAAAGTATTCAACGTGTTTGAGTATACGCAGGGACTCTGACTCCCAGCATGCCTCGATCAGCCGGTCAAGGTGATCGAGAGCATGCAGCACCGATATATGCTCACGGTGCACCCTTTCCGTGTCCGGACCGGATTTTACATGGCTAATGAACTGGCGGGTACGAAGCAGGGCATGGTCCGCTTCACGCAGTGTTTTCACCGCCCACTCCTGCCGTCCGCTTTCTTCGAGCAATGACTGCACGCCGTTAATGATCTCGATGGCTATGCCGTTCACCGTGCGCCGTGCCGTCTCGACAGCAACCGCCGGCACTTCTGCGATTGAATCATCAAGGTTCCTGGTCAGCACAGACCCCCGTTCCGGCACTACTCGTTCAAGAAGTCTGGCGAAGCCCGGGATAAAGGGAAAGAGAATAACAACTCCAAGGACATTGAACAGCGAATGAAACAGTGCAAGCAGTATCTCCGCGTTGTGAATACTGAGCCACCTGTCCACCAGGTCTACCACGCTTACAAGCATGGGGAGGACAAAGAAGGCAACCATCCCCGTTACCAGGTTAAAAAGCACGTGGGCAAGTACCGTACGCCTGGCGGTGGTAGTGGCGCCTATCCCCGCAAAGGCGACGGTGATGGTGGTACCGATATTCTGACCGATCACCATGGCCGCTCCCTGCTCCATGGATATGGTGCCCGAGTGAAGTGCGATCAGGGTAGTTGCGATGGCGGCACTTGAAGACTGCATGAGTACCGTCATTACGATGCCCACGATCACCAGCAAGAGCCGGTTCACCAGTGATTCACCCGCGTACA
>CAYFSO010000019.1:0-33883 GCA_964345775.1 uncultured Leptospiraceae bacterium | reverse complement strand
ATTTCCTTGCAAATAAGAACAAGGATATACTGACTGCCACCCGTGATGATGTTCAACAGTTTTTGAAATTTGAAAAAACGAAGAAACATAATTCATCACGGACACTTGCACGTTCTCTTGCTGCTATCAGGCAATTTTATAATTTTCTTTCCGATACGTACGGGGATGTCAATAATCCAACGAGTAAAATTGAAACTCCTCATGTTGAAAAGAGCCTGCCCGATTTTCTATCGGTTGACGAAGTGAACAGGCTTTTTAATTCAATATCAGAAAGTGATGCGTACCAGTTAAGGGATAAGGCGATTTTCGAATTACTATATTCATGTGGATTAAGGATAACAGAGACTGTTGAGTTAAAAATACAGAATATTGATTTTGAGAACAGGTTGTTAAAAGTTTCTGGAAAGGGCAGCAGGGAAAGAATAGTTCCAATGGGAAACGAGGCTAAAAGATTGTTATACAAGTATATAAATGAATCAAGACCGGTCATACTGGGAGACAGGAACAGCGAGCACCTGTTTGTCAGCAAAAAGGGTGGAATGATCAACAGGAAATCCGTATGGCGTTTGTTAAAGGGCTATGTAAACCAGATCGAGATCAAGAAAAACATTACACCCCATACGCTTCGTCATTCATTTGCCACCCATCTGCTTGAGCGGGGTGCCGACCTGAGAGCAGTCCAGGAATTACTGGGACATGTAGATATTTCAACTACACAGGTTTATACACATATGGCACGGAAACAGCTGCAGGAAATTCATAAGAAATTTCATCCTAAGGGCTAATAATTTGATGTCTTTGCAGATACGTAATAATCCATTCACCACTGGAATTATCCTGCTTGTTATTACAGGTGTAATTACAGGTTGTACCCCTTCAAAAGAATATCTACTTAAAAAAAGCAGGAAAATGGGAAATGATACTGATTATGTGAAAGTACTCATCACTAAAACACGAAGCAGGGTAATAATATCATCCAGTTCCAGGGTGAAGATCTCAACGGTTAAGAACAATAATATCAAGTACAATGGAAGAGGGAAAAAATTCGCTTTTATTCCTGAAAAAATCAATGAACCAGTATTGATCGAGTCATGGGGTTCTCATCTTCAAATAAACGGTAAAGAATACCGGGGAATGGTAGAACTCCATAACGTGATGGGGAAGTTACATGTAATCAATGTATTGAGAATGTATGAATATCTTTATGGCGTATTGCCCAGTGAGATAATGAGCGGCTGGCCGGATGAAACTTTGAAAGCACAGGCCGTTGCTGCGAGAACTTACGCGTATCACCATATTATGAAAAACCGAACAGGAATATATGATCTTGATGCTACCACCAGGTTCCAGGTGTACAAGGGGGTTTCAATTGAAAATCCAAGAACAAACAGGGCGGTAGACGATACCTGTGGAGAGATCGCCGTATACAATAATAAACCAATCGTTGCTTTTTTTCATTCAACCTGTGGTGGTTATACAGTAGATGATACACTGGTATGGAATGGAAGTGACATGGAATATCTCAAATCAATTCGATGTCCCTATTGCAAGGGTTCCCCATCATATGACTGGAAAGAGATATTAACCCGCTATGAAATAATCGAGGCTCTTAACAAAAAATACTCAGGAGTAGGGCAGATTACAGGTATAACCTTCAGCAGACAGGAAAGGAGGGTGGTAAAGGTTGTTGTCAAACATAAAAATGGTGTCATCAGGTTAACAGGTAATAATTTTCGTCTTTTATTCCCTGCCAAGAAGATAAAAAGTCTTTACTTTCATGCACGGAAAACACCAGATGGACTTGAATTACATGGGCATGGCTGGGGGCACGGCGTTGGTATGTGCCAGTGGGGTGCCAAAGGCATGGCTGACCATGGTAAAAAATACGAGTATATTCTGAAATATTACTATCGCGGTGTTAGGATTATAAATGTTAACAGAATAAAGAAAAGCAGGGATAGAAGAAATCATCGTACTGCATCAAAAAGATTATCCCCGGATTCATAAAGTTTGCAATCACCAGAGATATGACTGATCGTAAAGAATACTTACTTAAAGATTTTTACTTTGATCTTCCCGAAGATCTTATCGCGCAATACCCCGGTTTTCACAGGGATGCTTCGAGGCTTCTGGTAGTTGACACAGGCTCAAATACATTTTCTCACAGGTATTTCTCTGAACTGCCGTCATTCTTACAGGATGGTGATGTGCTTGTAATGAATAATGTACGGGTGATACCTGCCAGGATTTACGCGAAAAGAGCAACCGGTGGTGAGGTTGAGATCATACTTACAAGAAAGATCGACAGTACTCACTGGGAGATAGTATGTAATCGTACAAAACGAATCAGGGAAGATGAAATACTGTATGCCAGGAATAATGCCGACGTACAGTTTACAGTGGTTAAGAAATCAAACGATGTGATTTGCATTGAAAGCAATACTGCCCTGACAGAGGAGGTCTTGCTGGATATCGGTACTATTCCGTTGCCGCCTTATATACAGCGAAAAGCTGAAGATGCTGATTACCAGAGATACCAGACTGTTTATGCCTCTGAGGCAGGTGCTGCCGCATCACCTACTGCCGGGCTGCATTTTACAGACAGGTTGATGGAAGATGTAATGAACAGGGGCGTGCAAATAGTCTTTTTAACACTCTACGTATCGTGGGGCACGTTCCAGCCGGTTCGGCAGGATGATATTTCAAGGCATCAAATGCACTCCGAGTCGTTTGTCATGCCTGAAGAAACTGCTTCGGCGGTCAATCTTGCCCGTTCTGAAGGCCGAAGGGTTATTGCAGTCGGGACAACTTCCCTGCGGGTGCTTGAAGCCACGTATCGCGAAGGCAAAAATCATTACGGCAAAGGTGAAACAGATATTTTTATCTATCCTCCATATAATGTGCGTTCAGCAGATGCACTCGTAACCAATTTCCATACACCCGGATCAACCCTCTTGATGCTTGTAACGGCATTTGGCGGTTATGATACCATAATGTCCGCATATAAAGTTGCTGTAAATGAAGGTTATCGGTTTTTCTCTTATGGAGATGCCATGATGATCCTTTCAAAAGAGGCCAGGTATGAAAGTTAAAGAATTATTCAATTATCTTGATGAAAAATTCCCTGGATTTATTCAGGAACATTATGATAATTCAGGAAAACAGGTGTCCTTCGGTAGTGAAGAGGTCAAAGGCATATTGCTTGCACTTGATATAAGTGAAGATGTAGTGGATGAGTTGGAACAAAAAAAATGTAATGTGCTGGTGACTCATCACCCCCTTTTTTTTAAACCTTTTAAACGTATTGATGACGAAGATGTACAATCAGGTATTCTTCTTCGTATGATCGATAAGCGGATAAGCCTGTATTCTGCACATACACCTCTTGATAAGATATATTATGACAAACTGGCCAAAAGACTTGATGTACGGGTACAAGATATTATATTCAGAGATGAAACCAGGGTTGAAGGCAGTGCAGATATCGGGTACGGTGTGCTTGGAACAATGCAGAGAAAGATGCAGGTTTCAGATCTTGTATACATGGTGAAAAATAAGCTTGGTATCGGACATGTAACCTATTGTGGTAATGAAAAAAAAGAGATAAATAACATAGCTCTTTTAAATGGCGCTGGTGGTAAAAAGATACCATCGGTTATAGACAACTATGAAATTGATTGCATTATCACCGGTGACGTGGGATATCACGAGGTAAAATATGCGGCTGATGCAAATGTGGTGGTTATTGACGCGGGACATTATGGTACTGAAAAAATTTTACTGGATTTTTTGTTACAAGACCTTCAAGACTTCTTGACAAAATCATCACCCGGTTATCAAGTACAGGTGTCTATCTCGAACAGTGAATCTAACCCCTTCAAAGTGACCATGTGATATGAATGATGATATCAGGAAAATGATAGAATTACAGGAACTATGGAACCAGGTGCTCCAAAGCAGAAGTATAATTGAGAGATCCCAAAAATCCATTCAGCACTGGGATAAACAGGTTTCCGAACTTGAAGAGAAAGCCGCCTCCCTGAAGAAAGATCTCAAGCAGAGGAGGGCGGAACTGGATTCATCTGAACTGGAGCTATCTGAAATAGAACAAAAGGTATCAAACCTTGAAAACAGGCGGGTACAACTGAAAACGCAGAAAGAGGTTGACGCAATAGACCATGAACTTCAGAAAAATAACACCGACAAAAATACCCTCGAAGAAAAAATGATCAACTTGATGGAGATGATAGATAATCTGGAAAAAGATTCCGCTGATGTAGCGAATGAACTTGATGATGTGCGAAAGCAGGCAGGTGAAGATATCAAAATGCTTCAAGAAAAGATACAGTCAGCCATTGAGGATGAGCAAGAGAAGAAACAAAAGTTTGATGAGGGTGTAAACGAGCTGTCCGCTGAATACAGGTCACGGTTTCTCAAGTTATCCGGTGCAACCCACGGAAAAGCCATAGTCCCAATTGATGGTGAGATCTGCCAGGGATGTAATTTCCAGGTGCCGGTTTCAATCGTTGTGGAACTTGGTGATAATGAAAAACCTGTTATATGTACAAATTGCGGTCGTTTTATCTACAGGAAATAATATTACAGAAGTAGATACATATTAAAAAAAGAACAGGGTATACATGCTTTTAAGTATTGATAAAGTGTTACAACTTCTTTCCGAAGGAAAAGATATCACGAAAATCGCTGAACTTGCAGATACAGCTGAAGATGAAGTTGTAAAGATCATTGAAGATGCGCGTAGTATTGTAAACAAGTACGACCGTGCCAGGTCACGTAAAAAGGTTATTATTAAAAGACCAGATAAAGATACAGAGAGAGGTTCCCCAGGTGATGAAGTGGATATTACCTCCGAAATATTTGAAGGTGCCGAACTTACTGCTGTTCCCTGGGAGTCAGCGTTAACTATTTACACGGATGGTGCATCTCGGGGCAACCCGGGTCCCTCGGGGATAGGTATTGTTATTTATGACAAGGATGACAGGCAGGTAGGGAAGGTATCTTTATACCTGGGAAAGAAGACGAATAACCAGGCTGAATACGAGGCTTTAATAAGGGCGCTCAAAATAGCTTCATACTTCAAGACGAAGGTATTAAAGGTGCGTACTGATTCAGAACTGATAGTTAAGCAGGTTACCGGGGAATATAAAGTGTCCAACAGGAATATAATGTACCTGTTTGAAGAGGTTTCACGTTTAAAAAAACAGTTCAAAAGCTGTAAAATTGAACATGTAACACGTAACTTTAATGACAAGGCAGATTATCTTGCCAAAAAAGCCTCCCAGTCAGTATAATAATTTGCTGATGGGTAACATAGTAAAAAAACGAATGTAACATAATGTGACATAAAGATGAAAGAGAACTGGCTGATTACAGAAATAGATGCGCATGCTGTACATCAATTGCAAAAGGAATTGGGAATTGATGAATTCATTGCCCGGCTATTATGCGCAAGGGGTATGACCCGTACAGATGAAGCATTAGATTATCTGAATCCACGATTAAGTTATCTTTATAGTCCTTTTTTATTGCAAGACATGGACGTGGCTGTTGATCGTATCCGGCTTGCTGTAGAAAAAAAAGAAAATATTGGGATTTTCTCAGATTCCGACCTTGATGGATTGACATCGCTGGCCCTGCTGGTTTCGCTTCTTGAAAAGTTAAAGATTCAATATACCTGCAGGTACCCGGTTGAAAATGAGAAATACGGTATAACCATTGATGTAATCGATGAATTTCATAAAGCCGGTGCCACCCTGCTGTTCATGCTGGATTCCGGGATACGCGATGTTGATGAAATACAATACGCGCGTTCCCTGGGAATGGATGTCATAGTATGTGATCATCATCAGCCTGATGATGTGCTGCCGGATTCTATAATAGTGAATCCATGCAGATATGATTGTGAATATCCTTTTACGGAACTTGCCGGCGTGGGAGTAACGTTCAAATTATGCCATGCTGTATTGTTAAGTTATACCGGTAATTATACTATCCCTTTTGTGTTAATTGCCGGCAATAACCAAAAGCTGACTGCCTCCATAATGTTCAGAGGTGTTATTAGCAAAAAATGGGATGATATCTCTATTGACGAATTGATGGAATATCTTGAAAGAATTCATCAGAGAGTACAGTTCTTTTACCTGGATGTCCCCGGGCAGGTTCTTGATGCCCTGAAATCCCGGTATAACGGTAAAGATATTTTTAACATAGAAGATCTACCCGCATCTACCTCCGGCAGTGATGATTCAGTTTTATCCGGGATCCCTGAAAATTCAAACGGCCCTGGGCGTTGTAAAAAAATAGATCACGTCGAATCAATTGTGCGAAAGATGCAGGTTGTTCATTCTGAAAAAATATACAGGCATATCAGGGAGTCGTTGCCTCTGGTTGCACTTGGAACAATTGCCGACCTGATGCCATTACAGGGAGAGAACAGGATCCTTGTAGCACATGGTCTTAAAAATTTTGTAAACATGTCACATAATGGCATTTCAATGTTGATCCAGGATTTAAATAAAACTGTTTCATCCCGGGTAGTAGGCTGGGATATCGCTCCTCTTTTAAATACACCGGGTAGATTTGGACAAACCCATTTAACAGCTGACTTCCTGATATCCAGTGATATTTTGAAAGTTCGTGAAAATCTTTTTTCCATTAAAGAATTAAATACATACCGCAAAGAACTTATAATGAGCTTATATACCGGTTTTATGAAAGAGATAATGGATGGTACAATTGATATCTCCGGTTCTATCGTATATATAGAGTCTGAGGCATGTCCTGAGGGGTTAACGGGGCTGCTTGCTAACAGGATCGCGGATGATCTGCAAAAACCGGTGATCGTCGTTTCCATGCTTCCCGGTGTTCCTGTTGTTAAGGGATCCGGAAGGTCAAACAGCGATGTTGACTTCTTTTCTATCATTGAACCGTTCAGTAGCAGTTTTGTGAAGATCGGTGGTCACGCGCAGGCATTTGGATTCACTGCGCACAGGGATGATCTGAGGAAAATAATGACACGTGTGCAAGCAGGTGGTTATCCATTACGCAACGGGATAAAAGACTGGAATGTGGATTGCGAGCTGGGGATTAACGAAATTACCCTGAAGCTGCTTGACAGGATGGCTGTTTTTGAACCCTTCGGGGTAAAAAATGAGCCTTTTGTTTTTCTTTCCCGAAACTTGATTGTCAATGATGCTCAATTCATAGGTAAGGACAGGAAGCATCTGAAATGTCATTTCAAAGATGCCCACAACGTGGACGCCCTGGGCTGGAACATGGCCGAGAAGGTAACTATTGAAAATATTATCAACAATCCGGTAGATATCATTTTCAACATGGAGATCAATGAATTTAACGGTCGTGTTAATCCCCAGATAATTATAAGGGATATGCATATCTGTGCACCTGCGAATGATGAAAATAATAAATAACAAAATAATTATTGACTTGTACCATTATCAACACTACGATTTGTCCACGTGTAAGTAAAAAAGAGTAATTTAACAGCAATGCATCGGGGAAGAATATGGATATTGATATCAGGGACAAGGACTCCACTGTTGAAATAGTAATAAACGGGGACATCGAAATGATGTCCATTAAGGATTTCAAGCAAAAACTGCTGGATGTGGGGCAAAACAGGGACGTGGATATTGACCTTGACCTTTCAAACGTTGATTATATTGATTCTTCGGGTGTTGGCGTTCTGATCAGCCTTCTCAAGCTGCAAAAGGAAAAGGGAAAAATTTTAAATATCAGCAAGGTAAGTCCCAAGGTATTGAATGTTTTAAAACTAAGTTCCCTTTCCGAAGTATTTAAACTTGAGAAATGAAACTGTTATTACTCTAGATTTCCATACTATCTACCTGTTCCTCCCAGGCTTTCAGTGATGCGTGAAGAGAATAATAACAAAACAATTGATTTCAACCGGCTTCGCATAGGGTCAGGTTTTGATGTCCACCCTTTTGCAGAAGGAAGAGACCTCTGGCTGGGGGGTATTGCAATTCCCGATTCCCGGGGGCTGGCCGGACATTCTGATGCTGATGTTCTTGTACATGCGGTTATTGATGCCATACTTGGTGCAGCATCAATGGGTGATATAGGTACACTGTTTCCTGATAATGATGAAGAATACATGAATATTTCCAGTATTTATCTTTTGAAAAGGGTGTGGCAGAAATGCACGCAGAGGGGCATACAATTTATAAATGTTGATGTAACTGTGGCATGTGAAAGTCCCAGGATCATGCCACATGCTGTCAAAATGAAAAAGGCAATATCTTCCGCCCTTGACCATGCAGACATCGGGCGAATTTCTATCAAGGCAACCACAACGGAGAAGCTTGGTGCAATTGGAAGAGGTGAGGGTATTGCCGCACATGCAGTGGTGCTGCTGTACTGCTAATAAAACCATCACGTCAATAACAGTTGACAAGTCAGTTAAATCTGTTCTGTTCTGACCGTATGTAAAAATGCATGCATGAAATACTATTGTTCTGGCAGGTATACAATGATAAACAATGATATTGAATTATTGAAGCGTGGAGCCGACGAGATAATCCCGATTGATGAATTTACATCCAAGTTGCAGCGTTCCGAGAAGGAGGACAGGCCACTTATCGTAAAGGCTGGATTTGATCCCACTGCTCCAGATATCCACCTTGGACATACGGTTCTTTTGAGAAAAATGAGGCATTTCCAGGATATGGGTCACATGGTGTATTTCCTTATCGGTGACTTTACCGCCATGATAGGTGATCCTTCTGGCAAGTCTGAAACGAGAAATAGGCTTTCAAGTGAAGAAGTGATGGAAAATGCGGAAACCTATAAAAAACAGGTTTTTCGTATACTGGATAGTGAAAAGACAAAAATAGTGTTCAATTCGAGCTGGTGCCAGCCATTAACATTCGCGGATGTCCTGGATCTCACGTCGCGGTACAACGTGGCCCGAATGCTGGAACGGGATGATTTTGCGAAGCGTTACAAGGACAATAAACCCATATCCATACTTGAATTCATGTATCCACTGGTGCAGGGGTACGATTCTGTGGCATTGAAAGCCGATATTGAGCTGGGCGGAACGGATCAGAAATTCAACCTGCTGGTGGGAAGAGATCTTCAAAGGGAATATGGCCAGGAACCCCAGGTTATCATGACCCTTCCACTGCTTGTGGGGCTTGATGGTGTCCAGAAGATGAGCAAGTCACTGAATAACTATATTGGTATAGAAGAGCATCCAAGAGAAATTTTCGGCAAGGTAATGTCCATCTCAGATGAAATAATGTTCATTTATTATGAACTTGTCACCGATGTTCCGCGTGAGCAAATCAGGGAATACAGGGAAGGCATGGAAAAAGGGTCCATACATCCCAGGGATGTGAAAGTGAAGCTTGCCAGGGAAATATGCAGGCAGTTCCACGATGACGAAGCAGCTGAGAATGCGGAGGCAGAATTCAACAGGATATTCGTTAAAAAGGACATTCCCGATGATATTGAAGAATTCAAAATTCCCGGGGATGAATTACAGGACGGCAAGATATGGATAATAAAATTACTGGTGCTTGCCGGTATGGCGAAAAGCAATGGTGAAGCCAGGCGCCTGGTCAAGGGTGGAGGTGTATCATTGGATGGTGAAAAGCTTACCGATGAGGACAAGGAGCTGTTATTTGACTCTGAAGTGGTAATGAAGGTAGGGAAAAGACGTTTCGTCAAGATAATACCATGAAGATAAAAAGGTTAGAATTTTATAAAAAAAACGTAACCTGCCGGTGGTTTACATGTCTGATATAAGTGATATTGAAACAATAGACCGGGTACTCACAGGGAATAAACAGGCATACGAGTTGCTTGTAATAAAATACCAGGACAGGATATTCCGGTATGTATATTCGAGGGTGCCTGATTACGATGAAGCGCTTGATATAACGCAGGAGATCTTTGTATTGACAATGGAATCACTGCACACATTCAGGAGGGAGTCAAAGTTTTCTACGTGGATGTACAGTATTGCTATAAATTATTGCAAGAATTATAAACGAAAGAAGAGGCGATACGTGGAAGTGCCTATCCAGCGTTCAGGTTCAGAATCCGATTACGAGATCCCCCTGACCGATATGCGTCAGGATCCGGAGGCTGAAGTTATAAACAGGGATTCCCTGAAAATCGTTATGCAGGAGATAAAAGAGTTGCCAGGTGATTATCGAGATATTCTTGTTCTCCGCGATATTGAAGGTGAATCGTATAGCGACATTGCCGACATGCTAAGCATTAGTCTTTCTAATGTAAAGGTAAGAATACACAGGGGTCGTGAAATGCTGAAAAACAGGTTGCAGCAGAGGGGGTTATTATGATCAGGGAACATGTACCGTTCAGAAAGCTTTCAGCGTATCTTGATGGTATTCTATCAGCCGAAGAGAAAGCCGAAATAACGCAGCACCTGGATTTCTGTGAAGAATGTAAAAAGCAGTATGACGACCTGAAAAAAATGATCTCGATGGTTTCGTGTCTTAAGGAAATGGATATAAAAGATGGAAGCGAGTTTGCTTCCATGACCATTGAGCGCGCAAGGTCGAGTTCCAGGAAAAGAAATTTTCGAAAAGCAGCAAATGTTTCGGCAGTAGCGGCATCTATTGCGGTCGTTATCGGGATCATTTTCCTGTCACCCGAATCCATACATCGGATTGATACCGGTTCGGGTTTTTACGCTGATAATGAAAAGACAGGCAGCAAAAGCAGTATGAAAGATGCCCTTGATAGTATTATCGTGTCGTCACGCGGACGTGCGGAAACCCTCAGGTTGCTTCGAATGCATGATGTCAATGTTAAGAAAGTTTCCGATTCTTACATAATTGCAGAGACAAATGAAAAAACACTTAATACGTTGCAGGGGCAACTTGGTGAGCGACGGGTAAATGATTATTCAAACATGCAGAATGTTGGAACCGGTCAAAAGGATGCCATACCCCTGGATGAAATAAACTATCCGTTATCATTAATTAACAGTTTTACGCCTGAAAGAACTGTAAAGTTCAGGGTGCAGGTAAGGTAACAGTTTGAACAACGTTGAACCTGTCAATTAACTATCTTCTTCATCGCTGCCGGTGTCCAACGGCACGTGTGGTTCAACGTAATGTATCGTCTCGATCAATTCGTCATGGAAGTTTTTTAAACGGTCTTTTTCTCTTAATGACCTGATGCGTGGTTTTCTTCCGTTCCTGATATCACGCAAATAGCGGGTCATTACATACAGGGGGCCGCTTATCCTGTGAGTATTTATTATTGAGAAAGTGAAAATAACCACTGCCTGCAGTATTGTTATTATTACTATAAAGTACAGCACCATGTGGCTGTTGTGCCGTATTTCCTTTAACATGCCGATATTCTGCTTAAAAGTTTTTTCACCTTCCTGTATGACCGTAGATCCTGTATCATGAAGGGCCGGGGTAGTAAGGAACATCTCTATCATAGCCCCCTGGTTGTCTACAACTTCCTCAATATACTCATTGTTTTTCCTGGCGAAAAAAAACAGTACAATAGATACTATCAAAAGTGTTATAAACGGTAACAGAGCTGATCTTATTGCTGCCCGGTATTGAAATTTCTTATCAATTACTATTCTGGTTCTCTTGTGATCCATCAGGTCCTCGTTCAATTATTGCCGGCATAAATAATTTTTTGGTTGCATTATGGCAGATTTTTCATAACCTGATGATACATGATAGGCAAAGAACAAGTCAATTATTTTTAACTGTCAAAATATTTAATCGGGGCAGGTGAAACATGCAGACATTGAGCCTCATCGCTTCCCTTCTTGCGTCATTATTTCTTATTTTTACAATTATTTTTGTGCTGGTCAAAGACTGGCGTGATCGTGTGAACAGGTATTACGCGTATTTCGGTTTTTGCTCACTGGGTATCCTTTTTAACATGTTTTTGACCTACATGATGCCTGCCTCGGAGTACCTTACCGTAATAAACAAGCTTACACAGGCAAGTACGGTTCTCAGCTTTTCTGGTTTATTTGTACTTTCTTTCGTTTTCCCTAAGGCTGAAAAACAGATATCATTTCCAATAGTTGTACTTATACTGATACCGGCTTATGTGCTGGCATATATTGCGGTTTTTACTGATCTTAATATCACAAAAGCCTATTTCCAGGATGGAAAGCTTGTACGAGAATTTGAATATTTTTATACAATATACCTGGTATGTGTTTTCTTCTATATACTTGCGGCTATTGTGAATTTTACCAGGAAATATATAAAAACAAAAATAGAAATTTACCGCTTGCAGATGCGTTTTGTTTTTATTGGTAGCGGTGTGGCCATGTTCATAGCTGCAATTTTTTCGATAATAATGCCCCGGTTTTTCGACTATTCTGAACTGTATGTACTTGGCCCGTCCATTGCAACCTATATAGCTTTGTCGTCACTATTTTACGCCATTGTTTCGTATAACATGATGGACATTCGTACTGCCATTCACAAGTCCACCATGTACGCGATTATCTCAACTGTAATTTTCATTCCCATCTTTGGGGTGATCGAGATATATGACCTGAACCTCTGGGGTATCCGGGATATACCCCTCTATCTTCTCGCAGCAGCCGTGGTTGGTATCTTTATTGTTTTCTCGGTATACGTACAGCCCATCATTGACAGGGTTTTTAAGAGAAAGCAATATGCGCTTGAAGCCCTGCTGAACAGTTTCGTTGTTGAGGTAGGGGGAATTCGCGACCTGAACCAGATAGTAAAGCGTACCGTTGATACCCTGGTTGACGCGTTATTCCTTAAAAGAGCTTTTTTTATAATGTACGATAATGATACCAGGAATTATGAACTCTTTTATTCCAATGGTGATGAACCCGAGGCACCCGTGTTGCAGAGGAACTCGCCTGTTATCAGGTGGTTCGTGAGAAACCAGGAAATACTCACGCTGGACCGCATATACAGGGACGAGAGAAGCTTTGCCGATATACAGGATGAATTAGTGACATTCTACACGAAGAACCAGGTGGTTGTCATAATACCCGTGTATCATGGAAGGCGCGTGATCGGGTTAATGTGTCTTGGAGAAAAGGATTCTCTCGCTGCATATAAACCGGATGAACTGGAACTGCTGGAATATTTTGCTTCTGAAAGCAGTTTGAATATATCAAACGCCATAACCTACCAGGAATCAAAACAGGAACAGCTGGTGCAGCGAACAATTGGACTCTCGTCTGATATACTATCGAAATCTGTGCCATCAGCCCTGCCAAACCTTATTGGTATCAAGTTCGGTGCGTTTTACATTCCACGCCAGGGTGAGGGGATCGACTATTTTGATTTCATTCGGCCGGGTACACAGGGGGTTGGTTCAATAGCAACCGATATTTCCGGAGTTGGAGTTAACAGTGCGATTTACTCGGTTATCTTAAGGTCGGCTTTCCAGACATGTGTGAATGAAGCACATTCAACGTACCACGTGGTACAGAAATTGAACAGGGTTCTTTACGAGTATTCCAGTGGCAAAGGTGGATTTGTTACCGCCTTCTATTACTATTTTGATGTAAGATCAATGCGCCTGATCTATACTAACGCTGGTTTTCCTCCCATGGAGCTTTTCAGGATAGATAAAAATGATTTTGATTCCCTGGATACTGAAGGGATTCCCATAGGCTATGATCCGTCTGCCAGTTACGGGATGGGACGTACAAATATATTACGAGGTGATATCGGGGTTCTTTACTCGAAGGCACTTACCAGCTCTAAAAATCCAAGGGGAGAAACATTTGGTATTGACCGGCTGCGTAGTATTGTCAAGGATAACCGCATGGAAAGGCCCACCGAGATAAGCACGAGGATACAGGAGGAGTTCAAATCCTTTATAGGGCTTTCTTCTCCGGAATCTGACATAGTGGTAATTATTTTTAAAGCCTATTAAAGGGATGATACAAGTGCCTCAAGCCCCTGCTTTACCGTAAATGATGGTGTAAATCCCAGTTGATCACACAGCCTGGTGTTGTCTGAGACAGACTCCCTGATATCACCCTGTCGTGGAGCTTCGTAGTGTACAGTAATATCTTTGCCGTATATGTCTTTAAGCATGGCCAAAAGATCATTCAGTGAAGTTGCTTTACCATATCCTGCATTATAAAATTCGAATTTTGAAGTCTCCTTTTCTGCTGCCAGCATGTTTGCCTTGACCACGTCTTTTACGTATATGAAATCCCTGTACTGGTTGCCGTCTCCATATACTGTCACATCCTTGTCTTCAGATATTCGTGTTGTAAAGATGGATATTACACCGGAATATGGAGACGAAGGGTCCTGCCTTGGACCGAAGACATTGAAGTATCGCATCGATACAGTTGGAAGACCATATAGTTCGTTGTAAAGCCTCAGGTACGTTTCTGATATGTACTTGTCTGCCCCATATGGTGCGATGGGTTTTACCGGGGAACCTTCAGTCTTGGGAAGATCGGGCTGATCACCAAAAATCGCTGCTGAACAGGCAAATAGTACTTTTCTTGCGCCATGTATTTTTGCAGCTTCAAGCACATTAAGGGTGCCTCCTGCGTTTACTTCAAAGGTTGCACGTGGATTCTCAATTGATTGCTGCACTGATGCAACTGCCGCCTGGTGAAAAATAATATCGTGGCCGGCGATTGCCTGTTCCAGGAGGCTGAAATCCCTGATGTCACCTTCTACTACAACAGGTCTTTCCATGGTGGTAGTATAACTCGTATTTTCAATTTTGCCGGTTGAAAAATTATCATACACGGTAACTTCGTGTCCCTGCAGCAGGTATTCTTCAGCAATATGTGACCCGATAAATCCTGCACCACCGGTAATAAATATTTTCATAAGAAACCTGTTCCTGGTATTAAATGTTCAATGTATCGTGACAAATAAATACTACATTTTATCAAGTTTCTTGACAAGGAGAAATCTATCTGTTTTAAATATGACAATCAATATAACTTACTAAAACAAAAACATTAAAAACCGAGAGGTCGTTACAACCAGGGGGATTAGCCAATGAAAAAGAAGATTCTCGTCAGTGACAAGATGGCGCAGGAAGGTCTGGATCTGCTGCAAAAAAACGGTTCTTTTGAAGTGGTCTACAAAACAGATTGTGATGTGGATGAACTGAAAAAACAGATAAAAGATGCCAATGCACTGATCATCCGTTCTGCCACCAGGGTTACAGAAGAAATACTACAGGCTGCAGAGAGCCTGGAAGTTGTTGCAAGGGCAGGTATTGGCCTGGATAATGTTGATATTCCAAGGGCAACTGAAAGGGGAGTAGTTGTAATGAATACTCCTGGTGGCAATACAGTATCAACTGCTGAGCATGCCGTCGGAATGATATTCGCGGTTTCCCGTAATATACCCCAGGCGGATGCATACATGAAGCAGCAGAAATGGGAAAAGAAGAAACTGGAAGGTGTGGAGCTTAACGGCAAAACTATTGCCATTATTGGCCTGGGACGGATAGGCCTGGAAGTTGCCCGAAAGTGCAGGGGTATGGGAATGCGTGTTATCGGGTATGACCCGTATATACCTGCAGACAGGGTGAATGATATAGAAGTGGAAGTAACGGAACTTGAAGACATATGGAAGAACGCGGACTATATTACCGTGCATACCCCGCTTACGGATCAGACAAGAGACCTGGTAAACCGTAACGTTTTTCCGAAGTTGAAACCCGGTGTTCGACTAATTAATTGCGCGCGCGGGGGGATCTACAATGAACAGGATCTTTACGATGCATTGAAAGAAGGTAAAATTGCAGGCGCTGCTCTTGACGTGTTTACCGAGGAACCTCCTGAAACGCTTCCTCCATTTCACGAACTTTCCAATGTTATATTGACTCCCCATCTTGGAGCTTCAACAAGGGAGGCCCAGGTATCTGTTGCCGTTGAGGCAGCACAGAACGTCTCAGAATATCTGAGAACCGGTATTGCCCGAAGCAGCGTGAACTTTGCCTCGTTGAACATGGCCGAGTACAATGCGTTGAAACCATACATAAACCTCATGGAGAAGATGGGCAGGTTTCAGGGAGCGGTGATGAATGGTAAAGTAAATACTGTTCAGATCTATTATTCAGGTGAGTTCGGTGACTATAACCTGGAGCCGGTTACCTCCGCGTACCTCAAGGGACTAATAGATCCATTCGTGGACTGGAATGTTAATTATGTTAACGCACCGGTTTTAGCGAAGGAGAGGGGGATCAGGTTCCAGACAGGTGAGAGTTCCGACGTTAAGGATTACACTCATCTTATTACAGTAAAAGTAGAAGGAGACGAAAAATCTAATGAACTCTGGGGAACAGTGATTGGCAAACAACCCTGGGTGGTGAAATTCGATGAATACCTGGTGGACTTTATTCCAACAGGGAAGATGCTGGTGATGCACAACAACGATGTTCCCAATGTTGTTGGTTCAATAGGTTCCTTCCTGGGTGAAAGTAATGTGAATATTGCCAACCTGCATCTTGCCAGGACAAAAAGAGGAGGAAAAGCCCTTGTGATCCTCGAACTTGACGATGAATTGTCACAGGATTTCCTGAGCCAGATGGGAGAATTACCCGAGATAATAGATCTCAACTTCATTTCATTGTAAAGATATCTCTCGCAGGATAACTGTTGCTGGTGGACGATAGAAATGTCAATTCACCAGCAACCATCCACTATCAATTATTTCTTATACATCAACCTCCAGGAAGGTTCTTACCAGGAAGCCGATACCGAAGGTAAGAAGCGCCACCCCCATGCTGATCCCGGCCATTTCAAAAAACCGGTGCCTGAAATTCAGGTCCTGTGCGACAGAAATATAATAGTTGAACAGGAAAATTATCAACAGGGCTGAGGCAAGAGTAAATGCGAGGCAAACCAGGTAGTGCTCCAGCAGGAAAAAAGGAAGAACCAGTATGATGACCGTAACGATATACGCGAAACCGGTATAAATTGAAGATTTCAGCGCGCTTTCTGCTTCACCTTCTGATTTCTTGGAGAGATATTCCGATGCAGCCATCGAGAACGACGCGGCAATACCGGTAATGAGACCGGCAACCGCGATAAGATCGGTTTTTTGCAGTGCGAAACTTAAGCCCGCAAGGGCACCGGTAAGTTCTACAAGGGCATCATTCAATCCAAGAACAATTGATCCAACATAGTTCAGGCGTTCTTCTTTTATCATACCCAGGAGTTGTTCTTCGTGTGAGTGTTCTTCCTTAGAAATATTCTTTGCCCCGTGAATGCGTTCTGCAAGCCTGTCATAGCTAACCTGGGCCCTGTCCTCACCCCGTTCCATCAGTTTAAGCCCGAAGGTGATCCCAAATACCTTTGAAATAAAGACGTAATACCACACTTTCAGGCGATTGGGACGTACTTCTTTTTGCGTAAAGGACTTCCAGTAATCGTAATGACGAAATTCGTCATTCGAGATATGCTTTAATATCCTGCTGTTTTCCGGATCCTTGATACTTGCCGAAAGCTTATTGTATATATGGTACTCGGTAATTTCATTTCTCTGGGCCGTAAGCAATTGCTTTATGGTTTCGGGAGACAACTGGTTATTATCCATTTTTTTTCTCCATGTGTTGTATGTTCTCTATTTCATATTCTTTACAATTATACCTATTCAGCGTGAAAGTGATTAAAAATTTTCTCGGCTGTTTTTCTTCCTATGCCCGGGATACCGGTTATCTCTTCAATATTCATATCCTTCAATGATGAAGGGTCGTCGATACGTGCAAGAAGACGGGTCCTGGTTGACTGGCCGATTCCGGGTATTTCGTCCAGTATGGAGCGGGTGGCATTTTTGTCACGTATTTTTGTATGATAGGTAACCGCAAACCGGTGTGCTTCATCCCTGATCCGTTGCAGCAGTTTCAGGGCATTGCTGTTACGGTCAAGACGCAGTGGTGGTTGTGAAGGATGGATATATATTTCCTCTAACTTCTTGGCAAGGCCGATAACGGGTATATCAACATCAAGGGCCTCCATGGCTTCACGGGCCCTTGCAAGCTGTGTACGTCCCCCATCAATAACAAGAAGCCGGGGCAGGGGCACAGGTTCATTTATACAGTACTGCAGCCTTCTCCCCACCACCTCGTGGATCATACCCGGATCATTGGCAGAAGTATATCCCCTTATCCGGTATCTCCTGTACTGGCTTTTGTCGGGTTCCCCGTTGGTAAAGTGTACCATGGATGCAACCGAATGCGTGCCCTGTATATTGGAAATATCGAAGCACTCGATGTTATCGGGCAAGGCCGGAAGTCCCAGTGCTTCCTGTAATTCTTCAAGTATGGCTATGCTGTCATCCGGCGTATCTTCACCCTTCCTGTTGGCGATTATCATGTCCAGGTTTTTCTTTAGAAGCGAGGAAACCTTCTGTTCGTGGGATGTTCTTGGCGGGATTATCCCCGTCTCCCTGCCTGAACGTGAATGAAGGTAGCGCTGTATCATCTGCCTGTCATCCAGCTTGACCGGTGTCAATATGCGCCCGGGAACGTCGGAACGCCGATAGTAGTCTATAAGAAAGTACGAGAGGATCTCACCCGGTGAAGAATAATCCACGTTATCGAACACAGCGATCTTCTTGCCCGTCATGACCCCCTTTCTGAATTCAAAAAGCAGTACCAGCGCTTCTCTCCTGCCGGTGGCTATGTCTACGTAGTCCTCGTCCTTCCCGATGGGAGTAACCACGTGCTGTGTTTCCGAGATAGACTGGATATTGAATATCATGTCCCGTATACGTGCAGCCTTCTCGAACTGGTAGTCCTGGGAGTGTTTTTTCATCAGTGATTGCAGGTTCTCAATTACCGGGTTTACTTCTCCTTCAAGGAAGTATATGACATTATCAATAACTTCCCGGTATTCTTCACGGCTCACTTCTCCACGGCATGGTCCCTGGCACATGCCCATCTGGTAGTTCAGGCAGGGCCGTTCCCCGTCCTTCAGAGGGATATCCTTTTTGCAGGTTTTCAGCTTGAAAGTCTTATTTATGAGGGTGACCGTTTCCTTTGCCGCCTTCGCGTCGGTGTATGGCCCGAAATAGCGATCACCGTTGTTGACAAGCCTGCGGGTGTAGATAACCCTGGGATACTTTTCGTGAAGGGTGATTGCAATATATGGATAACGTTTATCATCTTTCAGCCGAACGTTGTACCTGGGTTTATGCTTTTTAATGAGGGTGTTCTCAAGGAGAAGGGCTTCGATCTCTGAATCAGTAACGATGTAATCAATATCAGCAATATTCTTCACCAGGAGCCTTGTCTTTATATCCTGGTCAACTTTCTGAAAATACGATGATACCCGCTTTTTCAGTGATCCGGCTTTTCCGATGTATATAATACTTCCTTCCCTGTCCTTCATCAGGTACACGCCGGGTTGCGCGGGGAGGGAAGAAATGACTTTTTCCAGTTTTTCAGGCGCGTCCTTCATACTTTTCACGAATATTTTTTATTTTTTCAATATAGCTCATGGCAAGCTCGTGCTCTGAATTTATATCAAGTGCCCGCCTGAACATGTCAATAGAAGCATCATATACTCCCGACCTGGCATATGCAACACCAAGGTTGAAAAAGCTTCCGAAACTGTCCGGCTTGAGAATGGTTACCGTGCTGAAGAGGGTTATGGCTTCATCAATATTGTTCTCTTTCAGCCTTGACACTCCCAGCTTGAATATATCACTAATGGTGTCTTTCTGGTTGAGTTCTTCAATGTCACGCTCCTTTGACCGTAATTCTTCTATTAAAGTATTAAAGGACGTGGCCAGTTCCCTGAAATCGCTGTCCGCGGCGGGATTAAGACTTATTGAAAGGTCTCCTTCGGCTGCCCTGCGCATACTTCCTGAAAGATTGTGTACAACCATGCTCATATTATGGGTAAAAAGAAGCACCAGGAATATCACCACCACAAGGCTTATGGAGGTTATGACCAGTATGTGCACCTTCATCCGGTGAGCCGCTGCCTGGAATTGCCCAAGTATATTGATAGTATTGTAGGCCGGTGACTGCATCATTACCACGTAATTATTGTTCCCTGCCTCCAGCGGGAAATACACGTTCTGCCAGACGTATTCCTTTTTAGAGCGCATCGTTGTATCTACCGAGACCTCGGTCAGTCCGCGTCTCATATGATCAACGGAGCGTGAGTCCTTGAGGACAGTTCCTTTTGTAAAGATCCCTGCAAGCGGGGGATTGGATATTACAATATCCCGCAATCGGAAATACCGGTCATCCGATGTCCGGGAAAAGATGTAAACACCTGCCGGCTTTTCTATTTCGAACATCCTGGAGTTGCGCAAACTGCGGGATAACTCGGAAATACTTTTGGGGTTATCCATTTCAATACGCACCCAGTCCGCTTTTCTTGCAAGGTATTCTTTCTGCTTTTGCTGTACAAGAACCTTGAAATCACGGTTATTTGAATTTATTACATGGTTAAGAAGCAGTGCATTTATGAATGTTGCTGCCAGTATGACAAGTATGATAATGACGGGATACCGCGTAGACATACCCGTTATCCTGGTTAGTAGATTAGTTTTCATGTATTATCTCTATTTTCGAAAGCACCGGGGAGATAGATGATAAATTTACTACCCTTCCCGGGGGTGCTTTCCACGTCAATTGTACCGTTGTGGAGTTCGATAAACCGTTTACAAATGACCAGGCCAAGCCCGGTACCGCTTTCTCCCCTGGTCCCGTTTCTTTGAATGATGGAATATTCATCAAAAAGATCCTGCAGTTCGTTCTGCTCAATGCCGGTTCCCGTATCCTCGATGGATATTCGAATACCTTCGTCAACAGTTTCGCTTTTAATATTGATGGTGCCGTTTTCGGTGAACTTGATGGCATTGCTGATTATGTTATTGAGCACCTGGAGTATCTTGATCCTGTCTATCTTAATTGTCATCTGTTCAAGGTTGTCCTGGTAGTTGATCCTGTCATTCTTGTCCTGCGCAAGGATCTTGAAGTTGTTGATGCTGTTCTCGATCAACTCGTTAATATCTGTTTCCTCGTAGTTCAGCTGGATAACGCCCGACTCTATCTTTGAGATGTCCAGCAGTTCATTCACAAGTGAGTAGAGGTTGTCTGAAATTTCACGTATAATATTGAGGTACCTGTGCTGCTTTTCGTTGAGGTCCCCTTTTTTCATGAGATAATTGACATAAGCGCCAATGGTTGCAAGGGGTGAACGCAGGTCATGGGATACAACCGATATGAATTCATTCTTCAGCTGGTTCAGCTTTTTCAGTTCTTCAAGGTTTTGCCTGTTTTCCCTTTTCAGCCGTACAGTGTCTGCCGCCCTGCGTATGGTAAGCTTGAATGTTTCAACATCAATGGGTTTCTGGATGAAATCATAGGCCCCCAGCTTGATGGACTGTATGGCCGCGTCAATGGAGGCGTAACCGGTTAACACCAGTACCAGCGCGTCCAGCTCACTGTCCCTGCTGTGTTCCATGAGCTCAAACCCGTTCCTGTCGGGCATGTTCAGGTCGGTGAGGATGATGTCATAGTGACGGGAATCCATGAGGTCAATAGCATCATTACCATTAAATGCTGTCTCGATGACATACCCTTCCTTCTCGAGTATACGGGCAAGTCGTATACACAGCTTTTCCTCGTCATCAACAAGCAGTATATGTATGGGGTCGTCCTGGTACCTGTTTTCTTTCATATCCAGAGCAGTAATTCTAGAATTTCTATAACAACATAAAGTAGTACATAATGAGTAAGTTCACCTGTCAAATCTTAAAAAGCAAAAAATGGCGGCTTTTACCCATTTTATTTGGAAACGGCTTGTATGCCATGATACATTTATTAATGTTAAAACCCACTTAATACGGAACCAACGCAACACAACATTATAACACATCTTTAGCACAAAGCTGATCGTCCCGGAACCGACCAGCTAAAGATGGAACGAACTTATGGCGCCATGATGATCATCATGAGCGCCTTTTATATTTATAGACAAATGATGATCCAGAAGTGGTATTTTACATAAATTATTCTGGACTTTTACAAGGTTGCCTGTATTCAGTACAAAAAATGCATTGGAGTGGCAATGGAAACAGCTGATTACCGAATAGAAGTATACTACAAGACCCCGGATTTTCGCGGAGAAGTGTTACAGAAACGGCTTTCATCCCTGGGGTATCCTGTCAACAAGATAGTAATTACAGATAACTACCTGGTACATGCGGACATTCCGGCTGAGACCAGCGTAAAAATAGCGGAGGCGTTGATACAGCCCGTGACCCAGCATTACCAGGTGAACGAACCCTTCCATCCGGGCGATTTTACGTGCGCCATAGAGATCGGGTATCTTCCAGGTGTTACCGACAACGTTTCCCACACCACCCGTGAAATGATCGAAGACATACAAAAGACCCGCCTGGATCCTGAAAAAACGGTGTTTACCACAACCACCTATTTCATATGGGGTGAAATAAACCGTGACATGGCCGGGGACATTGCCCTTGAATTGCACAATCCCCTTATACAGCGCATGAAAGTGAAAAATCACCGGGAGTACGTAACCGATGGCGGCATGGGGAAGGAGCTTCCGCTGGTAGACCTGCATGAGCGTGGTGAAGCGGATACGGTCAGCCTTGACCTTTCGGACGATGAACTGGCGATGCTGGGACGTGAAGGCATCCCCGATACGGATGGCTCACGGCGGGGCCCCCTTGCACTTGACATGCTGTCCATGAACGTTATTAAGCATTATTTTAAAGACCAGGAGAATCGTAACCCCACCGATGTTGAGCTTGAGTCCATCGCCCAGACATGGAGTGAGCACTGCAAGCATACCATATTCGCAGCGAAAATAGACGACCTGGACGAAGGCATATTCAGGCAGTACATACGTGAGGCAACCGTGGTTGTCCGCAAGAACAAGGGGAAGGACGATTTCTGCGTGTCGGTGTTCTCTGACAATGCCGGCGGTATCGAGTTTGACGATGACTACGTGATCGCCGACAAGGTGGAGACCCACAACAGCCCCAGCGCACTTGATCCTTTCGGCGGATCCATCACCGGTATCGTGGGGGTGAACAGGGATGCCATCGGCTTTGGCATGGGGTCAAAACCCGTTGCCAACAGGTACGGGTTCTGTTTTGCCAGTCCATTTGATAAAAAGCCTCTTTACCGGGCAAAGGACGAGGGGGCACGAATGCTGTCCCCCCGCCGGATAATGGAAGGTGTTATTCGCGGCGTGAACGTTGGGGGTAACAACTCGGGCATCCCCACACCGCAGGGTTTTATCTACTTTGATCCGCGGTACAAGGGAAAACCATTGGTGTTCGTGGGTACAATTGGGCTGATCCCCCGCAATATCAACGGCAAATCCTCGGTGCAGAAAAAGGCAATGCCCGGAGACTGCGTGGTGATGGCAGGCGGACGGGTAGGGCTTGACGGCATACACGGCGCCACCTTCTCGTCCGAGGCCCTCTCGTCGGGCAGCCCGGCAACCGCGGTGCAGATAGGTGATCCCATCACGCAGAAAAAGCTGTCCGACGCCATCGTGAAAGAAGCACGTGACCTTGGACTGTACAATTCCATAACCGACAACGGGGCCGGCGGGCTTTCATGCTCGGTGGCAGAGATGGCCCGGGAGTCAGGGGGCTTCGAGGTTGAGCTTGAAAACGTCCCCCTGAAATACCCCGGCATGGCCCCATGGCAGATATGGGTGAGCGAATCGCAGGAGCGAATGACCCTCTCGGTACCCGAAGAGAAATGTGAACAGTTTCTGAAGCTGATGGAAAAACGGGGGGTGGAAGCCACCGTCATAGGCCGTTTTACCGATACAGGGCGGGGCATAGTAAAGTACAGGGGAGAGAAGGTGTTTGACCTTGACCTTGATTTTCTGCACGACGGGCTTCCCAAAAAGGAACTGAAAACCACGTATACCAGGCGGTCAGGCCAGTACCCCGAGTTTGCAGAGCCCGACGATTATCCCGTTGTGCTCCAGGACATGGTGGGAAGGCTCAACACCGCAAGCTTTGAATTCATATCATACCAGTACGACCACGAGGTGCAGGGGAACAGCGTTATCAAGCCCCTTCACGGGAAGGGGAAGGTGAACTCGTCGGCCACGGTGATACGGCCGGTATTCTCGTCACGCCGCGGGGTGGTGCTCTCGCAGGGGCTTTACCCGTCGTACAGCGATATTGATACCTACTGGATGGCAGCATGTTCCATCGATACATCCATACGAAACGTGATCGCCGCAGGCGGCACCCTTGACCGGCTGGCGCTGCTGGATAATTTCTGCTGGTGCGATTCCAACAACCCCGAACGGCTGGGACAGCTGAAAGAGGCGGCCCGGGCATGCTACGATTTCGCCGTTAAATACGGCACCCCCTACGTGTCGGGCAAGGACAGCATGTTCAACGATTTCAGGGGCTACGACGAGAATTTCAACGAGGTGCAGATATCGGTGCCGCCCACCCTCTTGATCTCGTCCATCGGCATCACCTTCGATATAGACAAATGCCAGACCATCGATTTCAAGATGCCGGGAGACAAAATATACCTCATGGGAATGACGTGGGACGAGCTTGGCGGCAGCGAATACCTTGCCTATATGGGCGAGCGCCTGTCCGGGTTGGCCTACGTGGGTAACACGGTGCCGAAGGTGAACGCGGAAGAGAACATGAAGACCTACCGTGCTCTTGAGAAGGCCCTGGGCGAGGGCCTGGTGGCATCAAGCACAAGCGTAGAACGCGGGGGCCTGTGGCTTGCCATCGCAAGATCATCAATGGCAGGACGTACAGGCTGCGGCATTAGGCTTGCAGAAGTACCGGTAAACGGGGTTTCCCGCAATGATGACATATTCTTCTCCGAGTCACAGGGTCGTATCCTGGTATCGGTGCCCGCTGATAAGACAGGGCAGTTCGAGGCACTCTGTGCGGATATCACCTGCCGCTGTATTGGCGAGGTTACCGGCGATGATACCGTGCGTATTACACCGGTAGAGGGCAACGGGCAGGTGAAGATGGAAGTTTCACGTCTTCTGGATTCGTACAAGGGACTCTTCAAAAATTTCTAAGGAAAGCAGGTTTAAGAAGTATGGCGACACCACGGGCATTAATACTCACAGGATATGGTATAAACTGCGACGAAGAGACACGCTATGCCTTTGAACTGGCAGGAGCAAGGGCAGATATTGTGCATATAAACGAAATAATCGAGAATAAACGAATGCTGGATGAGTACCAGGTATTCTCATTCCCCGGCGGGTTCTCTTACGGGGATGATACCGGAAGCGGTAGGGCCCTGGCCAACAGGATAAAAAACAATCTTTTCCAGGAATTCCAGGAGTTCATAGAGCGGGACACCCTCATGCTGGGTATCTGCAACGGGTTCCAGGTAATGGCCAATCTTGGTATTGTGCCGGCAACCAGCAAACCTGTTGGTGATATTGAGGTCTCCCTTGAGCATAACAGGACTTTCCGTTTCCAGTGCCGCTGGGTTGACCTTGAGGTGGAGGAAGATTCTCCCTGTGTATTTACAAGGGGTATCAAGCGTCTTCACATCCCGGTGGCCCATGCGGAAGGGAACCTCTTTGCCGCGGAATCCACAATAAAGGCACTGGAAGATAACAGGCAGGTGGTAATGCGGTACATCAATGCCGACGGTTCACCTGCCAACGGAGAATTCCCGCACAATCCCAACGGTTCCATTCACGACATGGCCGCCATAACCAACAGTACCGGAAGGATCATGGGCATGATGCCCCATCCCGAGCGGCATATATTCTTCAGGCAGCGTGATGACTGGACTTACCAGAAGGAAGAAGCACGGAGGAACAATACCGATATACCCGAAGAGGGTGAGGGGATTGCCATCTTCAGGAACGCCGTTGGGTATTTCCAGTAAGCCGTAGAGGTTTCACGCAACGACGCGAAGAACGCGAAGAGCCCATCAATACAGGTTAGTATCGTTATTTTATCCGAATAGCAGGTTGTTGTTGAGTTATTTTAATATATAGTTTCAAAAGGAAGGTAAGACTATATATTTAACCTTTGTTACTCATACAAAAATGTGACCGGACGGTTTGAAAAATCCTTGCATTATGCGCTTTTGGCTGTTATATGACAGTAAAAAGAACGTGATGGGAGGATGTAATGTGTTTCAGGCGTTGTTCCCTTGAGGTTACCCGGGTTGTATTGATTATTTGCACCATGATATTGGTCTCATGTGATTACGGGGAGATGGTTACAGATGAACCGGATCCACAGCCATTTGTGCTTATAGACCAGAATGCCGACGCGGCTGATATCATTGAATTGAAGAGGACAACCGGCAATACTACCAGGATGGCTCAATCCATTCAACTGGATAAAAGGTATGTTATATGCGCACTGCAATTCAGGATGACCAGGCTAACCAGTACCTGTACCGAAGATGACAGGGTTCGCATAGCCATATACAGCAAGAGCGATACGGGGCCAGATCCTGATGATGGAAACCTGCTGGCCCTGTACAGCTGTCAGCTTTCAGAGATCCCCGTTGAAGGAGACGAAGAGTCATGGCTTGTGACATTTTGTAATTATGAACTGGAACTCCCGGCAGGCACATACTGGGCGGTTATCTATCTCTACGATGATGGTGAAGGCGGGTTTGATGAGCCGGTTAACGTGTATTACGATTCCAGTGGTGTACAAAATGACAGTTTATACGCTTATGAAAATGACACATGGAATGTGCTGCCGGGCAGCGGATCGCGTATGAGGGTCTACGCGATGAAAAAATAGCAATAATCTTTAATAAAAAGAGGCTGCCGTGAAGCAGCCTCTTTTACTTGAGTACCGGAATATTTCAATTATTAAAAACTGGATTTTTTCCCAAGCATGTACCTTCCGGATCTTTCCTCGTCCTTTGAACCGTCACTGTTATAAAATGTCCACATGCCGTTCATCTTTCCGTTCATGTACTCGCCTTCTGCCTTTACTTTGCCGTTTGTATGAAATTCCCTGTATTTTCCGTTAAGCTTGTTCATCATATAGGTCGCTTCAAATTTTACCCTGCTGGTTCCCGGAAAATACTCTGTCCACTGGCCGTTTTTCTTCGGCTTCTGCCATTTACCGGTCCAGCTGTAGGTTGTTTTCTTTTGTGGATTGTCGGTTGGTACAGCTGCTGAGGCGGTTGTTCCAGCCTTTTTCCCGTTTTTGGTTACCTCGTAAATTCCCTTGGGTATACCGGAAAGCTGTCCCTTGCCGGTACGCTTGCCGCTGTCGTCGTAAAGGATGGACTCTTTTCCCGAGTTTACCATGCCGCCGTTTAAGGGCAGTTCCATTGACTTAAGGCGCCTGCGCCGCGAGGGATACTGGTAGAAGGTCCAGAGACCGGTTTCCTTACCCGCGCTATACCGTCCTTCCTTCTGTAGTAAACCCTCGGCTGAATAAAATTTCCACTGTCCGTTCAGCTTGTCATCATCAAACCTTCCGGACTGTGCCAGCTGGCCGTTTTCGAAGAAGAATTTAAAGTTGCCGTCACGCTTACCCGAATCGTAGAAGCCCTGTTCTTTCGATTTGCCATTCTGGTACCACTTGTTCATCTTGCCGTCGCGCTTGTTATCCTTGAACCAGGCGATCTCCTTTGGACGTCCGTTCTCGTAGTATTCCTGGGAACGTCCGGATTTTATGCCCTGGCGATACTCCTCCTCTTTCCATACCTTCCCGTTCTTGAAAAATGATTTCTTGATACCTTCAATGCCGCCAACTCGCATTTCAAAACCGCCCTCGGTCTGTGTGCGAATGACGTAAGTGGCTTCCCACATCTTTTCACCGGTGGGGTAGTACGCGGTCCAGGGGCCGGTTTTCTGGCCCTGGTCGAATTCACCTTCCATGCTTTTCTGCCCGTTTTTATGGAAATAGGTCCATGAACCCTGCTGCTGGTCGTTCACGTACCTGCCGGTAGCAAGCTTTTCGCCGGAACCCTTGTGGAACAGGGTCCACTCACCGGTTTTCATCTTGTTCTTGAAAAGCCCTTTTCCCTTCAAGGAGCCGTCGTCCCAGGATATCTTTCCCTTGCCGTTATCGGGAACTTCCGCCTTCTTGTCTTTGGTGCTTGCGCATGATACTATCATCAAAGCGGCAACTGTTATCGCGCATGCCTTCAGGTATGTTTTACATCCCATGCTATTCTCCTTGAACTGGATTGATTTGTGATGAGATATTATTATATTTGCCGATTTAAAATGTCAATCAGGTAATCTGTAATTTGATGTTAATGTAGAAATTAATTACACCGATAATAGTAACAGCAGTATATATTAATCCATGGGGACATAATCCCCGTTATTAGAGAGGTACAGGACATGATGCGTTCATTGTGGACTGCGGCATCAGGAATGGTGGGACAGCAGTTTAATATCGATACAATATCCAATAACCTGTCAAACGTGAACACCACCGGTTTCAAGAAGAACAGGGCCGAATTCGAGGACCTGATTTACCAGACGGTGAAAATGGCCGGCACCCCTGCCACCGAAATATCCGAGGTGCCAACGGGTATACAGGTTGGTCACGGTGTGAAGGTGGCCGCCACGCAGAAGATGTTTGAACAGGGGAGCCTGCAGGCAACCGGTAACAAGATGGATATTGCCCTGGAAGGCGAAGGATTCTTCAAGGTGCAGATGTACGATGGCTCAATGGCGTATACCAGGGACGGTTCGTTCAAGATAGATTCCAACCGGCAGGTGGTGACTTCAAACGGGTACCTGCTGGAGCCGCCAATTGTGCTTCCCGACAACTTCATCCACGAGAGTCTTTCAATCAGCCAGGACGGGCGGGTAAGCGTGAAGGTGGTTGGAGATGATGATCCCATAGAGGTTGGGCAGATCGAGATAGCGCGGTTCGTGAATCCTGCCGGGTTGCAGAGTATCGGTGACAACCTTTTAAAAACAACAGCCGCATCCGGTGAAGAGATCGCGGGACAGCCGGCTATGAACGGCATGGCAAAGACGCACCAGGGTTTTTTGGAAATGTCCAACGTAAAGGTTGTTGACGAGATGGTGAACATGATAGTTGCCCAGAGGGCATACGAGATAAATTCAAAGGCTATACAGTCATCCGATTCCATGCTGGCAACTGCCATAGGTATGAAGCGTTAATGAGTAAAGTAATTTCACTTGCCACATTGTGCGTTATGCTGTCATGGCCCGTACAACCACTTTGTGCTGACGTGGTAGTATACTTAAAGTCACGGGTAACACCGTCTGCTGCGCAGGTAAAGGTTGGTGATATTGCCCTTGTTGACGGGCAGGGTGAAACGGCTAAAGCCATACGCCACATGGTGATAGCACCTGATCTCCAGTCTGACGGTCTGGTTGACCGTGCCGAACTGCTTTCCATGCTGCGTGAGGCTGTCAGTGAAAATATCATCATATACGGCAGTGCCACAAGGATAGTTGTTCCGGGAACGCGCGGGCATGAGAGGTCACCCGGAAAAAGTGCCGTAGAGGTGCGGCGTGGCGACATGGTTACCGTGCGGGTGAACAAGGGTGGAATACTTATTGAAGTAAGAGGTAAAGCAGTTGACTCGTGCAAAAGGGGAGAGCGGGTTGAAGTGAAAATGACCGGGAAAAAGAAGCTCAACGGTACGCTTGTTGCAAAGGGACTTGTGGAGGTACAACTGTGAAACGTCTCGTGTTGCTTGTAGCTTGCGTGCTTCCAGTGGCCGCAGGGAGCCTGTGGGGCCAGAGCATATGGCAGGACAGGAATATATATGCTTCCGGGGAAAACCTGGAAGTTGGTGACGTGCTCCAGGTACAGGTGGAGGATATATCCAGGATGCGGTTTAACCTGCAGTTAACACAGGATGACTCGTTCTCGGTTAGTTCAAATCCTGATGGGAACCTTACACCCTTTCTTCCGCCGGTACAATCAAGCAGGAATTCACAGACAAGAAACTCCACTGCCGTAACAGGCAGGGGAAACATGACAATACAGATGGCAGCCAGGGTAACAGAGCAGCTGCCCGGTGGTAATTTCAGGATACAGGGAACCAGGACCTACGCCTTCTCCGGGATCGCGAACATATTCACGGTAACGGGGATCGTTGATCCCGTTCTTCTCAAGGGAAGGATGATCTCGTCAGCTGACATCGCCGACATGAGGCTGGATATTCGCGGAGTTAAGGAAGGAGCGGGCATAAACATACAGCGTCCGCCGCTTGAAGAGGACGAGGCGGCCAGCACAACGCTTACCGAGGAGGAAAAACAGGACATCATCATCGATTACCTGCAGAAGATGATAGGGGAGATCACGCAGTAGATGGAACGGAAACTGGCACACATATTAATTGCAATTATTTTCATTATGCCCTCAATGGTGGGGGCCGAAATATCCGTCCGCATCAAGGACCTGGTGAACATCGAGGGATTGCGGGAAAACCAGGTGTACGGGTACGGCCTTGTGGTGGGCCTGCAGGGTACCGGTGACAGCAGGGTTGAACTGACCCGCACATCACTGAAGAACGTACTGAAAAACCTGGGCCTTGAAGAAGACGTTGCCAACTCGAAGAACGTGGCCGCCGTACTGGTAACGGCAAAGCTTCCCGCCTTTACCAGGGCCGGGGACAGGGTTGACGTAACGGTATCATCCATCGGGGATGCCAAGTCCCTGAAGGGCGGGCTGTTGCTCCAGTCACCATTAAAGGGGGCGGACGACAGGACGTACGTGGTTGCACAGGGCCAGCTTTCAACACCGCAGACTGACGATCGGAGGGGACGCAGCAACATTACCGTGGCCAGCGTGGTGAACGGCGGGATCATAGAGCGGGGTATTGAGCCGCAGATCGTCAGTGACGGTGTCATATCGCTGGTGATGCACAACTGGGATTTCACGGTGGCCGACCAGGTACAGAAGGCTATTGAGAAAAAGTATCCCGATACGGAAACTGAAATTAAAAATGGTGCCATTCAGTGTTCGGTGCCCACGGAGGGAACACTGACCGAGTTCATCTCCACGATAGAGAACCTGGAGGTGACACCAAGTTACCAGGCCCGGGTGGTGGTGAACGAGCAGGACGGTACCATCGTGATGGGCGGGGACGTGCGTATCTCGCAGGTAGTGGTGAGCCGGTCGGGCATGACCATTACCGTTGAGGGAAGCAACCGAAAAAACAACGTGGCGCTTTTGAAAGATTCTTCCACGGTAAAAGACCTTGTGGATTCTTTGAACTTTATCGGGGCATCTACGTCCGACATCATTGCAATACTCAAGGCCATGAAAAAGGCCGGGGCATTACACGCAGACCTGGTAATACAGTGAGGTGAGCTTATGAATTTTTTACAGAACAGCATACCGGCACATGCCCGAAGCATGAATAACATACAGCGTTCCGGTTCCACAATGGAATCGATGGTGCGTAAGAGCCAGCAGAAGTCTTCTTTCGATAATCACCTGGAAGGTGCACTCGAAAATAACAGGTCGGGTGCATCACCGGGAAAAAAGCCCGTTGATAAGAATCTCATGAAGGTGTGCCTGGAGATGGAATCCATCTTCGTGGGCAAAATGCTGAAAGAGATGCGGGACAGTGTGCCCAAACAGGGATTTCTGGATGGCGGTTTCGCCGAGGAAGTTTTCGAGGACATGCTGTATGACCAGTACGCCATAAAACTCTCAGAAACGTCCAACCTGGGACTGGCAAAGAACCTCTATGACGAATTGAAATAGGCCGGCTCATTTGACAGGCGGTAATACTTCTGCTATACTGGTAAAAACTTCGCTTGTATTGGAGGTAATACATGAAAAGAATAGCAGCAGTAATATCAATTCTCTTTATTTCGGGCCTTGTTTTCTGGGGCTGTGGCAGTGATGCTGCCAATTCGTTCAATAATGAATTACGGGGAAAAACATTTACCGTCGCATCTGATAAGGGAGAGGCGGTGTACCATTTTGACCGGTCAAGGGTGAAGATGGAGTATCCCGGCAACCAGAAGATGGATACGAAGTATCTCGATATTGAACGGATCATTGATAAAGAGAGAAAGATGATCGTTGCCAATCCCGTGGAGAAAAAGGCTCAATCGGAAGACGGTTCAGGGAAGTATATCCCATATTACGTGTATTTCTGGGAAACACTGGATAACGGGGATATCCTCTTCATTGCTCCCCCTGAAGCGAAAAAGCCCAACTACGAAAACGCCGTAAATACCGAAAGGCCCGCGGATGATGAAGCTACCATCGTGACCATGAAACCGGTTGAAGGTAAGTAAGTCGGTTGTCAGCAACGAGGATGTTGAAAGTGCACCTTCCAGGGTGCACTTTTTTTGTTATGTGAAAGTGGTTAAAACTATTCATATTTGCAGATATTGTTCTCTTTTCTGCTGGACATACTGGAAGGACAATGGTAAGGGCAGTACTAATAACAATTATAAAGCGGGGTATCATGAACAACAAGATCGACATTGGCAAATCTCTTTCGCATGGATGGAGCGGTTTCAAGAACAACGCCGGTACAGCCATACTGGTTGTATTGATCTATCTTCTCTTAGACATCGTTATCAGTTACGTACCATTTCTTGATATCATTTACGCACTTTTTATTGCACCCGTAATCACGGGAGGTTTGTATATCTTTTCATTAAAAGCAGCACGAAATGAAGAGACCAGTACGGGTAACCTTTTCGAAGGCTTCAGAAGATTTCCCGCATATCTTGGTCTTTTCTGGATGTATATTGCCATATTCGTACTGATCGCCATCCCGTTCATGGTTCTATTATACCTTGAATCTGCAAACCCCGGGTATCCCCTGGATACGGCTATTACGGTTGCTGCAGTAGTAACCCTGCTGGTATTTATATATGCAATGATCAGGCTGTCAATGGGATACTTTCTTGTTATCGACGGCTTGAACGTGACAGATGCCATAAAGAAAAGCGTTGCCATTACAAAAGGGAACGAGATCCAGATCCTGGTGCTTGTTGTTATTTACGTTGCGCTTGTATTCCTGGGTATCCTTGCCCTTGTTGCAGGTGTCCTGGTGGCACTTCCCTTTACAACTATAGCCTTCTCAGCCGCATACATGCAGCTTATGAACTATGACAAGAGTGAGCTGCCTCATATGATTGGGGAGTAAGGCAGGATCTTTGATAGATTAAACTTGATCATAAAATATTAGTTTTTGACAGTGGTGGAAAGTCAGTGAATAAACTCGTTGTTTATAGTGTAACATTCGTGTTTACTTTTGGCATAATAAGCATATTTTATTTTATTTCCAATGAAATGGATTTAAGCCATACAGATATAAAAGTTTATTTAACACTCATCTTTTTTCTCATTTTTGGAATAATTATTGGCACCTTCTTCTGGTTCATGAGATATCGTGAAGGAAAATAAGTCTTTTTATGGTGGCCCTCGACACTCCTATTGATGAAGCATGTTTTGGATTACTTTATAATTGTAAAATTGCTTATGATTATTTATGTAACTAATGATTCTTGACTAAGTCAAATTAATTATATACTTTTAATAAATGATTTCATTCTTACTTGACTTAATGATAGAAAGAATTAATTTTTACCAGATTAAGAAACTGGGAGATTGTAATGAGCAAAGATAAAGAAGAAAGAGTAGAAATAAAAGAAATTATATTTAACTATGTGAAATCTAAAAATTATCGAGAGTTTTACTCAGACGGTTTCTTTGGAGGATTGACCCCCAGGGGGAAAATTCATATGGAACCTTTTATTGAAAGAAGAGTTACACCAAGAAGGGTTAAACATAAAATCGAAGAAGATGGAACTATAGATAAGGGTACTATTGAAGAGGGTAAAACAGGTCTAATAAGAGAAATCGAGTGTGGAATAATTATGGATGTTGGAACTGCCAAACAATTAGTTGAATGGCTC
>CAYFSO010000018.1:1275-34074 GCA_964345775.1 uncultured Leptospiraceae bacterium | reverse complement strand
AGAAGCTTATGATATCATAAGACTTTAAATATATGAAACCGCCCGCTTCGCTAGATAAACGCGGATTAACGCGGATTATCGTTAATAATTGATCATTATTACCACCATCTGTGTTCATACTTCGACAGGCTCAGCACAAGTCTGCGTGTATCTGCGGTTAAAATAATTATGTAAATTGCAATCTCATAGGTTTTTGTTATAAAGAAACTGTTTTACATTCCCAAGAATCCGGAAAGAGTGAAAATTATAATGCCCCATCCTGATCGGGCAAAATTACGGTGGCAGATCATTAATGCAAGGATTTTTCTCCGGTACCCGTGAAACGGGTATTATGGTAGTATGAAAAATACTTGTAAAATGGCCATGGTTCTGTAAAAAATATATACAGGTGTTGTTATGGTTTCCATTGAAAAAAAAGCGCATCTATATGAGAAAATTTGATCCTACACGACTGGTTGAGACTCAACCACTCCGGACAGTAACCCTGCTGCGCGTAACCGAGTTGATATTGCTGGTAATAGTAGTGCTTCTCCCTGCTGTTGCCGTTATGATGCTTGCGGATATTGATTTAACAGGTGATTACCTGGTGCCGGCTGTTGCGGGAGGGATACTATACCTGCTGGTCGCAGCGGCCGGGTTCTTCCTGTTTCACAGGAGCGTAATGATGGCCCGTCATCGTTACAACCTGATATGTGAAGAACTGGAATGGAAAAACCTCATCATAAGCCATACCAACGAGATCATTATGCTGCTTGACACGCTGGGGCGCGTAATAACCTTCAACCCGGCGCTTACGAAATTACTGCATTTTGAACGTGAAGATCTCATTAAGAAACCGTTCAGGTCAATCCTGTATGATAAGTCATTCGAGGATAATATACAGTTAAAGGATCTTCTTTTATGCCGTTTCAGGGATGTGTTTATCGGTAACGAGGCGGACATGATGTTACCATGCAGCGTCAAGAATACCAGCCGGGTGCATACCATAGCCTTCAAGATGATACCTATTCTTTTAAAAAACGAGTTGCAGTATATTCTCGTTGTAGGAAGGGCTACCCAGAGTGACATCTTAACGGGGAAATATTTAAAAAGCGAGTCAAGCCGATACGTGATCGGAAATAATGTTTCGCTGGTAAACCTGCTTACCTACAGGATGACCCGTAACCTTGAAAACAGGATAGACCAGGCAGAGATCATACGGATGCAGCTGGGCCTGCAGGAAGTGATCATCAATGCAATAGAGCACGGGAACCTGGGTATTGACTTTAAAACAAAAACGGAACTGAGAAAGAAAAAGGGGAATTACTGGGAGCTGATGCTCTCTGTTACCAACAAGAAAGATCTACAGGAAAGAACCATTGATATTTCACACCAGATGGACGAGGAAAAAGTTGTATACGTGATCAAAGACCAGGGTGAGGGATTTGACTGGGAGTATTATCTTAACCTTGAACCCGGAAACATTAACACCGAACTGCTGGAGTCCTTTCACGGGATTGGATTGCAGATGGTGAAGAGTGTATTCGATATATCTTTCAATGAAAAGGGGAACGAGATCACCCTTGTGAAATACCTGGATAATGGAGAGGAAAATGAAGGAATACAGGAACCCGGTACCAACGGTTGATATTATCATCAGGTTAAATCCCGGCAAAGCTGATACTGACAAAATGGACGCCGAAGGTATCGTATTGATCTTGAGGAAGAATCCGCCCCATGGATGGGCACTGCCGGGTGGATTCGTGGATTACGGTGAATCACTGGAGGAGGCTGCGGTACGTGAAGCGAGGGAAGAAACTTCCCTGCACGTGGATCTTGAACGACAGTTTCACACGTATTCTGATCCGGGGCGTGATCCCAGGCAGCATACTATCACTACCGTGTATATTGCACACGCTGAAGGGACACCTGAAGGTGCCGACGATGCCAGCGAAGCCAGGGTTTTCCCCATTTCTGCTATCCCGGGAAACCTTGTGTTTGATCATGGTCGTATAATAGATGATTATATTAAGAAACGTTATTGAGAGGGACACCCATGGAACGATCCGGATTCTTGATGAGATTAACAGGTATGGCCATTGATACACTTACCCGCTTTACCAAGGCGGATATTCGTGTACATGATGCCGAAAGAATTCCCAATCAGCCAGTCGTATTTGTTGTGAACCACTTTACACGGATGGAGACATTCTTCCTTCCCAACGTTATATACAAGGAAACCGGGAAATACGTGAATGCTCTTGCTCATCACAGTTTTTTCAAGGGGGCCCTGGGTTCCTACATGAACAAGCTGGGTGCCGTTTCCACTAAGGATCCCGACCGTGACAGGGTGTTGCTGGGCTCACTTTTACGCGGCGACATGCCATGTATCATTTTTCCCGAAGGCCAGATGATAAAGGACAAGAAGCTGGTAGAACGTGGGAAGTACATGATATACAACACCGGTATCCGTCGTCCACCCCATACGGGTGCTGCCCACCTGGCCCTGAGGGCGCAGTTTTACAGGGAAGAGTTCAAGAACTGTGCACGAACAGGTGACCGAAAGAGACTTCTTGAACTGCAGTCGCGTTTTGGTATTGAAGATGATGAGCTTGAAAAGGTGAACAGTCTTCAAACGTACATAGTCCCCGTGAACATTACCTATTTCCCTGTCAGGGCGCGCGCGAACCTGATAAACAGGATAGCCAGCATGTTCGTAGACACCCTTCCGGAGCGAATAGAGGAAGAGCTTGAGGTTGAAGGAAGTATGCTCATCGATGGTGTGGATATAGATATAAATTTTGGAGAGCCCATCGCCATAGGCCCCTACCTTGACAGGATCATGGTACAGCGCAAGATCAGGAACAAAAAGCTGTACCTTGATTACAGTGACCTGCGAAAGGACGTATTGATGAGAAAGGTTGCCATTGATATCATGTACAGGTACATGGCAGATATTTATAATATGACCACCGTTAACCATGATCACGTGTTCTCTTACATCTTGATGCAGACAAGAGGTAACCGCATTTCAATGGACGATTTCAAGAACCGGGCGTTTCTTGCCATCGAATCCATTAAAGAAATGAACCTGAAAACCAACCACACGGTTCTTTATCAACGGCAGGGAAACCTTCTGCGGGATGAGCCGCACCGGCATTTTGATAATTTCATTGATGCTGCAAAATCAGACGGGTTGATCGTTGTAAACAACGGGATCATCACTATAAAGAAGGAGCACTTCTCCAGGTCATACGAATTTCATACAGTTCGAAGGGATAATATTGTAGAAGTATTGAAAAACGAGATAGAACCGTTAAGCCAGGTCACCCGCAGGTTTGACAGGATCGTCTTTATGCCTTCATGGCTGGTAAGGCGGACTATTCGCAACATAATGCTTAAGAAGGATATACACATCTTCCTGAAGGATTACAACGAGTATTATGTTGATACTGAATCAAAACCACAAAGGATTGGCAGTCCTTTTTTTCTTAAACGTCTCTGTGCGCGCAGAGGCGTGCTGCTGATCCATGGCTACATGGCCGCACCCGAGGAAGTGCGGCAGCTTGCGGATTACCTTTATAACGCCGGGTTTACCGTGTACGGTGTGCGGCTTCGCGGGCATGGCACTTCCCCTGATGACCTTGTACGCAGAAAATGGGAGGAGTGGTACGAGTCGGTGAACCGGGGATACGTGGTGTTGAAGAACTCTGTCAGGGAGATGTCCATTGCGGGTTTTTCTACCGGCGCCGGGCTGGCATTGATGGGAGCTGCAAGGAAACCCGGTAATTTCAAATGCGTGGTATCCATAAGCGCGCCCCTTAAGCTGGTGGATTTCGCGTCAAACCTGGTACCCGCGGTGGATACCTGGAACAAGCTGCTGAAAAAATTTAAGATAAAGAGGGGTTCAATGGAATTCATACCCAATCATCCTGATAACCCGGAAATAAATTACCAGAGAAACCCCGTAAGCGGTGTACACCAGATGGAGATGCTCATGCAGCAGGTGGGAGATTCGTTGAATGAGATAAAAATACCGGCACTGGTAATGCAGGGTTCAGGTGATCCAACCGTGGATCCCGAGGGAGCGCTGGAAATATTTAAAAAGATCACATCGGTCCAGAAGGAGTTGACCCTTGTCTACTCTGAAAATCACGGCATAGTACGTGGAGAAGGGGCTGACGTTGTGCACAGAAGGGTGGAACGGTTTTTAAAGGATAACATGTAAAATTCAGAAGGTATACGTGATACCGCCGCCCATCTCGAAGGCGTATCGGGTGTCTTCTGCATCCACGTCAAAATAGTTTGTACCATCTTCGAAACGGATCCTGGAGTCCGCTTTTTGCCTGAAGGTGATCAATAGAAGTGATAATTCTGATCCCGGGGTTAACTGCAGGTTGTATCCTATAGTCCAGAGCAATACAGAAAGTGATAACTCGTTTACACTGCCATCATCCCTGCCGCCTGCACTGTAGTGCTGATACCCCAGGCCGGTGTTCACATTTGAAGTGTCAGAAAGTATATACTCAACTCCACCGTTCAGTAGAACCGCCCCCTTGCTGCTTACGGGGATAGTGTCCTCGTATACGGTGGAAACGTTATCATCTACAAGGTTTTTTTCCACGAAAGTAACCGGGAAACGATATCCGAATTCCATGGCTATACCGGTCTTCTCATTGATTTTTGTATATGCGCCGGTAGTTACCTGGATTCCCTTGTCATATTTGGGCCAGTATTCAGTAGAGTTGGAATCAGTCACTCCTGTTTGGAAATCCGCTTTCATATATTTCTTTTCAAGGCTGAACGTCCCACTGCGTAAGAGGATCCCTATTTGTGTGGTATCCGATTTTACGGTATAGCCTAATCCAAGTTCTATGGTATGCTTTTGACTGGTCTTCTCGGTTTTGCCCTGATCCTTGTCTTCCTCTTCAGACACAAAGTTATTCCCGATGATAACCTGGAAACCCCAGAAACGGTTGTCGCCCGAGTGCCATGCCATGGCCATGTTTATGGCTGGATTAAAAGATATTTTTTCACTATCATCTTCATTTGAAGAAGCAGCGGAAAAATTGTACCTGGTGGTACTTGTTTCCCATGAAAACAGGTTGCCCTCATACCCTTCCAGGGAGATGCCGTAAGAAGATGATCCCGATTTAAACGCATACGCGGTGAGCAACGATCCACCCAGGTAGAGGTTATCTTTGCTTTCTACCGAAGTTATGGAGGCAAGTGAAGTTTCAGCATCAATTTCTGTATCATAAATGGTATACGCCCTCGCGGTGGCAAAAAGGGCAAGGGCTTTGTCCGCGGTCATGGTGCCAAGCAGGGCAGGGTTGCGGGAAATATCTGCAGGACCTTCAGATGTAACAGTTTTTATCCCACCCATACCGGTGCCGTGAATACCGGCTTGAGCCAGTGATATCATCATGAAAAAAAGAAGGGTGGCAGGTACAATTAATCTTTTCATGGCCCTCGTTGTCAGTCATATAAAAATGAGATATCTATACCCTCTTTAACAGTCAATAATGTAAGAGGTACAAATTTCGATTTATAGAAATTTATATCATTTACCGGTTTTAGATCAACTTTTGTGGATCGTGTATCACATTTTGGATGAGAAAATTCCAGGGTAAAGCTGTACTCGCTGTTTTCATCCATGTGTTCTGGATCAAAATCGGGCCAGAAATGATAGTACCCGTTTGTAGCCTTCGCGGTGCTGTAAGGGTTGTTCCAGCCTTCATCGATCATCTTAGTGGGTTTTCCGTTCAGGAGTAATGAGACATTAACGCCCGCGATGACAGAAAATGTGGTTTCCTCGAGCACTTCCCCCATGATGTGAGGGAAAAAAATGTCCTGTGACTGGACTATTGTGGGCGTGTCCTTTTTCTGTGACACTCTCCTTGAGGATATCAACTCGGCCGCCTCGTGAATGAGCATGAGGATATCGGCTTTCTGCTGGAAGATATACCTGGATTCCAGGCGGCTGTGAATTATGCCCCTTTCACTTGTCACGTAGCGAGGTTGTACCCGGTTAAGAACATAGGCAATGATGTTATTCCTGTATTCCGAGAGTTCCTTCAGCCGGTCTGAATTTTCAAGAAGTTCATCCACGCTTGCTGCAACGATGTCTTCCATAATGTTTTTAGTGATCATGTTGTGTTTCTCCTATTCATCGGGAAAACTATGGAGAATACTTCATTAATATCTTTAACCGGGTAAAAGTGCAAACCCTTTTTTACATATTCTGGAATTTCCTTCAGGTCTTTCTGGTTTTCATGTGGAATTATTACATGCTTCAATGAAGCCCGCTTGGCAGCAATGATCTTTTCTTTTATACCACCAACCGGCAATACCATGCCGCTGAGGGTGAGTTCACCTGTCATGGCATACCCGTGTTTCATGGGCGTACGGGTGATAAGAGAATAGAGTGCGGTTGCCATTGTTATGCCGGCTGAGGGACCATCTTTTGGTATGGACCCGGCGGGAACATGAATATGCAGGGCGTTCTTAAGAAAGAAGTCAACAGAACCTTTGTCCCCTGACAGGTAATGCTGTATATAACTGAAGGCAATATTTGCGGATTCACTCATTATTTCTCCAAGTTGGCCGGTAAGTTTTAACTGCGGCCCCTTGCCCGATTCTACCTCAATTACCTCGATCAGGAGAGTGGCGCCGCCAAGTTCAGTCCAGGCAAGCCCAACAGCGATGCCGTTCTTCAGCTTTTCCGGGATCTCGTCTTCGGCATAGATCTCGGGTCCCAGGTATTCACGAATTTTACCCGTAGTAAGAGGGCCCTCGGGCAGCTTTTTCTTTCGGGCGGTAAGGGTGGCGGCCTTCCGGCATATTTTCTCAATGCTTCTCTCGAGGTTCCTTACACCTGCTTCCCTCGCCCAGCTGTTTATAATATAATGAAAACCCTTCTTGTCGATCTTTATCGATGCCCGTTTCAGGCCATGCTTTTTTAACTGCTTGGGAAGAAGGAATTTTCGCGCGATCTGGTACTTCTCTTCTGCGATATACCCTGAAAGCCGTATTACTTCCATCCTGTCAATAAGTACCCTTGGTATGGAATCAAGAGTGTTGGCAGTGGTGATGAAAAAGACATCGGAAAGGTCAAAAGGAACATCAAGGTAATGGTCCCTGAAAGCGGCGTTCTGTTCGGGGTCAAGCACCTCGAGAAGTGCTGCAGCAGGATCACCCTGAAAACTCTGCCCCAGCTTGTCGATCTCATCCAGCATGAACACGGGATTGGATGATTTGCTTATCTTGATACCCTGGATTATCTTTCCCGGCATGGCGCCGATATAGGTGCGGCGGTGCCCCTTGATCTCGGCCTCGTCACGCATGCCACCCAGCGAAAGCCTGAAGAATTCACGGTTCATGGCCCTGGCAATGGATTTTCCCAGTGAGGTTTTACCCACGCCCGGAGGTCCAACGAGGCATATAATGGAACCGGAAGCATCGGCCTTCAGCTTGCGGACAGCCAGGAATTCAATTATGCGCTTCTTTATGTCCTCAAGCCCGTAATGATCCTTTTCCAGGATATTTTCTGCCTGGTCAATATCAATGGGATTTTCGGTTCTGGAGTTCCAGGGGAGGTTAAGTACGGTTTCAACGTAGTTCCTGGTCAGGGTGTACTCGGAGGCATTTGGATCCATCATATGGAGTTTCTGGATCTCTTCTTCCATCTTCTCTTTAGCCTCACCTTTCAGTTGCAGTGACTGTAGCTTCTCGGTCATCTGGCGTATTTCTCGGGTACGGTCGTCATCGTCTATGCCAAGCTCAGTCTTAATGGCACGTAACTGCTCACGAAGAAAGAAATCCCGCTGCTGCCGGTCAATCCTGTCATTGATATTACTCTGTATTTTTTTCTGTATAGAGAATACTTCAATTTCCTTGTGAAGCAGGTGCAGCACTTTCTCCAGCCGTTTTTTCACGTTAATTGTTTCCAGGATATCCTGGTATTCATGTTTTTCCAGGGTGAGAATTGAAGTAACGAAATCAGCTATCTTCCCGGGCTCATCAACGTTCACCATGGTAAGTTTCATCTCCTCTGTAAAAAGAGGGTTGTTCTCTGATAGTATCTTAAGCTGGCTCAGTACCGCACGGGTAAGTGCTTTTATCTCGATGTTCCTGTTGCTCGTTTTTTCATCAAGGTATTCAACATCGGCAATTATGTGGGGTGATTCGTTGGTGATCTCTTTTATTCGAAATCTTTTTACGCTGTTTATAAGAACATTGATACCCCCGTCAGGGAGGTTGATCTTTTTCAATACCCTGGCAGCCGACCCGTAGAGGTGAAGATCATCGGCTTCAATATCCTCTGCCTCATCGTCCTTGAGAAGAGATATGCCAATTGTACGTGAGCTGTCCAATACCATGTCAATGGATTCACAGAAACGTTCCTGCGAGATTATTAATGGTGTGACAATACCCGGAAAAATAGGACGATACCGTACCGGGATTATGTGTAATTCTTCGGGCATGCCCTGGTCCATTGATGCCAGGTCACTTTCGAGAAAATGCGGATCTATCTGGAGATCGCCATCCTCATTTATGATGTCGTCTATGTTCATGTACGTATCCCTTTAAGTTACATTTTAGTGTACAGCAACGCGTTCATAAAGTAAAGCGCTCTTCACCATGTATACATGGCAATTTTTATAAGCCTTTTGTACGCCGGTTCCGGTACAGGTACACCAGCAGGAAAATAACCATTATGGCAATTATGGAACCGGCAATATAATTATATCGCATCAGGATATCATTCATTTTTTCTTTCACGATGTCCCAGTTGTTGCCCAGCATGTATCCTGTCTGTATCCAGATGAGGTTCCATATTGAGGCGCTGATGAATGAAAAAATGAAAACGCGAAACGTTCCCAGGTTTGATATGCCACCGGCAATCGCGATAACCGACCGGATCCCGGTAAAGAACCTGTTTGCCAGGACAAGAAATTGTCCCCATTTCCTGAACCACTTTTCAGCCCTGATGATCTGTGACGCAGAGAAATACTTGTAATCCTTTTCAATAAAAAATTCCCTTCCCATGTATTTTCCCACCAGGAAAAGAAGGACGAATCCTGCAACACTGCCCAGGGTTGTGGACGCGTACACCAGGAAATAGTTCAACCTGCCGGTACCCACCAGGAACGCGCCGAGGGCGGTAACCGTGTCACCCGGCACAGGAGGGAAAAGATTTTCAAAAACGGCACTTATAAATAAAAACGCGTAAAGTACAGCATCGTGTTGCGGCATGATGAACTTGATTATTGTATCAAATAATTGCTCCATGATACCGGTAAATACACTACGGGGATGTTATCCGGGTCAATCATTTTATTCTTATTCAGCAGGAAATGGCAAAGATGTAAAGTTCTTGCATATTTTCGCAGAGTGTACAAAATTTACACAAATTAATACTTATAGAATGGGGAGATAGATGAAACCTGGTACAATAACATGGATAGTTGTTCTGCTGATAGCAATTCCCGGCATGTTCTCATGCGCTTCCACTCCCGGGGCAAAGGATCCCATTGCAAGGGCGAACAGTGAATTTCTCAATGGTAAAGATGCCGAGGGAGAGGTTTTCAGGGTACTTGTCACTTCCGAAAGATACGAGGTTGCGCAGTTGAGGTACCTTAACACAATAAAAAGGGTGGATGATCCCGGTGGGGATAAATTCGTATGCGAGGAATTGAAGCAATATGACAAGATCGACGAAGTTCGTGAAGGACGGGTGTCGGTATGGCTGTTCCCTGACTCGGGATCTATAATGAAAATACGTCCGGTAAAGCTTACCTACCTCGTAGAGCTTGATAATATTATTGTACAGGACCTTCAGCGGTGGAGTTTTACTTTTCCTAAAAAAGTTGTTGAGCCAACGAAGTTCCAGGTGGTGTATCGGTTCGTGCTGAGGAAAAAACTTTCAGACGAGGAGATAATGGACGAAGTTCGTGAGATGATAAAAGAGAAATCGTGAGCAGGGCTGCAGGTGAAAACCATCGAAGGCAGGTGAGAAGATCACCTGCCTTTTAAATTACAGGGAAGTCGTGTTTATTATCAGGCGTACCGCGTTCTCATCTATGAGAAGCTTATTCGCAATATCCGCCGAAGTCCACCCCTTGTTTGAAAGATCACGCACGGTCTTTATCATTCTTTCGTTGATGTCCATATCTGCGGGCAGCTCACCCTTGAGCTGCTTTGCGATGGGGTTGTTTGTCTCTACCGCCTGTATGAAATCGGAGAACTGTTTCATCTTTCGGTCCGTTTCGGTGAACATGGACTGCAACTTGTTATCTGTCTCGTCTATATCTTCACGCATTGATTCCATCTTGTTGAACATCGCGTTCACCTGCTTGATACGCTCTTCTATGTGTACCGTAAGTCCTTCAAGCTCGTTGAAGCGGTCTTTTACGTCCCTGATCTCCTGTTCCCTGGACTTGAGAATAAGGGTATTTTCTTCGATCGAATGCAGGTAGGTGGTGAGTCGTTCCACCTTCTTGTCCGATTTATCGAGGGTGTTCTGAAAAGCCTTTAGCTTGTGATCGATGGACTTTATCACCATGTCGGCCTTGTTGGCCGCTTCAAGGTTTTTGGTAATGGTTTCCTCGTATTCATGCAACTCGTGTATACGGTTTTCAAGGCTGTTGTAGGTATCCTGCAGTGCCTCTATCCTGTTATTGACGGCATCCACCTTCTGGGCGCCTGCTTCAAGGTTTTCCGCCTTTGCAGAGACCATCTCGGTCAATTCCATCAGGGCCTTTATTTCGGCTTCCACGTTATTCAGCTTTTCTTTTCTTGATTCAAAGAATTTAAGTTCACGTTCTACGGATCTCCGCACATCCTTGATGGATTCAGCATTTTTTATGAACTCGTCAAGCTTCTTCGATTCTTCCTGGGAATGGGACAGTATTGAATTGAGTTCCTGCAGTGACGTTTGCACGGTTTCGGTCATCTCGTCAACGCGGGAAAATATTTTCTGGCTTTCTTCGAAATCAAGGATCTCGTTCTTGATGCTGGAAATGCGCTGGTCCATAAGGGAAAATTCCTTTTTGGCCTTTTCCATCTTGTTTGAAAGGGACTCGTTGAATTCCTCTTCCATGTCGGACATTTTTTGTGACAGGTTATCGAACCGGATCTCGATGGACTGGTACTCTGAAACCAGGTTTTTCATTCTGTCTTCGGCGGTTTCAATGAGCCTTTCCTCCATCTCAATGTATTGTTCGCCAAAATTTTCTATCTTGGCCTTTATGTCTTCAGCTTCTTTCCTGGCTGCCTTCACTATTTCGTCTTTCTTTGATATGGCGTGTATGTTCAGGTTATCAAGGGCTGTACGGATCTTATTCACCTCTTCTTCAAAAGAGGAGATAAGCTTGGATTTTGATTCGTCAATATTATTCTCTACATTTTTGAGTTTGTGGTATACCTTTTCTATATCACTGTTGACCTGCGACAGGGTTGATTCACGAATATCTTTAAACTCGGAGACAGCCTCGGATATGTCGGACTTTACGTCATTTGCTTTTTCCCGTAAATCGTCAAACAGGTTGTTCTCAACATCTGATATTGACGATTTCAGTTCATGGATCTGGTTATTGCACAATGCAACCTGTTCACGGGTTTCTGTCATGGCCTCGCTGCGTATCTCTTCTATGTGTGAATCGAAACTCTCGATAGCATGTTCGAGGTTGCTAACCTTTGTATTGAGATCTGTAAAGACACGCCTTTCCGCGGTTTCCACACGTCCTTCTATGGAGTCTACCGAGGTGGACAGGGTATCAATTTTCAGGCGTACGTTATCGAGTATTGCTTCACCGGTATCGGTAATGCTCTGCTCCATTTTTGACAGGGACTCTGAAAAGTTGCTGGTAAGCAGGTCAATTTTTTCCTCAGAGGACTCAACAAGCTTGTTCTCTTTTTCCGATATGGTTTCACGCAACTTTGTTACCTGGTCACCTATCTCTTCGGAAAGTTCACGTGAGCGTTCCCGTACCTTGTCATTGAAATGCTGTACTATCGAGGAGCTTTCCCGTTCAAGGCGGGAAAGGCCTTCTGTGAGAGCAGCGATTTTTTTGGTCATATCGCTGAAGTTATCCCTTGAAGTGGCTATGAACTCTATCTGCTTGTTCACTTCTTTTGCCGCTGATGAAACCACTTTCAGGTCATCCTCAACTTTTTTCAGGTTGGTTTTTTCAATATCCAGGCCCTTCAGGCGGTTTTCGATCTCAGAAATAGAGTTCTGGAGATTCCCGTTCAGGGCGTTTGCCTTTTTTATGAGTATGTCCAGTTCAATGGTTGAATCGTTGAATTTACGTTCTTCTGCCTCGGCCAGCTTTTTGAAGTCATCCAGCATCCTGGAAGAATAGCGTTTCAACTTTGTTAATTTCAGGTTTGCCCGGTCAAGGCGCCTGAAAAAGAGTATCATGAAAAGGCATCCCAGCAGTGTTGCCACGTTCCATACCATTATACAACTCCACAACGTTTAATTTCATGCAGGGGAATGGTCAAACTTACACAATTGTATATTGGTAGTGCATAATTAATTTATTGTCAATATAATTTTATGTCACATGAGAAATTACGTGTTTTTTACTCCACAGGTTTATTTGATATGTACACGGGGTATGCTATATATATTAATAGATATACCTTCCCGTAAGGGTATGAGATATAATCCACAAAACCGGATCGACCATAGATGAAGAATACCCTGCTTTTCCAAAAGTTATACCTGATCGCCATTCTCCTGTTTGTGAGTGTATTCACCATTGGTGGTATGCTGCACAGCAAGCAGGGAGCCAATTTAATTCTGGCAAAGGATATTTTACAGTCCGATATTTTTCGTGACTACTCGGTACTGCATATGCAATGTGATATAACCGCCTATTGTCCCGGTTCCTGTTGTAATACCGGCTTGAAGCGGATCAACGGCAAAACGGTGGAAGTTGACTGGAGCGACAAGACCGCGGTTGGAGGGCTTTCACTCAGCGGTCTCCTCTCGGAGGATATCCATGTAATGGCGGTTGATCCTGATGTCATTCCACTTGGGTCCATTATTTATTACCAGGGAAAACTGTATATCGCGCTGGATACCGGCGGGATGATACAGGGACAAAGGCTGGATGTCCTGGTAAAAGAACATCCGGATACCTTCGTTTTCGGCAAGAGGCTTGATCAGAAGGTTACCGTCTTCATTCCCGGTAATCCAGAACTGGCTGTTGCGTATATCAAGGATATACTGCCTGTTGATGTCCGGCTCTAAGTATTCAGGGTATTTAGAATATCCGTACCCCTGAAATGCTTTCGGCAATGTTGAAGGCATGGTCACCGATCTTCTCGAACTTGGACAGCATATCAATAAAGATAAGGCCCGAATCAACATCGCATTGCTGCTTGTTGAGCCTGGTTACATGTCCATGTCGTAACTCTTTCCTGAGTTCGTCGATACGATCCTCGATGACACGGGCATTGGGTAAAATATCTATACTTTTTACCGAAATGCTGTTGTTTATGAGCTGCAATGCTTCACGAACCTTTGAAGCGATCTCGTCTATTCCCCCGACTGCCTGGCCAGTAAAATCGATCTTCTGGTCATATTTTCGACGTATCAGTTTCAGTATTGACTCGCTCTGATCTCCTATCCTCTCTATTTCGTTTACCATGTGCAGCATGTTTGATATCTCGTGGCTCTGTTCCTGCGAGATATTATGCTGTGAAATGGTAACCAGGTAGTCAGATATCTCCTTCTCAAGGCGGTCAACCGTATTTTCAAGTTTCATGATCTCTTCCACATCGGCACCCAGCTTTTCCGAAGGGTTGTGAAACACGTCCATGGTGCGGTCGAACATGTCAATAACGATCTCGCTCATCCTCCTGGTTTCCAGCCTTGCCTGGTTGATGTTAATGGCAGGGGTCGACACCAGCACGGTGCTGATGTACTTCAGGTGGAACTCTTCGGCGCCTTTTTCCGACGTGGGTATAACACGTATGGCAATATTGGCCAGTACCCCGGCAAGGGGAAGAAATATAAGTGCATTCGTCACGTTAAAAATGGTGTGAAATGCCGCCATGTGATCTGCTATAACCTTTGAACGAGCTGCTATGTCAATATCGGTTGGATTGCCCGGAACAACATTATCAACCATTGGAACGAATACGTTGTGAAACAGTAAAAGTACCCATATTACCCCGGAAACATTGAATATCATGTGTACAAAAGCCGACCTGCGGGCATCGGTTGAGGTGCCGATGGCAGCTATGTTGGCGGTGACAGTTGTACCTATGTTCTCACCAAGTATGAGGGCACACGCGGTGGGGAAGTCGATAAGGCCGTTGACTGCCAGTGTCATGGTCATGGCCATGGTGGCACTTGAGGACTGTACGGCCATGGTGATTATGGCACCGATACCCACCACCAGGAGGGCGGTCAGGATATTGTCAGCAGTATATTGTGCCATAAAATGCATTACCTGCTCGGAGTTTCTCAGGTCCTGCACCGCACCGCTCATGATGTCCAGGCCAAGGAACAGTATACCGAAGCCAAGAAATATCTCGCCGTATTGTTTCAGTTTCTGGTTGGCAAGGAACCTGAGAAAGAAACCCACTCCAATGGCTGGAAGGGCAAAGCTGGTTATCTTTATTTTAAAGCCGAGTATGGCCACGATCCATCCGGTGACGGTTGTACCGATATTTGCCCCGAGGATAATACCAATGGATTGGGTGAGGGTCAACAGGCCGGCGCTGACAAAACTTACCATCATAACCGTTGTTGCGCTTGAAGATTGAATAATACTGGTAATAAAGAAACCGGTTATTACGCCAAGTATCCGGTTATTGGTTACTTTCCAGAGAATGGCCTTGAGCCTGTCGCCTGCAGCCATCTGCAGGGACTCGCTCATGATCTTCATCCCGAACAGAAAAAGTCCAAGGCCACCAAATATGGTCAGGAATATCTCGAATCCATCCATTATTTATACCTCACCGTGTTCAGCACTGTATCATGTGTTGATCCAGCCTCAACACGAAGTATTTAATTTCGCTTTGGTCTGATCAGGGTAACAACTACTTTTATTTATATCGGTGTCAAGAATTTTATATGCCCGGAGATACATTCTTTTTGCTACTGGTCAGTTCCTTGAGTCTCTTCATCATTCAGCCTGATATCGAAAGCAGATTTATTTATAGGCAACGGTATACTTTCACCCAGTTCATCTTCGTTCTGGTTTCTCCGTATGGTGGGCGTATATCCCCTTGTTTTCTCGGTTTCTATTTTACTGTGTATTCGTTCAAGACTTGAATTTATTGTGCCGTCATTAGGATCCTGTTTTAATGCCATTTCGTAAAATCGTTTACTTTCCCGCAGGTTGCCCATTGATTCGTGGCAAAGTCCGATGTACAGGAAAAGCGACGCAGACTTGAATTGCAGTTCCCTGGCACGGGTAAGATATTCCAGCGCCTCTGAAAATTTCCCCTGTGATAACAAAAGTATCCCTGTCTGGTAAGGAACCCGTGGGTTCTGTTTGTCAAGGCGCATGGCATTGTTCAGGTACTTGTATGCAAGATCAAGGTTTTGCAATGTTATGTTCAATGTGCCCAGCCTGTAATTTGCCTGAAAGTTATCCGGGTTGATGGTCAATATGGCGTTATAAAGGTGAACAGCTTTTTCCCACTGCTTTTTCTTTTCGTAGTTTCGCGCTATCTGCTGATAATGATGTTCCTTGAAGGCAAGTATTCTTTCTATGTACTGGCGCAGGTCGTATCGATAAGCGGCTATTCTTCTTAACTGGAACAGGAGCCTGGTTTCTTCCTCGTAATTTTCATTGAGCTCAGCTGTCTCGGATTGCTTTAAAAGCGAGTAGATCCTGTCGTTTCGTGACAGGTTTATCCGCATTGAATTACGGGTGCTGAAATTGACGTTTTCCCGTTTCACAAGATCCATGAACCGCTGGTTTCCCGAGTTAAGTGTATCCAGGTAGGGGTTGTGCTGTGATGCCGGAGAGGATGGTTCCCGGAGCATGCTGTACCCGTTACCGGGGGTTCTGACGAAACCAGAGGAAAGATCCTGGTTGCCGGCCTGCAGCAGGTGAGAAAGGAAATGCTCGGTATCGAGAAAAAGATGTGAAAGCTGGTCCCCGGTCTGGAAAAAAGATCGCATGGCGTTGATATGTTCATTTTTGATCATGAATCCATCTGGCCTGTTGGTGCCAGCCAGTACCAGGTAGTTACCAAAAAGAAAAGAAATGGTATGGGCATATTCCCGGTGGATAGATTTCGTTGCCATGTTAAAAAAGTCTTCATCGCATCTTGTAACGTCGTAAATCTGCATAAAAATGCCCTTCCCTGTAAGCCTGTCACTTACCTGGCCAAGGTACTGGCTTGAAAACCTGAAGCGGTTGACCTGCTGATCATAAAGGTTTGGCATATCCACGATCATATCATACCTTTTGTCATGGAACGATAGTACCTGCAGCAGGTATTCCTGATGTGATACATACATGTCCCTGCCCGAAACTGCTAACTGCTGGTAGTCGATTTCCCTGGGCGGGACGTAGTCACAGCAATACAGCTTTTCAGCCTTAACTCCCGGTACCGGGTTCTTGAAAAACTTCTGGTACCCGTCAATGAACAGTACAAAAGATTCTTCTGATATGCCGTATAATTTCATGGGGAGAAGGGCCCGTTTGAGGTTTCTAACCGTGATGTTGTTTATTTCACATGCAGTGACATCCCTGAGTTGTACCCTGCTGGACCTTGTAATGAACTCTGCGTTATAGTTTATCCGGGTAAGCGTATCGTAACCCCTGGAATGCTGAATGAACAGGTTGTTACTGAGGGGTATGTCAAAATTAATGTGAAGCACTATGAGTAATGGTATAAATACCAGTGAAAAGACAAAGTATGAAATCTTTTTCGCTGCACCCTTCTTCTGCTGGAAAAGAAATATGCCGGGAAACAACACATTGAGAAGTGCTATCACGTAAAAAAGTATGAAGAACCACCTGTAATTGAATACATGGAATAAAAGTGCGATGCATATGGGTATGGGTATGATGAACAGCGAGAAGTGCAGTATCGAGAACCTTGTTCGGTGATCATTCTTATCGGATATGTGTGAGATGTTGTTTGCCAGTGAGAAACCGAATATTGTTGATGGTACTGCTGCAATGATGGCGCCGTAAAGTGTGTCAAGTTCTGCATGGTATTGTGAAAGAATAATAAATACAGCAATAAACAACAAGGGATACAGCATCTCGCTGTACACATGCCAGAAGACATTTCGTAAAAACCTGCTCAAGCCCAGCCCCAGCAGCAGGGCGATCCCCGTGGATATCACCAGGAGCATGATGGTAAAGGGGAAAAAACCGTAATACTTGATATACGTATAATACAGAAGTATGATATATATAACGATGTAAGAAAAGTTCAGGTAGGTAAAGAAAATGTCATCTCTTGTGTTGATGTTCTCTTTATGGCTGATGTGGTGTTCTCTGCCGGGTTCACGGGTATGCATTGTTACAGGGTCATAAGGTAACTTTATAACAAAAGAGGTGACCAGTAATATGGGGATGGTTATGAACAGTACCGGGTACCAGTTCTCAAATGAAATTATCAATGCATCGCTAATGATGCCTGCCATACTACCTGCAAGGCACAGCGCGATGAATGGTATGATGGGACGGGTATCGTCAATATAATCACCTGAAGAAATTTTTAGAAAATAGATGCCCTTCATACCCAGTATAAGCCCTGGTATGGGAACAAGGTAGTACAGTAAAAATGGATCTGCCAGTACAGCTTTCAACAGGAGTGTTGTTTCACCTGCAGGTACATATCTTTCCACCAGGTAGAAAAGTGAAAAGAGGACAAAAAGAATTTCAGCGGCAACATACATAATGCGAGAGTTTTTTAGCCTGCTGAACATTGCATGGCCAATGATGCTGCCCGCAAGTAATCCCGAAAGCAGCAACATGATTATGTTATACCCTGCCGGTGCGTAAGGGAACAGGTATTTTAGTCGTAGTATGCTGTCGGTTATTATGTATCCAGACAGTAATAATGTAAAAAATGCATTTAAAAGCATCATTCTTCGCTGAAAGATGTCTGAATAGTTAAATTCCCTGGTAAAATTCATGAACCTTCTCTCTGTCACATCTGGTATTGTACGAATGTAAACAAATGAACAAAAAAAATACAACAACTTTTCTGACAACGAAAAATTGTAACAATTTCCCGGTAATTTACCGTTAATTAAATACAGGAGATACGGTGTTTTACCTTAAAAATATTTACTTGCGTTGATTTTATGATACATTAAAAATAGAAAACGGCTGTTCATGTCAAATGAAAACATGCCGTATACAGGGGTAGGCAATGAGTAGTATATCAACAGTTGAATACATACCCGAAGACAACCTGGTTGTGCTGTTTCTCCTTGTCCTGATTACTGGCGGGCTATACCTCTTCTGGTGGCTTTCAAGGGTAAGCAGGATATTCGGGGACAGCCCGGTAACCAATGTACTCCTGGTGATCTTTACCGGTGGGTTGTGGTTCCTTTATTTAAGCATGAAGTATATGCAACGGGCAGAAGAACTGAATGGAAGGGAGCTGAAATGGTTCATGATACTTTTTCTTCCCCTTGCATTTTTGATAATACAACACGATATAAATGAGAAATATTTCCCTGGTAGATAAAATCTCAGGAGAGGGATGATGATAGTCAGGTGCACAGAATGTAATGCTGCATATGCTGTTGACGATGAGAAGGTCCGTGACAAGAAGTTTGGATTTACCTGTCCAAAATGCGAGACTAATGTGATCATCGACAACCGGGGCGAAGCCGGGGAACATGAGCATCCCCAGCAGTCACCCGAACCGGCGGGATTCGAATTCGACGAAGATGCGGCCCTGTCGGTTGAGATGGGGGAGGCCGGCCTGGGCGAGGGTGTCCCGGACGAAGGGACTGCCAGTGCACCTGTTTCAGGTGATATTGGGGAAGATGTGCTTGCCGATATGCCGGAGCTGCCAGAAGAGGAACCCCTTGCTGAAGAGCCCGTGGTAAGCGGCGAAGCTGCTGAAAGCGAAGACTTCTTCGGAGACGAGGTGCAGATGGATGTACCCGATTCTATTGAAACAGAAAAAGAAGATACTGCTGAACCCGCCATTGAAGAAGGGGTTGAAGAGGATTTTGATGTATCAGGGGATATAATGGCAGAAGAGCCATCGGCGGATATCCCTGCAGAGGAAACGGCGATAACAGTTGAACCTGAAGCCGAGCTTTCGCCATCAGACGTGGTCGTTGAAGACGTATCGGACGAGGAACTGCAGGCGCTGCAGGATATTGAAGGCTTTGATGTTGAAGAGCCAACCGGCGAGGAGCAGGAAGAAGAGATGGGCCTGCAGGCAGAGGATGAGATAAAGACCGACGAAGTCTTTTCACAGGAAGCAGAGGATATAGATGAGAGCCTGACAATCGATCTTGATTCCCTTGATATACAGCTTGACGAAGAGGAAAAAGCCGCGGTAGCAGCTGAAGAACACCAGGCGCCGGATGAAACAGAAGGCCTGGATGAGTTCCAGTTTGAGGAACCTCCATCTGAACCTTCACAAGGAGAACCTGAAGCAGAAGAAGACCTTGATCTTACCCTGGACCTTGATTCCCTTGATATTCCATTAGACGAGATAGAAGAGGTGCAGCCGGGAGAAGAGGTAGAGGAGGACGAGCGGTTGACCCTTGAGGATGCCGGTCTTACCATAGATGAACTGGTTGATTCAACAGCAGGAGAAGGACAACACAAAGCCGGGGAGGAAGAGGAGGAACTTCGGCTCAGTATAGATGAAATCGATCCAAACCTTACAATAGATAATATTCATAATGAACTTACCGACGAAGAAAGTGCCCAGCTGCTGGAAGATAGCAACGAAATAGATCTTGATGAACTGCCCGAGATCGACATGGACGAGTTTGAAAAGGACCTTTCCGATATGGAGCCACTTGAAGATGTGGGAATTCCCCCTCAAGGGGGGATGAAAGCCGGTGAAGACTATCTTGACCTGGAAACAGGGCGGGAGATCTCGGAATACGGTGAAACCACCATGGTGTCTGAAGAGTCTGACATGGTACCGGGTGGTATGAGCAGCTTTTCCATCGACTACGCCCTGTCATTTTCCAGGGTTGGAGGGGTGCTTCGCCTGTTCGGAATATACATGCTCAGCCTTATACCCCACATGCTGGTATTCCTTGTATACTATGTGCTTGCGTCAATTCTTGGTTTTATCAACTGGCTCATAATACTGTTTGCCGGTTACGGGATTGAAGATTTCATGGATATACAGAAGAAGACCATCAGGTATCTCCTGTATATCAGTTCCAATGCCACCGGCGTGGTGGAAGACAGGCCACGGTTTACAGGCAGCAGGGACATTGATCACTCTATGCAGTACGACGTGGTGTACCCTTCTCGTCCTTCACGAATACTGGCACTTTTAAGGATAACGGGTGTTGGTATAATCATCACCGCCCTTCCACACCTGCTTCTGCTGATGGTGCTGTCACTCGGGCTGGTAGTGATCGCCCTTGCGGGTATAATATCCGTTATCGTCACAAGGCGATGGCCGGGCCTGTTGTTCGACTTCATGGTTCGGTACTACCGATACAGCGCGTCGGTGCTTTCCTTCGTGTTCGGGCTTGTGGACCGGTACCCCTCGTTCCGTTTTTAAATGATAAAAAACCATGCCGGCATCATAAAAAACTTGTTGAACACCTGCGTCATGTGACACATACATGTGTAACCTTCAAAAGGATGGCATGATGCGGGATGATTGATGAGATTTTTGCTGAAGGCGGTATTCTTTCCGGGCTGGTTGATGGATACGAATACCGTGAGGCCCAGGAAGAGATGGCTTCTTGTATCCTGGAGACATTGTATGGATCGGGACGATGCATTGTAGAAGCCGGCACAGGGGTGGGGAAGACCATGGCGTACCTTGTTCCCGCCCTGTACTACGCCATCAGTGAAAAAAAACGGCTTGCTGTTACCACTGAAACAAAGGCCCTCCAGCAGCAGATAATGTTACACGAGATCCCCATCGCGTCAGCCATTGTTGAAAAATTAACAGGCGAAAAACCCCGATACTCACTCTGCCTGGGCAGTTCCAATTACCCCTGCAAAAAACGACTGGAAATGGTAAAAACGCAGGGGGACATGTCATCTTCACAGGTGAAGGTGGTAGAAACCCTTGAAAAGTTTATGAAGGGAAAGGGTGTTGTTACCAGGTTTGACCTGCGAACGGGGGAAGATCTCTGGCAGAAGGTTTGCCGTGACCCGGAGTCATGCGGCATGAACCGGTGCAGGTATGCTTCACAATGCGTCTTCCTCAGGGCCAAAAAAGAGTGGCAGGAGTCCCACCTGCTGGTGATGAATCACTATCTCTTCTTTACCAACATTGCCTCGGGTAAGTCATACCTGCCGGATATGGATGCTGTTTTTTTTGATGAAGCGCATTCCCTTGAGCGTATTGCTTCAACGCAGCTTGGTTTCCGGTTGTCTGCCAGGCAGCTGGGGGAGACCCTGGACAGGCTTACCAGGAAGCGCAGGGGTGATACCATAATCCAGCAGGTGTTGCCGCCGAATGCATCGGCAAAAGTTCCCCGCATGGTGGATGACATATTGCGTGAAGCGGATATCTTTTTTTTGAATCTTCAACGGTCATTCCCTCTTGATTCACAGGTGTTCCGTCAAAGGGATTCCCTGCCCGAGGGAAAAAAGCTGGTCAATGAACTGAAGAGGGTGCTTGAATTTCTTGAAGCGCATGTGAACGAAGAATGTGATGAGCTGTTGCTGGGGGAATTTGACATGCTTCGGGGCAGGCTTTTTCAGTTTGTGGACAACCTGGATTCTTTTATCAGCATGGGGAACCGCAATTTCGTGTACTGGATGGAACGTCAGAAAAATGTACTTATCGGCGAGGTGGACCTGCTTGGACAACCCGTGGATATAGCCGAGATATTTTCCAGGGACGTAGCCGATTTCTACCAGAGCCTGTGTTTTGTCTCTGCTACACTTGCCATTAATAATGATTTTTCATATATCGCGTCCCGGCTGGGACTGCAGGATCATGTCTCAATGGTATGCCGGTCTCCCTTCAGGTATGCGCAGCAATCCATACTCTTTCTGAACAGGGATGGTCTTTCCCCGGTACAGGATAATTACACCGCAAATGCTGCAAAGGATGCAGCACGGATCATCAGCATGGTTGGTGGTCGTACGCTTGTGCTTTTTACCTCGTATTCCATGCTGGATTCTGTGAAAACCCATCTCGAAGAAATGCTGCCGTGCAGTATATACAGCCAGGGGGATATGCCGGCCGCCGATGTGCTGGCTGCCTATAAAAATGATGTGAACGGGGTATTGCTTGGCACCCATTCCTTCTGGCAGGGTATTGACCTGCCGGGTGACCTTCTCCGCTGTGTGATCATAATGCGCCTTCCCTTTGGCGCGCCTGACAATCCACCGGTACAGGCCCGCATAGAAAGAATTACCGGATCAGGAGGGAATGCCTTTGCCGGTTACCAGCTTCCCGAGGCGGTGCTGCTGCTGAAACAGGGGTTTGGCCGCCTGATACGAAGTTCAAAGGATACCGGCGTGGTGGCAATACTGGATTCACGCATTCTTGGGAAACAATACGGAACGGTATTCCTCAGGTCCCTGCCTGGCAGTAAACGGGTGTATTCCCTGGAAGACCTTGAAAAAGAGATAACCGGCCTGATGGGAATTGAACCTGTTAGAAACTGGATGCAGTGAAATGCTGTAGCCGATGGAATCCCCCCACCACTACCGAACAGGAAAAAATACTTGCATAATGCAACTAAAGATGTATCATGATCTGACATATTTCATGGAGAACGCTATGCCTGAAGAAGTAACCAGGACTGAGCTGGACGAGATCCTGTTTAATGCACTTAGAACGATTTTTGCCTTCGAGCGGGAGAAGGTATCAGTGTTTGACCTGACCTACGGGGAAATATACCTGCTCCAGTTCCTGCGACGGTCAAGCAATGCTCCCATGAGTGAAATTGCATCGGAGATGCATATTCCCATTAGCACTGCCACACGGCTCATCGACAGGCTGGAAAGGCGAAACCTCCTTTCAAGGCGAAAGGATGAAAAGGACAAAAGGAAAATACTGGTTACCCTGGAAAGGGATGGCAATGAACTGGTAAAAAAGGTAGAAGAACATACCTGGGATATCATCGTCCAGAACCTGAAAAAGTTCAGGGACGAAGAGATACGATGTTTCATAGATACGGCTGTAAAGCTGAAAGATATTTTGCTGTAACAAGGGCCGAATCCATATATGGAATAAACCAAGTGGAGGTACAATATGAAAGAATTAAGGGGTAAGGTGGCCCTTGTTACCGGGGCGGCCTTGGGGATGGGAAAGAGCCTTGCGGGCATGCTGCTGGAGGAGGGTTGCATCCTGGCCCTGGTAGACGTGAACAAAAAGGAACTGGAACGAACTGCCGGGCAGCTGTCAAAAAAGGGAACATGTAAAACCTACGTATGTGATATTTCGAACAGAAAATCAGTGTACGAGCTGGAAGACAACGTAAAAAAAGACCTGGGACCGGTTTCGTTGCTGGTGAACAATGCCGGTATAATGAAGGCGGCGGAGCTGCTTGAGCTGGACGATGAACTTATAGATAAAACCATCCAGGTTAACCTGGCCTCAATGTTCTGGATGTGCAAGGCATTCATCCCAGGCATGGTAAAGATGGAGGAAGGGCACGTGGTGAACCTTGCCTCGGCCGGTGGTATTCTTGCCATTCCAAACCTTACCGCCTACTGCGCAAGCAAGTTCGGGGTAGTGGGATTTTCAGATGCACTCAGGCAGGAGATGAAGAAAAACAGGTGGAACATCGGTGTGAGCTGCGTGTGCCCTAACACCGTGGGCACCGGCATGTTCGAAGGCGCGAAGATGGTTTCCGGCACCAGGCTGCTGAAAACGGAGCAGGTGACCGGGAAGGTATTGAAAGGAATAAAGAAAAACCGGGCAATGGTGGCTGTACCGAATATCTCGGTGAAGTTTGTAACGCCCCTGATGAAACTGCTTCTTCCCGTGCACGCGATGGACAGGCTGAACAATATACTGGGGATGTGGCATGCAAATGACACAACAACGGGGAGGAACGGGAAATGATGAAAAAAGGAATTATTATAACTGGGATGGTAATTGGTGCCATCATACTTCTAATGGGAATAAATATAGCTCAGAAGGGTTTGGGCGGCCGGGATGGTCGTTCCATGGAGGAGATACTGGGCATGTCGGCAGAGCGGGCAGGTGTTGAAGATATCAGGGAGTTGTCAAAGGCTGATGTGTTTCAGCTTTTCTATGCTGCACCCGCACCTGCTTTCGGCGAGATGAAGGGAGAATACAGGGCCCAGACCCTGCCTGTTGGGATCATGGCATTTTCTGCCGATTATTTCACCCATCATTTTTTTGGGCCCGGCAGATGGCTTGGTAAGGCCTTCTATCCTTTTGAAAAGGATGCCGGCCGGGGCTATAATGTATTTAAGGGGAAGGACGGTGACCATCAGGAGAAGATCTTCAGGACCCGGAAGATGAATACATGGGTTGGCCCTTCTACCATAGATGAGGGGATCTCCTTTCATCTTGATTACGGCCCGTATAATGGCGGGATGGTACATTCCATGCATGATGAAATTCGTAAGATCAATGACAGGTTATACCTGGGCATGGGGTACATGGCAGCAGGTGGAGGTTCCATCAACCCGGCGCCTTTTATACTGTTTGGGACACCATCTGAATGGAAAGGAATTGATAAATAACCAGGAGATGTATTATGGCGACAATGTATAAAGGATACATGGGCAGTGTGCTGGACGTTGATCTTACCAGTGGAAAAGTTGGAGAATACCCGGTAACTGATACCGACAGGGAACTTTTCCTGGGGGGACGTTTCCTCAGCACCAGGATACTCTGGGATGAGCTGAAAAGCGGTATAGACCCTCTTTCTCCCGATAATGTTCTGGTAGTGATGACCTCTCCGCTTACGGGGACCGGGGCACCTTCTACCAGCAGGTACGATATATCAGCCAAAAGTCCGCTTACCGGGGCTATTGGCCATTCCAATAGTGGTGGTAATTTCGGTATACACCTGAAGCGTGCCGGCTACGACGGTATAGTTGTCAGGGGTAAATCTGAAAAACCGGTATACCTTGAGATTGACAACGGTGAAGTGCATATACGTGACGCCTCTGAAATATGGGGTAAAGATACACAGGAATCACAGAAAGCCCTGGGCAAGGGGGGAACCATGGCAATTGGTGTTGCCGGTGAGAACCTTGTGAAATTTGCCTCCGTGGTTTCACAGGAGCGGATGCATGGCCGAACCGGCATGGGTGCGGTGATGGGGTCAAAGAATCTCAAGGGTATGGTGGCACGTGGAAACCAGAAAGTGCCGTTGCACAATCCCGATGGGTTCAAGCAGGTTATCAAGAACTGGATCAAGATGCTGCAGAACCATCCCGCCACGGGTGATTTTGCACCCCGTTACGGTACTGCGGGGTTCCTGACCTCCCTTTCCATGCATAATGCACTGCCCACTAAAAACTTTACCTCCGGATCATACGCTGACGCGTACAGTATTGGTGGTGAACGCCTGGCCGATGAGTTTTTGGTGAAGAATTACGGGTGCCAGTCATGCCCCATACGCTGCGGCAGGGTGGTGAAAATTAACGATGAAGACGTGAAAGGGCCGGAATACGAGATACTTTGCCTGCTGGGTTCAAACATGATGATCAGTGACATGGATGCCATTATCAGGTGGAACTACCAGCTGGACCTGCTGGGAATGGATGCCATAACCGTGGGTACATTGATGGGGTTCGCGGCGGAGTTGAACGAAAAGGGTCTATGGGACTGTGGTATAGAATTTGGCAAACAGGATAATATTGAAAGTATTATTGATGATATTGCCCACAAACGTGGTACCGGGAAGGACCTGGCCGAGGGTGTAAAAATCCTTTCTGAGAAATACGGGGGTACAGACTTTGCCCCCCACGTGAAGGGACTTGAACTTGCAGCCTATGAGCCAAGGGGCGCGGTTGGACATGGCCTGGGATATGCCACCGCGTCACGGGGAGCCTGTCACCTTGATGGGGGATACATGATCTACTTCGAGGTAATCGGACCCGTCACGCTGAATCCGTACCATTACAGGTCCAAGCCTTCCTGGACCATACTTGATCAGAACCTGCTGGCCGCCATCAGTGCGGGTGGAAGCTGCCTGTTTACTTCGTGGACATTCGTCCCGAACGCCGCTTTCAATGTTCCCGGCAGCAGGGTGCTTTCATCCGTCGTTACCTGGCTGCTAACCCATACCTGGTTGCTGATCGACTGGACAGTGAAGATGCCAAAGAAGCTGATGAAAATACACCTGCCCATACTGCCTCATTCGAAGGCCATAGAGCTGGCCACGGGCATGAAAATGGATTTCGGCATGTATTACCAGGTGGGCAACAGGGGATATAACATGGAGCGCATGTTTAACCTGCGTGAAGGGATAGATAAGACGGCTGATACGCTGGCACGACGGTTTACCGAGGTTGAGCTGATCAAGGGGAACAGGAAAACGAAGGTGCCACTGTCAAAGATGCTGCCCAAATACTACAGACTGCGGGGATGGGACAGGGATGGCATACCACGTAGAAAAACCCTGAAAAAACTGGGGCTGGATTTTTTACAATTGTAAATTGATCTCTTGTGCGGAGTGCTTATTGTTGATCTTTGATGTTTTTAAGGGCTTCGTCATTTGTAACGAAGATATCAACGAAGTCGGATATTCCGACAATATCCATCACCTTCTGGAAATGGTTGGAAAGGCCCACGAATGATATTTTGCCTCCAATATCTCCAAGGTCCTGGATAATGTTGATAAGCGTGGCTATTCCAGCCGAGTTAATATACTTGGTCTTATCAAAGTTGACAATGAGATGATAAGGAGAATGGGTTTCTTTCACCTCGGTATAGTGCTTCATGATATCACTGTCAGCTTCTGAAGTAATATCCCCTTCCACATATATTACCGGGGTGTTGTCTATTATATCAGTAGAGACCTTGTGTGTTTTTTCCATGCCGGTTCCTGTATCTTTTATATTGGTAATTATAATATTCTTAGATGAAGTACGGGTTAATGTCAAGTATTTCTAAGAATATATACTATATCTTCTCCAGGGACGTATATTTCTCCAGGAAGGATTTGCGTTCACCATTTGAGAAGCGGATGGTAAGCTTAAGGTTCTCACCTTTCCCCTTTATGTCAACAATCTTTCCACTGCCGTATTTCGGGTGAGCGATCCTCTGGTTAATGGTATACCCGGATTTTGCCGTATCCCTCTCATTGAAAGAAGATGTTCCAAAAGGATTGCTGTTCCACTGGGATTGCCCCATGTCATATTCTCCAGGTATATCCTGTGAACCGTATGTTTCTACCTGCAGCAACTCTGAAGGTATTTCCTCAAGGAAACGAGAATGCTGCCTGTACTGGGTGCTGCCCCATATCCTCCGCACCATTGCGTTGCTGAGGTATACCCGGTCCTGGGCCCTTGTTATACCCACGTAGCATAACCGGCGTTCTTCTTCAAGTCCTTCATCCGTATTGCTGCTGTTTGCATGGGGGAAAGTTCCTTCTTCAAGACCGGTAAGGAATACCACGGGGAATTCAAGTCCCTTGGCGTTATGCACTGTCATAAGGGTGACGGTTTCAAGCGGAAGATCTACAACCTCCGGCTGTTCTGCCGTGGTCAGCAGGGATATTTCCTGTATGAACTGGTCAAGAGTTGCTTCGGGTTCGGATTCCTGGTACTCGAAAATACTGTTAATGAACTCGTCAAGGTTCTCGAGGCGCGACCTGCTTTCAAGGGAATGGTCGCTTTTCAGCCATTCTACGTATCCTGATATCTCCATAACCTCCTGGACGAAATCTGACAGTTTCATGCCGGCGGGAACATCTGCTGCCATTTCCATGCATCGGCTGATAATGTCAGTGAAGGTCTTTATGCCTGCCGGTGTCTTTTTGCTTCCAGGCATACCCTTTTTGATCATTTCCCATTCGGTCACCTGTTCCTGGTAGGCCAGGTCCTTTATGCGTTCGATGGTGACTGCACCAATGCCGCGGCTTGGAGTGTTGATGATCCGCATCAGGGAGACCGAGTCAGATGGATTGATAATAAAACGCAGGTAGGCAAAAATATCCCTGATCTCCTTGCGGTCATAAAACCTGAGTCCCCCAACCACCCTGTAGGGAACGTTCTGCCGCCGCAGCTTCTCTTCAAAGATTCGTGACTGGGCATTTGTACGGTAGAAAATGGCAAAATCGCTGTTCTTCAGGGCCTCCCTGTGTTTCAGGGATATGAGGGTGTTGGTGACGAATTCGGCCTCGTCGTACTCGTTGCCTGCCTGGCACCAGACCGGCAGCTCGCCCTCACCCCGGAAGGCGTTCAGCATCTTTTCCTTGCGAAAACGGTTTTGCTGTATTACTGCGGAGGCGACCGAAAGGATCTGTATCGTTGAACGGTAGTTCTCCCCCAGTGTTATGACTTTTGCGTCGGCGTAGTCCTTTTCAAAATTGAGAATGTTACGAACGTCAGCGCCTCTCCACGAATAGATTGACTGGTCGTCGTCACCCACCACGCAGAGGTTCCTGGTGGCGTCAGCCAGGTACTTGCAGATGAGGTACTGGGAATAGTTGGTATCCTGGTACTCGTCGATCATGAAGTAGCGCCACTTGTTCTGCAGCTTTTCAAGTGTTGCGGGACTGTTTCTCAGCAGCTGCACGGTATTGATGAGCAGGTCATTAAAATCAAGGGCGTTGGCGGCTTTTAGACGCAGCTGGTACTGCTCGTATATATCCGCCAGGTTGAAAGTATAGTATTCGGGCAGCAGTGCGGAGATGTCCCCCCCTTCAAGTATCTCGGCCCTGTCCTTGATCTCTGAAATTTTTGATACGACCATGGCGGGCCGTATTTTCTTGGGGTCAAGGTTCTTTTCCATGAGTATTTCTTTTACCAGCATTTCCTGGTCACGCTGATCATAAATGGTAAACCCGGAAGGTATGCCGATCTCCCCGCCGTACCGGCGCAGGATAAAGACTGAGGCGGAGTGGAAAGTCTTGATGAATACCTGTTCACCCAGGGGCCCGATGAGGTCTATGATCCTGCTGCGCATTTCACCGGCAGCCTTGTTGGTAAAAGTTACCGCCATTATGGAAAATGGAGGAATTCCTTTCTCGCGGATGAGGTAGGCTATCCTGTGGGTGATAACCCTGGTCTTTCCTGACCCGGCACCCGCCAAAATGAGCAGCGGTCCTTCGGTATTTTCAACGGCTTTGGACTGGTTTTCGTTCAGAGTTTCGAGTAGATTCATGTAACCTGCCTGTTTTTACTGGTATGCTGGAGTGTGAACTATTGGAGTGGCTGCATTTTTTAGCAAGAAGATTTTTGAGACAAGTGCTTGCGTCTTCAGTATTTCCCATCTATACTATTACCTGATATCCTTATACGCACATAGTATGAAAATACAAAAGTTTTGAGGATATATACAATATAACTGGAGGTACACAATGAAGGAGTTTAAAGACCTGCTGCAGTCAGCTGACTGGAAATCGGAAAAACATGTGCCGGTGATCAAGATCAGTGAACCGTTCAAGCAAGGCGAATTCGGAAAGGTAACAGTGAGCGTGGGAGATGAAATAGCGCATCCAAATACGACCGCCCATCATATTGCCTGGATCGAAGTATATTTCCAGGGAGAAGGGGACAAGTTTCCCTACCAGGTGGGAAAGGCTGATCTTGCAGCACACGGTGCTTCAACAGAGGGGCCGGATACCAGCGGGGTGTATACCCATCCCGAGATGGTATGCTCGTTTAAAACGGATAAGCCCGGAACTGTTCTTGCAAAGTCATACTGCAACATCCACGGTTTATGGGTAAACTCGCTGGATCTTAAATTCTAAGCCATGTGAAATATTGATTACATGATGCTCTCCCCCGACAGGGGAGAGCATTTTACTTTCATGCCTTTATTCTTTTCGCCATGCTTTTCCCAAGGCTGGCGCAATCCTTAAGATGCTCTCCATCTGGGGAAAATTTTGCTTCCACCACGGGCTCGATAAGGTTCCAGTTGCCGTTTTCCGCGAATTCCTTTAAGCGTTTTACCGCGCCGCCGCTCCAGCTGTAGGTGCCGAATATTCCCAGCAGGTGGTTTTTCATGGGGATCTTCTCGAAGAAACGCAGCAGGTTTTCCATGAGTGGGAATGCTTTCATGTCGTAGGTGCAGCTTCCAAGAACTATACCGCGATACCTCCACATGCTGCTTATGATAAAGGACATGTGCGTTTTTGACAGGTCGTACATGACGATCTCGTCTATCCCGTTTTCGGCCAGGGAGCGTGCGACTTCCTCGGCCATCTTCTTGGTATTCCCGTACATGGAGCCGTACACCACTACCGCACCTTCTTCAGTTTCGATCCTGCTCCAACGGTAATAATCGTCTATTATCTTCTGCGGGTCTTTTCTCAGTATGGGGCCGTGGGTTGCGGCCACTATCTTTACCGGCAGATCCTTCAGCTTTTCTATGGCCTTCTGTACCATGGTTGAGTACTTGCCCACGATATTGGCGAAGTAACGAAGCGTTTCATCGGCGAAGAACTCCATGTTTACCTCGTCGTCGAATATACCGCCATCCAGGGTGCCGAACCCTCCGAAAGCGTCCCCGGAGAAGAGGATACCGTCTTTCTGGTCAAAGGTCATCATGGTCTCCGGCCAGTGCACCATGGGGGTGATATAGAATTTCAGAGTGTGGTTTCCCAGTGACAACTCCTCACCATCGGTGATGACCTTCGTCTTGTCCGAAATGCCGTAAAAGCCCTGCAGGAATTCCATAGTCTTCTTGTTTCCCACGATCTCCATGTCAGGGAACACCTCCCGCATCCCCCTGATGGCGCCGGAATGATCGGGCTCCATATGATTGATGATGAGATAATCAACTGGACGTCCGCCGGTTACCTCCCTTATCTTCTCCAGGTAATCGGTCTGGTAGGGCGCCTTTACCGTGTCGATGAGGGCGATCTTCTCATCGATAATGATGTACGAGTTATAGGCTATGCCCCGTGGGATGGGCCAAAGGGACTCAAACAGGTGTGTTTCCCTGTCGTTTATCCCAATCCAGTATACCGAGTCGTTGATCGCTATGGCTTTGTTCATGTATTCCTCCCGGATTATTTTTCCTCAGGCCAGACTTTCTTGAATGCCGTTTTCGGGAAAAAGCAGTACGGGCATTCTTCGGGCGGTTCGTCACCTTCGTGGATGTAGCCGCACATCCTGCAGCGCCACAGGGGTTTGCTGTCTTCGGTGGAACCTTCCGGTTTCCTGTTTATGCCGCTTTCGAACCTTGTGATCGGCAGCTCGTCAAGTGGCGGCATTACCGGTTCGTAGCTGTTAAGTGCATACCCCGCTACTATACCCCGCTGTACCTCGCTGGTACCTTCGTATATGGTAAACAGCCTGGTGTCACGCAGTAATTTTTCAATTGGGAAAAACCTGGTGTAACCGTACCCTGCAAATACCTGCAGTGCATCGTTGAGTACTTCCATGGCTGCCTCGGTGACGTAGAACTTGGTGATGGACGCGGTTATAGTGGGATCGATACCGTTGTCGGCCTCCCATGCCGCCTTCCAGGTCATGAGGCGTGATGTTTCCACCTTCTGGTACATCTCGGCGATCTTGAATTGTATGGCCTGGAAGTTGGATATGCCCATGCCGAAGGCGCGCCGGTTCTTGGCGTAATGTATGGCATAGTCCATGGCCGAACGTGCGGCACCAACAGCGAATGAACCGATTATGGGACGGGTTCGTGAGAAGGTTTTCATGGCAAGGACGAAACCTTCACCAGGCGGGGCCATCATGTTCTCCTTTGGTACCCTTACGTTCTTCAAGCTGATGCCGGCGGTGTTGGAACAGCGCTGTCCCAGCTTGGGGATGTGCTCACCCACGGAAACCCCTTCCCAGTCACGTTCAACCAGGAAGGCGCAGATCCCCTTGTGCTTCTCTTTCGGGTCAACGGTGGCGAAGATGGTCATGTAATCTGCTATCCCACCGTTGGTGATCCAGAACTTGGTGCCGTTGAGGATGTAATCATCCCCGTCCTCCTCTGCCTTGCATCGTATACCCGACACGTCTGACCCCATGGTTGGCTCTGAGGTGGCAAAGCAGATGAGCTTGAATTCGTTTGCGATCTTCGGCAGGTATTTCTTTTTCAGCGCCTCGTTGTTGCACAATATGAGGGGTTCCATCCCCAGCGAGTTGTCAAATATGGACGTGGCAAGGCCGGGACATGCGGCGGCGATCTCCTCTGTCATGAGTGCCCCTTCAAGCAGGCCGTAGCCCTTGCCCCCGTATTCCTTCGGGATATCGGAGTTCATCAGCCCTTCCTCGAAGGCCTTTTCGAGGATGAAGGTGGGGATCTCGTCTATTTCATCGTAATACCAGGCGACGGGAAGTACTTCCCTTAATGCAAAATCCCTGGCCTGTTGTCGTACCTTTTCCTGTTCTTTTGACAGGGTAAAATTAAGCATGTGAGGACCTCCTTATTTGTGTTCCTGTATCATCCTGCTTCTGCTGGGAATAGTCGGAGTGAAATGTTTGTTTATCGTGTAGTGATTATATACCGGGTTTGTGGTGGAAGGCAAATATAAATTTGTGATTTTTTTTTATTGTGGGGGGACAGGGTTGAGTGAAGAGT
>CAYFSO010000018.1:0-1175 GCA_964345775.1 uncultured Leptospiraceae bacterium | reverse complement strand
GTGAAGAGTGAGGGGTGAAGGGTGAAAAGTGAAAGACCTCTTTTTTCTTGACCATGGTACTATTAGTTAGTACCATGGATTATGAATAAAAAGCACCGTAAAACTTTGAGGGCAATATTTACGAAACCACCTCTTGTGAATATCCCCTGGAGGGATATTGAATCACTGCTTATCGCACTTGGTGCAAATATAAGTGAGGGCAGAGGGTCACGGGTGCGTATAGAATTAAAGGGTGAAGATGCAGTTTTTCACAGGCCTCATCCAGAAAAGGAAACCGACAAGGGCGCCGTGGTTGCCATGAGGAGATTCCTGGAAAACGTGGGGGTAAAGGATGAATTATAAAGGATATATAGGACATGTGCAGTACGATGAAGATGCAAAGGTCTTTCATGGAGAGATAATAAATACCCGTGCTGTTATAACCTTTCAGGGGACATCTGTAGAGGAGATAGAAAAAGAATTCCGTAATTCGGTTGACGATTACCTTGAATGGTGTACCGAGCGGGGCAAAGAACCTGAAAAACCATATTCCGGAAAATTCAATCTCAGGATCTCTCCTGAATTGCACAGGCAGATAGTCATTGCATCGAAAAAAAAGAACATGTCCCTTAACAGGTATGTTGAAAAAGCATTGAGGGACGAGCTGCTTCATGAGACCGGGTAGAAACAAAGGCCAGTAAGATATAAAAAAGTACCAGGGAGAATCGATATGAAAATAGCACGTTCATTATCAGCATGTATTGTTATCCTGATTATGACGGCTGTATCAGTATACGGGTATGATGAAAGTTACGGGATAATATCCGGCTCGAAAGCCCAGTTTCGTGTAAAACCCGGTCTAAACTCTAAAGTTCACAGGCATTTCTTAGAAGGTGAACTGGTGGTTTATTCGGGCAAAAGTGATACGAAGATGAAGATCGGTAATTCATCAGATTACTGGTATAAAGTGAAGACGATGGATAATAAAGAAGGCTGGGTATATGGGAAATTTATTAACTGTATTGATGAGAAAACAAAACCTGGAAAATTATATATGAAAGCAATTTATGATTGGCTTTTAAGTGAATATAGTCCATATCCGTATAAAAAATATAATACAATTATTGTGAATAATAATAACTCAATTGTATATAATGTTAAACTGGATTATTTGGATGATAAAGAATACATTACTT
>CAYFSO010000017.1:0-36065 GCA_964345775.1 uncultured Leptospiraceae bacterium | reverse complement strand
AAACCCTTTTATTTTGTTTTTGTACTCTTCAAAACATAAATGTTGAAAAAAATAATTTAATTTTGCAATATTCTTTTTATCTTGCTCGTTCGGGGTAGCCTCCGCATCCCGTAACTCGATAACAAAACCTTTTTTATTCTTTTTATTCTGCGCTACTCCATACTGGATTATATCATCACTACGTTTGTTTTTAATTAATTGATGTAGTGGTACTTCGGAAGACATCCAACGCAAATCTTGAAAACTTACTCTTTTTTGCGGAAGTTCAACGCCTTGATGTTGTGGTTGTTGATATGCGTTAACATAATCTCGCATAATGGCATGAAATTGTTTCGCTGTTGCGTTATCGCCAAACGGCGATACATCTGGGATATTATTGCTATTTTTGTTTTTTTTCAATATAATGTATACTAAAGGTATTCTGAATTAAAGAATTGACAAAATTTGCCGATAATTGTAACAGATTAACAAAGGGTTAGAAACTATGGTAATTGACAAGATTGGTAACATAAACAACATAGTTGACACGAAGAGCTCCAAGGCTGTCTCTAAAAACAAGTCTGTAGACAAGGGAGACTCAATACAGATATCTTCTGAAGCGAAAAATGCAGCAGAGCAGGCAAAGATATCGCAGGTAGTCAAAGAAACTCCTGACGTAAGGGCAGAGCGGGTTCGAGAGATCAAGGCAAAAATAGCCGAAGGTACCTATGACAAGTTCGATGATAACAAGGTACTTGAAATGGTTGCTGACAAAATTGCAACACAACTGCTCAGATAATAGTTTCACCCTTTGTACACATACTTGTGCTGGAAAATAAAAAGCGGAGACCCTGTGTTCCGCTTTTTTTATATCCTGATGACTGGGGTTTACCTTGAATACCGGCATTGTACCTGATTTCAACGTTCCAACGAAGATATTCATTAGAAACAATATCCTGAAAGATATTGCAGGTATTGTAGGCAATTTTGGTTCAAGGGCCCTAATAATAACCAATACTACCGATTTCGTTCACTTCCAGGACACAATAGATTTTATCTCAAAGCGCCTCATAGACACAAACATAGGTTCTATCATTTTTGATGAGATCCCGCCCGATCCAAACACGGATTATATTGATTCAGCAGTATACTTTGCACGCAAAACCAGGTGTGATGTTATCATCGGGTTCGGGGGCATACACTCAATTAACAGTGCGAAAGCCGTTGCACTGCTTGTGAATAATCATCTCTTTTGCGAAGACCTGTTCAGTTACCCGGACGTACAAAAGCCTGTTAACCTTATTACCATTCCCGTATCACCATTGTTTGGTTTCGAGATAATACCATATCTTTATCTTGCAGATATACAGGAAGATATCAACAGGATATATAACAACAATTACCTCTACCCCAGTGCCACGGTAATAGATTCCCAGGTATTCTTAAAGATCCCCGAGGACCGGATCACCCATTACGGACTCAGTACACTGTCAATAGCAACCGAATCGGTAATATCAAAGAAGAACAATGGTATTATCAATTCGTTCGCATTACGTGCTATTGACCTGACATTCAAGAATCTTCCACTTGCATTCCGTGAGCCTGATAATGAAGAGCACAGGCTGAACCTTGCATATGCATCGGTAATGGGTGGCATGGCCTTCACTGTTTCTGAACTTTCTGTATCACTGGCCATCTCACTTGCGCTGTCATCGATAACCGCTTTACGCGTAGAAACGGCCATGGCATTGATGCTTCCACATGTTATGGAATATAATCTCACGGCATCACCTGGCAAATACGTGCAAATGTCAAAGGTAATGGACGAAAACGTAAAAGATATAACGGTTATCGAAGCCGCCATTAAGGCTGTTGAAGGTGTACGAAAACTTGAACTTGATGTTGACATCCCGCAGAGATTGTCACAATATGAAATTTCAAAGAACATTTTTTCGAGGGCTGCAGAGATAGCACTTACATATCCATTTATTGAAAATGCACCCAGGCAGCTGACAAAAGATGAAATTGAAACCATTTTGATCGCCGCGTATTGATATGGACAAGAACACGTTACTCTCACTTCTGCACAGTTACAGGGACAAACAGCTAAGCGATGAAGAAATGCTCAAGGTTCTGCACCGTTTACCATTTGAAGACCTCTCCTTCGCGAAAATAGACCATCACAGAACTATACGTACAGGTTTCCCCGAGATTATCTACTGCGAAGGAAAAACTGTAGAGCAGGTTGCTTCCATAGCGAAAAATATTAGCGCAAATGGGTCAAACATGCTGGCCACAAGGGCAACCGCTGAGATGTACAGTGCAGTACAAAAGGAGCTGCCCGCAGCACGCTTTAACGAGAGAGGGAAAACCATAACCTGCATCGTCAACACCATTTCAGAACAGGATAAATCCGTAACAGTAGTCACGGCCGGTACCTCGGATATCCCCGTGGCAGAAGAGACCAGGGAAACACTGTCAATCCTTGGGGTCAATTCGAACATCATAACCGATATCGGTGTAGCCGGCATACATCGCCTTTTGCATCACTACGACACACTCAGCCAGGCGCATATAATAATTGTCATCGCCGGGATGGAAGGTGCACTGGCATCGGTCATATCCGGCATGGTACAGTGTCCGGTTATCGCGGTACCTACATCGGTGGGATACGGGGCTTCGTTTGGCGGCATTGCCGCTTTACTGGGTATGCTCAACTCATGCGCCCCGGGTGTTGCCGTCATGAATATTGATAACGGATTCGGGGCTGCCAGCCTTGCATTCAAGATGATCCGTACTTTTTCCAGTAAAGGTGATACAAAATGAGATCACTATACCTGGATATTCAACTGGGTGCCTCCGGCGATATGCTTACCGGAGCACTTATAGACCTTGGGCTTGATATGGAAAGTCTAAAGGATATGCTCAGCCGTTCAGGCCTGGAGGGCTGGGAGATGAAACCCTCAAGGACAACAAGGTATTCACTAACAGGCACTTCCGCAAATATTACGTCCATAGTGGAACAGACGCATCGAAACCTTGATGAGATAAAAAATATAGTAGGAAACTCCGGTTATAGCTCAATAACAACGGGCAGAATTGAACGCGTGTTTGAAAAACTGGCAAAAGCAGAAGCTTCCGTACACGGGGTGGACGTCAATGACGTCCACTTTCACGAAACCGGCGCGATTGACAGCATAATTGACATCTCAGCTTTTTGTATCGCACTCGAACTCCTGGAAATTGAACAGGTATATTTTAACACCTTTCACTTCGGTACCGGTACAGTTAATACCGCGCATGGAGAGCTTCCTGTACCCGTTCCGGCTACAGTAATGCTGACAAGGGGATATAAATGTATTTTCACCAGTAAAAAAGGTGAACTGGTAACCCCGTCTGCAGCGGCCATACTCACTGTGCTGGGTACCCAGGAAAATGTATATCCCGCGTCAATCATAAAGGATACTGGCACCGGGTTTGGTACAAGGGACTATGGTTTTTTGAGTTGCACTCGCGCATTTATCATTGAAGAAACAACTTCCCCCCCGGGAGACAGGGTATTCCAGATTGAATGTAACATCGATGACATGAACCCACAGCTGGTTCCCCATATCATCAATACGGTGATCGATCATGGCGCACTTGATGCCTATTGTACGCAAGTGCTCATGAAAAAGGGGCGCGCCGGATTTCTCTTCACCGTGCTTTCCACGGAAAAAGATCTTAACCACATACGCAGTATATTGTACAATGAAACAACCACACTTGGGCTTCGCGTGCACGAAACCTGCAGGGAAAAGATATCCAGGGAGTTCACCACCGTAACAGTTAAAGGTGAAAAAATTGGGATAAAAACTGGAAGCGGTCCAGGGGGCTTAACAACAATACATCCCGAATATGAAGACTGTAAAAAGACAGCCGAGAAATACCATATTTCATTAAAACGGGTTTTTTACCTGGCGGAACAGGAATATTTTAAAAACAATCCCCTACAAGAGGCTTAATTCTTCAGACGAGAATATCTGGTCAATATCCAGGATGATCACAAACGAATCCTTTAGTTTGCCAATTCCAATAATATACCGGCCGGATATCCCCTTTACGATGGGTGGAGGCGGCTCGATCTCCTTTGACTCAAGCTTTATAACATGACTTACGGCGTCTATGGCGAGGCCAACACGTTTACCGCGAATATCCACAACGATGGCACGCCTGCTTTCGGAATCTTCGGCTTCCTTGATACCAAATCTCTTGCTGAGATCAACGATGGGTATCACTTTTCCCCGCAGATCAATAACTCCCATTATATAATGGGCTGACTTGGGAAGCCGGGTGATTTTTGGTAACTTCAGGATCTCCTGAACTTTCAATATTTCAACACCATACTCTTCCCTGCCTATATTGAAACAGACTACCTGCATGGAGTTTACATCTTGTACCGTGTTTTCCATCTCAACCTATCCCGACTTCTTTTATTAAACCGATGTTAGTTTCATAATTATCATATATCGTTGTTACTACACAGTATACGCACGCTTGTAATCTTTTCAAGTATAAAATAGAAATAAGCTGAATTTTGACAACCTCGCTAATGACCGGTTACAGCAAAGAATAAAATTTATAAGATATAATACCCGTAAACATAAAAGATAAGCCCTGCGATAATAAATATAAACAGCTTTATGAACACAGTTGGCCTGTTCCGAATAAAGATATCAAGCATTCCCATTATAATTCCACAAAAAGCAGCAACGATCCCGGTCTTGACAAGATCATATGTTAAAAAATACATACCACCTGTAAGCATGGTTCCACTTGCCATGTCCCACAAGTCTGTAATACCTGCACGTGGAACTGTTGATGGTTTTTCTCTTTGTACAAAAGACGGGGTTTCACTGGAACGGAAATACCGCTGCCTGGTTCGCTCCCGTTCTTTTCTGCGTATTGTCTCACGTCGACTGTGTTCTTCGGATGTTTCGCCAATACCGTACTTCTTGTTTATCAGTCGTATAACTTCCTTGTTCGGTATGGTGGAAAAGATATCCGCCCTTTTTCGGAATTTTTCAGACAGGTTATACGAACGACCTGTTGTCGCATTTCTTTCAGCCGTAACCCTGCCATTGCTGATAACCGAGTAATACGGGTTTCCCCCTTCATCACTGTCTTCGATATAAAGCCTGATCCGTTTGTCTTTCAGGTTGTAATCCACACGAAGATAATCACCGTTCTCCGCATTCAGGTAAAGAGTTCTATGGTATCCCCTGATCTCGGACGGCCTTCTTTTCCAGAAAACTCTCTTCCCTACCTGTTGATTTCCACTTGGAGGTGGTACATTTCTTCGCATATATGGTATCCTTCATGGAATACAAAGGAGATTGGTTCCACATCTAAAAACCAATCTCCCCGCTATCCACATGAAACCTTTAATGACATAAAAAGCAAATTACTTCTTTTTATGTCTGTTCTTTCTTCTTCTCTTTTTTCTCTTGTGATTCGCGATCTTTCTTCTCTTTTTCTTCTTACCACAAGGCATAATCCAACTCCTTATATCGTTTGTTCGTTATTTGCCGGATCGTATCTAATTATTCAACGAAGGTTGTCGATATCCCCGGTAATTTTTCCATCATCTTCCATTTCATCCAGCGATAAGCCAAAAGGAACACCCCCGCGTTCAGACGATAGGATAACCTTCACGTTATCCCCCAATTTGTCAATATAAATATACTTCAAAAGTTCGGGATTACCCTTGACGAGGGATGATATCTCCTTGAGTTTTTCAACATACTTATCCCTGGAAAGAGACTGCCTTTTCAGATTATTTTGCAGCCTTATCATTTCTTTCATGTTGTCTTTTTCAAGCTGCCGAAGATCGTTATAATACCGGACACCCTCGTAGTATATCGATCTTTCGGGGAAGGATATGTTGCCTGACAGGCCCATCTCTGCAAGTTCTATCCCAAGAGATGAACTCTTCTTCATGATCCTTTCGATAGCTGTTTCAACGAGTTCATCATATCTCTGTACCAGTACGCCCCTGTTGTACACGGGTGCAAGATAACGTGAAAACTCTTTATCGATCTCAGCCGCGGCCAGTCTCTTTATTGTATGGTTGATATACTTTTTTCCCTTTTTCAATTCTGCCGGGTCAAATGATATATTTTCAGGTATAAGCCTGTAACGAAAACCAATTGGCACTTTTATTTGATAATAACTGCTCTCAAGGTTACCCAGAGGGGGAATATCAACCAGTATGTCAGCAAAAGAAGAATCCTTTATGGGAACCCTGTGTACCTTGATCCGACCGGGGATAATAGATTTCCATATGATGTTTACTCCGGGTTCTGCCATCTGCAGCACCACATCATCACGTGTATCTTCTACTATACCGATAGTACTATCATTGATATAGTACACGCAGTTATAAGCGAAATAGCCTGCAGCACCAAACAGTATTATTATAAAGATCACTTTTATCAGTTTTTTCATAAGATAAACCGATTTACCATTGTTTATATATTATTTTCTTCTTCTTTATATTGCACTGGCTTCAACGGCATAACGGTAGAAACAGCATGCTTATAGATCAGGTTTTGCTTTTTATCAACATCTACAAGTATAGTGAAATTATCAAAACTGACGACTCTTCCCTTGATGGGTACTCCATTCATCAAGTAGATTGTGATCTCGACCTTGTCTTTCCGGGCAGCGTTCAAGAAGCTGTCCTGCAAATTTTTTTGTTTTGCCATTTCAAAACCTCATGGTATTTTTTTATAAAGTATCCACCCTGATTTAGCGTGTATCTAAAAATCGTGTTTACGATGGATTTGACAATTGCCATTTATATTTATTGATAAATATAAAAAACTCTTTATTTCACCTTATCCAAGTATACACCATTTCATGCAACTTTTCAACTTGATTTTTATTAAACCAGTACATTCTGCTATTTCTTCTGAACCAGGTAAGTTGTCGCTTGGCAAAACGTGCTGTTTCGAGTTTTATTGACGCAACCGCTTCATCAAGCCCGCATTTCCCTTCCAGGTGATCATGCAACTGTGTGTACCCCAGTGATCTCATTGATTTGAGACCCGGCCCATACCCCATATCTCTTAATTGTTCCACTTCCTCCAGGAACCCGGCTTCCATCATCTTATCAACGCGATCAAAGATCCTTTCCCTGAGCTCTGACCTTTCACAATACAGCCCCGTAAACAATGTTTTATCCGAAAGATGTCCGTGTTTTTTCCCGTGGTAATCGGACACCGGCACACCTGTTGCATGGTAAACTTCCAGCCCCCTGAGAATACGTTGTGTATCATTGGGATGCACCCGGTCAGCCCATAAAGGGTCAACCTTTACAAGCTCTTCGTAAAGTTTTTCAAGCCCTTCGGATTGGTAACGATCCCTAATTTCTTCTTTTATCGAAAGATCTACCGGTGGGATATTTGAAAGACCGTTGAAGAAAGCATCAAGGTACATACCTGTACCACCAACAAATAAGGGTATTCTCCCGTTTTCTTCAATTTTATTACATGCTTTCTCTGCTTCGCGGCAAAAATCACCCGCAGTGAAGTCATAATCCGGGTTCACCATATCTATACAATAATGCCGCACTGCCTTTTGCTGATCAGCGGTCGGCTTTCCACTGCCAACATCCATGTACCTGTAAACCTGGACGGAATCTACAGATATTACCTGGAAATGATCCTCCGCAATCTCAATAGAAAGATCCGTTTTCCCAATAGCTGTTGGTCCCGCGATTACTACCGCCTTGATAGCCGGCTACCTCAATCAGTTATTGATTTTTCTTCAACTTCCCGGTACTGAATTTTACCGTCCAATACCATGTTGAGAATATTTGAAACTATCTTCCAGTTTTTATCGTCCTCAGGGTAATCGTCGATATTGCCAAGCTTATCCACAGCCTTCATGGATGCGCATGTTAGCTTGTATCGATTCTCATCATATGCCATCAATTTATCGAGTGGAATTATCATTATCTTCCCTCCATTATCAATTTAACTTTTTCTTCCATTACCGCCCTGGTGAGCATCTGCGACCGTATGATCGAATACAGGTCTGACAAGGCTGGATCTATTTTTTCATTTACTACAAGGTAATCATACATTGTATATTCTTTCAACTCTGTTATTGCGTTGTTAAATCGTGTTTCTACCTGCTCTGCAGAATCTGTCCCTCGCTCTTTAAGCCTTGATTTTAACACCTCCATGGATGGTGGAACGATAAAGATGGAGATCGCCCCGTCCAGTACAGGCTTCAGGCTTCTGGCACCCTGGACATCAACGTCAAAAACAGGAATCTTCCCAGCTTCTTGTATCCTGTCAACTTCTTTTTTGGTAGTACCGTAGCAGTTGCCATGCACCTTTGCCCATTCAAGAAATTCGTTGTTCTCACACATCTCCTTGAATCGCTTATCAGATACATAATAATAGCTCTTTCCCTCTTCCTCATTGATGCGTTTTTCACGCGTCGTCGTAGAGGTAACGAAAGCCAGTTCTGGCACCATTCTCAGCAGCCGGGAAATAAGCGTTGTCTTGCCGGTTCCCGAAGGTGCAGAAACGACTATTGACAGGTCATTAACTTTCATTGCTGGTAAGTCTGTGGGAAAGGGTTTCCGGCTGCATTGCAGACAATATTACGTGATTGCTGTCCATGACCACAATAGCACGGGTTTTCCTGCCATGGGTTGCATCGATCAGCATATTATTCTCTTTGGCCTCTTCCCGTAATCTTTTTCCAGAAGCTGACATTGGAGTAATAACCGCGATAACCCGCTCGGCTACCACTGCATTCCCAAATCCAATATTTATTAACGATGTTTTCATAATTATACCACGTTTCTACACTGTTCTCTAATCTTATCTATTTGATTTTTCATTTCTACCACCAGGTGTGAAATGGTTGAACTATTTGACTTAGCCCCGATTGTATTTATTTCACGAAACATTTCCTGTGCCAGGAAATCAAGCTGCCTACCAACCTGCTCTCCCTCTCCCATGAGACTTTTACATTTTGCGATATGATCCTGTAGTCTTGATATTTCCTCGTTGATATCCTGCTTGTCAGCAAGTATCGCCACCTCGGTATACAGCCTTGACTCGTCCACGCCGGCTCCTACGAGGGAACTCAGGGTCGACTGTAGACGCGTATAAAGGTTTTTTGCCACATCCGCTGACAACTTGTGTATTTCTTTAACATCCGCAGATATCACGTTGAGAGAATTCTGGATATCTTTTTTAATGGATTTCCCTTCTTTTTTCCGCATCTCAATAGTTTTAGTTATTACTTTTTCAAGGGCCGCGTATATGTCCTTACGGGACTTCTCCGAAAGGATCGATCGCTCCCTTTGGATCACGCCTTCAAGGGTTATTACCGAATCCAGCGAGATATCCGCGTCAATATTCATCGAGGTGGCAGCAGACATTATCTCCCTGTAATACCGTTTCAACATTTCAGCATTGATCCGTATGGGTCTTGCCTCTGACCACTCGTAAATATCTATTGATAATTCCAGCTTTCCCCGGTCAAACCTGTCCTTTAGTATCTGAACCAGTTCTGTTTCATCGCTGCGCAGTATCCTTGGTAAGTTCGTATACACTTCAAGGAATTTTGAATTCAATGATTTTAATTCTATGGAAAATGTAAACTGATCTGTATTCTTTTCAACAGATGCAAATCCTGTCATGCTTATCATGTGTCACTTACCAGTCTTATATATTTTTTTCTTCTTTACCCAGGGACTTTATCTTGACCATTCCAGTTTCTATGTAAAAATCAACAGTTCTCCCGTAATCACCGCCCACATCTTCGGCGATGATGGGGATTCCATTTTCTTCAAGGACTTCACGCACACGGTTAATATTATTTATACCTATTGATCCAATAAAAGAATTACTGGCCATTTTAAACATTGTGGCACCACCAATAATCTTCGCCTTCATTTTTTTGACCTCGGCCCCTTCCCTGGTCATATCCTCTATCATCATTGGAATGGCGGTCTCCGCATATTTCTTGAGATTAACTGCTTCTGCTGTTTTATCAGGCAGCATTATATGGGCCAGGCCACCTATGCTGGCTTCTTCGTCAAACAAGCAAATACCGATACATGATCCCAGAACGGTTCTTAATATATCAGGTTTTTTGGCGATCTTGTAATCCGCGATTGCAACTGTGATCAGCTTAAAATCCATACTACTTCTCCTTTGGAATATATACCGGTGACTCAAGTATCTTCATGTACCTGAAATCATCAGAGAGGGAATGCAATGTTTCAGAGTGTCCTATAAAGAGATACCCACCTGAATTTATAACTTTGTAAAATTCTGCAATAAGCTCTCTCTGATGCTGCCTGTCAAAATATATCATCACGTTTCTGCAAAAAATAATATCCACATCCTCTGGAAATTTACTTTTGAAAAGGTTAAGATAAGAAAATGAGACAAGCTGTTTAACATTATCATTCACCGTATATACTTCAGGATTATCTTTGTTCTGTGTAAAATACTTTTTCAGGAGGGGATCAGATACCTTCTCTATCCTTCTGCCTGAATAATTACCGGCTTTGGCAAATTCCAGTACCGATGGAGCAATATCTGTCGCGATTATCTTCACATCCCATCCCTGGAAAAGATGCATGTTCTCCAGGACACATATCGATATGGTATACGGTTCTTCTCCCGTTGAACATCCGGCACTCCAGATTCTCAGCTTCCTGGTGCTCTTCTTCTTAACGATATCAGTAAAACAATGCCTTGAGAGTGCTTCGAACTGGCGTTCATTTCTAAAAAAATATGTTTCATTAGTTGAAACAACGTCAAGCAATGCTTCAAGTTCTTTTGTTTTATCCTGCAGAGATGTTATATAGTCATAATACTGTGAGAATTCGTCAAGATTCAGGACCTTGAGTCTTTTCCTGAGCCTGTTTGACAGCAGGGTGATCTTGGCATCTTTTAAAAAAATACCACTTTCATCGTATATCAAACGAGCAAACTTCTTGAACTCCTCCTCGGTTAAACGCTTGATGTTATTAAAATCAATCATGTATACATACTCCATGTGTAACTGGTGGAAATACTAAATATTGTGCCATTCCCTCACATTGATGTTGAAAGGTTGAGTATTAGCTTTAACTCACCAAGTGGAATACCTGATGATCTTGCCAGGATGTCAAGAGGATATCCCTTTTTATACAGGTCTGCTACCAGGCCGTATTTATCCCCTGTCTCATTGAACATCTCTTTTAACCCGCTCGTATCAACTGCTGTTGTGCCAGCTTCATCTGCCTCTACCTGTTTATTATTAATATCATTTTCACCCCGGGACGCAAATAGTGATGAGAAATCCTTTTCCAGTGTTATATCCAGGGAACTCCCCTTGTCGGCTTTCATGATCCCGGGTGCAGGGGGCATTCCTGTATTATCTGCTTCTGGGACACCATCTTCCGTTTTCTGACTTTCATTAGACGAAGAAACATCCTTAACCATTTTTTTCAAGGAATCAATACCATCGGTGACCAACGAGGCGAAGGACCTGTGTTCTGTTTCCTTTTTCCCTGTATCCGTTGCGTGATCAGCTTCAGCGGGAGGATCATCGTGTGAGGATTCTTCCTGTTCCAATCCCCGGTTTTCTCCCACCGTAATATCCAGCGATGACAACTGGCCGCTTTCCCTGAGAAGCTTCTTCATCACATTGATCTTATGTTCCAGAAGAGAAATATTTCTCTCTGCCGTATTGTTAAACTCCCGGATAACCTCATCCATTTCCCGGCGAAACTTTTTTTCCCTGTATTCAGAGGCATTTTTTTCAAGTTTCAAACTTATTACAAGGTAAAAAACTGTAGCCAGCGCAATATTTACTATTATCAGGATTACAAGCTGCATATAAATCCGGAGTCCTCCATGTAATTATAATACTATTTCTTTATATCTATTATTCTTCCAATTTTTTCATCGTAACTCGATTGCCTGTCTTCCCGGCTTTCGGAACCCTCACCCTTCCGCTGTTCCCAACCCTGTTGTCCTCTTCCAGATTCCTTTTCATTGTCCCTTATAGAGGTATTATCTGCCTTTTTATTCTCTTCTACCCGCTCTTTTTGCAGGTTGGTCTTTTCTTTTGATTCTTTCTCAAGCATGTGCTGCTGTTCTAAAATGGCAGAGTGTCTCGCATGCTCTCCCCTTGCCACCTCGGTGATCTGTGCAATATGGACCTGAAGGTCAATTGGTTTTACAGACATAGCATCACCATGTCACATTTTATTTAACGCCTTCTTCGCACCGTTCTTATATGCTGCTGCATTTCTTCCAGGTCCGGTGCTTCATATTCAGACAGGCGAATCTCACCTGCTTCAAGCATAAACTTGATATTATTATAAGGATCTTTAACGTTAAAACGCTTATCTTTAATAAAGATCTCAACACCGGGGAATGCTGTTTTCTCAGCATTCACCTTGCCTTTGTGCTCAAGCATACTCAGGTATGCTTTCAATTCTTCAAGTTCCAGGTTCAATTCGTTCAATCTCATTTCCATTTTCTGTTTCTGTCCAAGCAGCTTGTTCAGCATTTCTTCCCGATCCTTCGGAAGTTTACCACCTGCAGTGGTTTTCTGGTGAGTCAGGGTAGTAACGTCTTTCTTGACTTTTTCATACTCATCGCTTACTGATTTTGTATTATCCTCAAGATCAGAAAGCTGTTGTAATACCTTGGGATTCATACCCACCCGTACCACTGTTTTGGTAAAAGAGTCAGACCCTATATAACGGGCATTGACCTCTTCACCAGCCCTGAGCTGGCCACCAACTATACGGGCACGTCTGCCATGACATAGAATTCTACCACCAGCATCCGCATTGGAATGCATTATACCCTCTGCAACTATGACATCTTTCTCGGCCACCACGTTTGCCGTCTGTATGAACTTGGCATATACGGATCCACCTGTAGACTCTATTTTGGCTTCTTCTCGTCCCATAATACCCTGTCTGATAATTACATCCCCTTCAGCTTCCAGAAAGGCCTTCTGTACTGATCCTTTAATTTCAATATTACCGGCAGCTTTTACGGTAAAATTATCCTGTACACTACCCGATACAACTACCGACCCCAGGAACACGATATTACCTGTTTCAAGTGATACATCACCTTTTACGTGATATACGGGCTCAACGCTAATCTTCTCGTTATGGTATACCACCTGACCGTTTATCTCGGCTGTAAGCTCGGTACCATCTTCCGAAAGAATGGTTCCCTTCCCATGCTTGATCTGCGTATCCTTGCCAGAGCGGGCTGGAATTATCCTGTTGGTGACGGTCCTCCCGGGAACTCCGTCCTCCGCGGGAACCTTCACGGCAAGCACTTGTCCCACCACCACGTTCTCGAGCAGGTCAAGATCCTTGAAGTTCACCTGCCCCTTCTCGTCCTCCTCGAAGGTTACGTCCGACTTGTCAACCCTGACCTTATAATCTATGTAGGCATCCCGCCCATGCCTTGGCGCGAACCCCTCTGCGGCAACCAGCGGCTGACTGTAATCCATATTATCCAGGTACTGTGCTATCCTCTCTTCTTTTATACCTGTGACAACCCCATTCCTTTTTAATGACTCCAGGATATCATCCATATCCATGTGTCGTCCCGAGAATCTTGGAGGGGTAAAGTGCACAACGGCCTTCATCTCATCCTCGGCAACCTCAACCGTCATGGTGCCATCGTATTCGGGAGTGGGTACCCATTCCCCGATCTTAACCGGTTTGCCAGACGCCTTTTTGACCTCTTTTTCTACTTTCGGTATATCAACATTGTTCAGCTTCATCGAATAAAGCTTTGTAGTTACATCATTCAGGTCTACTTTCTTTCCCTCTCCCTGTGGTGGTATAACCGTGAGCCATACCCCCGTCTTGGTAACCCGTACCTTGCACGTCCCATGCATGTTCTTTTGGGAACTTTTTAGTTCAAGATCACCGTCGGAAATTTTACCCAGCTTCTGTTCAATTTCGCTTATGTCTTCTTCATCGTATTCTATGCGGGCAGGTTTGATCAATACCTTGTAGGGCTGCCTTCCTATACCCAGAAGGCCCCTGGTTCCTTTCTCAAGTATTTCATAATCCAGTTCAGAAACGTCAAGATCCAGCTCCCCGGAAGCAAGCTCAAGGGCCTGTCGTACCGAATCAGCAAATACCTCAACTTCGTCTTCAGTGGATTCTTCATCTTCAATCGTTGTAAGCAAGTCCTTCAGGTTCTTCATATACTAACCGACAATATTTGATTTGATCCTTCCAAGTCGTCCTCTAAGCCTCATGATGGCCTTTGTATGCAACTGGGAAACCCTGCTCTCGGTAACTTCCAGGACTTCACCGATCTCTTTCAACGTAAGATCTTCATAGTAATAGAGAACAATCACCTTCTTTTCCTTGTCGGGAAGCTTTTTTATTGCTTCTACAATATAATCCCGGATCTCTTCTTTTTCAATCAATACGTCCGGGTTCATGCTTTCAGGGGCTTCCAGTGTTTCCATGATGGACAGCTCGTCCTTATCGTCACCCATGTACCAGATATCATTTAACGACAGCATGGCTGTCCCGCTCAACTTATGGAGCAGGGACTGAAATTCTTCGTTGGAAACACCCAGCTCCTTTGCGATTTCTTCATCTTCTACTGTTCTACCAAGCTTGTTCTCCAGCTCGGAAATAACCTGTTCTATCTGTTTTGCCTTTTGGCGTATTGATCGCGGGATCCAGTCAATGGAGCGCAATTCATCGAAAATGGCTCCGCGTATCCTGGTCATGGCATATGTTTTAAATTTGATCCCCCTGTCCGGATCAAACTTGGTAATGGCATCAATAAGACCGAATACGCCATAGGATACAAGGTCATCAAACTCGATATTCTGGGGCATCCCCATTGAAACCTTGCCCGCAACGTATTTCACCAGTGGAGCATACTTGATCACAAAATAGTCGCGGATTTCCTGCTCCTGGGTTTTGACGAATTTTTTCCAGAGATCCTCTTCGTCTATCTTATCGAATTCCTCGAACTTTTTGTTATTCATACAAAACCTTTTATTATATTATTCCTTGTCTCTGCTCATTATGGTTCTAATAGCCTCTGCCATGACCTTTGGCTCGTACTGTACCTTCTTCTCATCGAGTATGATATGTTTACCCATTTTTCCCTGCGCGGCATCCTGGCTCACCGTGGCCCTTGGATAATCTTCTTTATCCAGGGGAGTAAATGCTTCATCGTACCCTTCCCTGGTATCTTCAGGAGTCCCGGGTTCGGGGATCTCTTCACCCGGATCAGTTCTCTCTACCTCTTCTTTTTCTTGCTCACGTCCCTGCTGCGAACCAGTTGATTCCCTGGAAGATCCCTGCGAGTTAATTACTGCTTCTTCGGGTTCAGGTGGAGCGCTTTCCGCTTCAAAACTTCCCGAAAATATATTATACACCTCTGGAACAAATTGCTTCAATACGATCATGGCCCCAAGCCCAATAACCGCGAATACAAGTGTCATTACAATAGTGCGGCCAATTATCTGGCCCGGATCGTTACCGGCCAGAACGCTTACCATAAAGGTAATGAGTAAAGCTGCCAGGCCCATTATTACGGCTGACCGGATCTCAACTGGAATTCGTTTCAAATCTGTCATCCCATTCACGTCATTATCCAGATATACCTGTTTGTAAGAATACTACAAAAAATACATTAATCAAGCAGTATTTGCCTTGTACTGGCCAAATTCGTCATTTATACTAAAATATAGCGCATTTTCTCAGCTGGTTCCCCCATTAAACCTTCAAATTCCTTCTTCCTCCTCCTCGGGCCTGAACAGGCGTTTAAAAAAGTTCATCATCCCGCTTCCCTTCATTTCTTCTGCCTCAACATTTGTCAGCCTGTCAGCAATTATATCAACACAGCTCGAGGCTTTTGACTTGGGATAACTGGCAATAAACGGCTTTTGGTTACGTATAGATTTTGAAACGTACATATCCTCAAAAACGAATCCAAGATTTTCTACTTTTATATTCAGAAACTGTCCCGCGATGTTTATCACCCGCTGTGCCACCCGTTTTCCCTCTGAAACGCTCTGTACACGGTTTACCACGAGCTTAACGGTCTTTTCCGGGGCACTGGCAGCTATAGCCTTGATGGTACCATATGCGTCAGTAATGGCGGTTGGTTCGGGTGTAGTTATAACAATTACCTCGTCCGAAGCCACAAGGAAGCTCAGCACATTCTGCGAAATTCCGGCTCCCGTATCCACCACCATGTAATCATCTGAATCAAGCTCTGAAAGTGCCTTTATGAATTCTTCACGCTGCTTGACATCAAGATTGGCTAACTGGTGAAAACCCGATGCCCCGGCGATGATCTTTATACCTTCGGGCACATCTATAATGATATCTTTCAGTTTCTTTTTACCCTTGATAACATGATACAGGTTGTACTTGGGAATAATTCCCAAAACCACATTAATATTGGCAAGCCCCAGGTCCGCGTCCAGCAGGGTTACCGATCTACTTCTCTGGGAAAGGGCTATTGAAAGACTTACCGCAAAACTGGTCTTTCCCACTCCGCCCTTTCCACTTGTAATGGCGATTGTCCTGGTCTTACTAGCCGAATTAGTATTCTCGATCACCAGTTTTCGAAGATTAGCTGCCTGATCCAAGTTCTACCTCCCCTCACAAAGCGGCTTTGCCTATAACCATATCAATAATGGAATCAGTATCAGCAACAGATATATCATTGGGCACTTCCTGTCCATTGGTATAATATGCTATCGGCTTATTATATTTATCGGCAACATCGATCACATTCCCGATATATGTTGTTTCATCAACTTTGGTGATAATTACACTGTCAATATTAATTTTTTCGTATGACTTGAAGACATCAAACAGGTCAACCTTCTTGGTATTGGCGCTGACACACAGAATTTTCTGGATATCGTGCCCTGACGCGTCCGCGAAGGCTTTTATTTCTGATATCTTCAATTCGCTCCTGTGGCTCCTCCCTGAAGTATCCACCATTATAATATCAGCTGATTCATTTTCCAGCACTTCTTTAAAAGAACCATGATCTATCACCACGTGAATGGGAATTTTCATGATTTCAGCATACTTCTTCAACTGTTCAGTGGCGGCTATCCTGTAGTTGTCTATGGTTATAAACGCCACCTTACCCCCTTCCCGCAAGGCGTAGATGGCCCCAAGTTTTGCCATCGTGGTTGTTTTCCCTACACCGGTAGGACCAATAAACATGAGGACCTTCTTTTTCTTTCCCTTTTCAATGGGATTACTTACCACTATCTTGCTCTTTAAAAGTTCTCGCAATGTTTTTTCAATTTTATATCGATCCTTCATGTCTTCACTGCTCACTGTCCGCTTCACCCGTCCAAGCATTTCCTTGCATTCATCATCGTTGAAATCATTATCCCGCAGCATTTGCATAAATGGTTTTAATGTCTCTTCACTTTCCTCTTCATCGCTGTCATTTTGCCGCTGCGTTGTGTCCCGCTGTTCAAGCAGACTGTTCAACATGCCTTTCAGTTCATGAAATTCCTTTTCCAGTTTTTCGAACGCTTTATTATCCTGCTGCATGTCTCTACCGTTTTCACCCTGTTGTTCCTTTCCCTTATCAGCCTGCTCCACAGCCTGTGCCGCCTTCCTGGCGATACCTGAATTCAAGATCTCACTGTTGCCGCCATCAGCTCCTGCTAATGATGAACCCTGCGTTTGCATTTCTTTCTGTACCGGGACCTGCTGGCTGTCACCTCCCACGGTTATGTCAAATCCCGTTTTCTGTGCAGGCTTCACCCTTGGCATAGTTTTACGTTCTGGTATGGCAGCTGTCAGTTCAACAATATCACGGGCAAACAGGCTGGTATTCAAGAGTCCCCCGTCCTTCACGTTCTTATGGCTTATCGGAATTGCATCATCTCCATGGTCCATCTTCAGTTTCATCATGGCTTCGTTATAGGTTTTTGCCCTGATCTTCACGTACCTCATAACAATATTCTCCTTAATTTATTAAATATTTCCCTACACTCCCTGTTTAGACAGCAAAGCCGTGGTCACTATATTCACCTGTATATCAGGTACTATCTCATTATATGAAAGCACTACCGGTTCAGGTATTTCCCGTTCAAGCAGCACGAATGTAACGCTTCGTATCTGGGGCGAAACCAGGTACACCGGCATGAATCCCGCATTGCGGGCCTCGGTAAAAGCGGCAAGTAACGATTGCACTACCCTTGAATGGGTATCAGGATCAAGCCCAACCACCTGGCCTTCTATGGGATCCTCGTGTATTGCACCCCTGATGATATTTTCAATCTCCGGATCTACGGTGATCACAGAAAGGGTATTACTTGAATCAACGTATTCCCTGCATATCTGCCTGGCCAGTGAAACCCTGACATATTCAGTTAATATGCCAATGTCCTTGGTATAATCAGCGTAACTGGCAAGGGTTTCCAGCATGGTCACCATGTTGCGGATTGATACCCGCTCCCGCAGCAGCGACTGCAGCACCTTCTGGATCTCTCCCAGGGTCATCTTCTTCTCACCGATCAACTCGTTAACGACTGCCGGGTAATCATTCTTGATGTTATCGATCAACTGCTGCACTTCCTGGCGTCCCAGTATCTCGGCCGCATGACGCTTGATAAGCTCTGTCAGGTGGGTGGCTATTATGGTTGGGCAGTCCACTACCGTATAGCCTTTTCGTTCTGCCAGGTCCCTGGTTTCAGGATCAATCCAGATAGCCTTCAGGTTAAACACCGGCTCAACAAATTCCTGTCCCTCGATCTTCTCTTCAACTGTCCCTGGATCCATGGCCATAAGCTTGCCAACCTGGAGGTCACCACGCCCCACTTCCACGCCCTTGATCAGCAGGGAATATTCCTGGGGTCCAAGTTCCATGTTGTCACGAATACGAATGGGCGGGACGATAAGACCCATTTCAAGCGCGCTTCGCCGCCTGATATTTGTGATCCTTTCAAGAAGGGAGCCGCCCTGTTCGGGGTCTGCCAGCGGTATGAGGCTGTAACCGATCTCCAGCTCCAGTGGATCAACCTGTATCAACGGGAGTACCGATTCGGGCTTGTGCTCACGCAGTGAAGCCTCCTTCTCTTCAATGCGGGTTTTCTCCTCTTCATCCTCCTTCGTCTGCATCAGTATATACCCGAGAGCCGCCAGGGAGATTGCAATGAGCAGTATTGATATCTTGGGAAATCCCGGGATGAGGACGGAAGCCCCAAGTGCACCGGCCGTTATGAAAAGGGCCCGTGGTTGCGAACCCAGCTGCCTGGAGAGGTCTGTTCCCAGGTTATCATCAGATACGGCACGGGTAACGATAATACCGGTAGCGGTTGTAATCAAAAGTGAAGGAATCTGGGCTACCAGGCCATCACCTATACTCAGGAGGGTGTATGTCTGCAGTGCTCCCTGGAATGTTTCCCCACGCATGGCCATACCCACGATGAATCCACCAATAATATTTATAATGGTAATTACGATACCAACTTTCACATCTCCCTGGACGAATTTTGACGCACCATCCATGGCCCCGTAAAAATCGGATTCACGTCTTACTTCCTTTCGCTGTTTTAGTGCTTCCTCCTCGCTGAGAATACCGTTTGAAAGGTCAGAATCGATACTCATCAACTTTGCGGGCATTGCATCCAGGGTAAACCGGGCTGCAACTTCGGCGGTTCTTGTTGCACCCTTCGTGATAACTATAAACTGTACCGCAACAAGGATTATAAATATGATAAAACCGACTACGTAATTTCCTCCAACTACGAATTCCCCGAAAGTGCGTATGATCTTCCCATCAAACCCGGATCCATTCAGCAATATCAGCCTGGTTGAAGATACGTTCAATGCCAGCCTGAATACGGTGGTAACCAGCAGCAATGATGGAAATACAGAAAAATCAAAGGACCTTGCAACGAACATGACCACCAGGAGAGTAAGAATGCCGACCATAATGCTGAGGGCCATGAGGAAGTCCAGCAGGAAAGTGGGCAAAGGAATGACCAGCATGGTCACCACCGCGATAACACCAAGGCCCATAAGTATATCGGTTTTTTGCATCCATCTCAGGTCATTGGCAACGAGAGATAAACCTGTTTTTTCCGCCATATCTTATATCCCCACCTTCAAGCTCATATGGCTTCCCTGAATCCCTGTTTCTTGTAGAGTTCTGCATATACCAGTGAAACAGCGTAAAAAAGATCTTCTGGTATCATATCTCCAACATCCAGCCTGTTATAGAGCTCCCTTGCCAGGTACCGGTTTTCAATCATCATAACTTCATTTTCTTTGGCGATCTCCCGTATCCTCAGGGCCAGGCTGTCTACCCCTTTGGCAATAATAACCGGCGCATCCATCGCTGCCCTGTCATAGCTGAGTGCCACGGCGTAATGCGTCGGGTTTGTGACCACCACATCTGCCTCAGGTACCTCGTTGACCATGTTCTTCATGATAAGTTCACGCTGCATTTCCTGCAAACGCGACTTGACCTGCGGGTCACCAAGTGTCTCTTTCATTTCTTCTTTCGTTTCCTGCTTGCTCATCTTCAATGAATCTATGAATTCCTGCTTCTGGAAAAAATAATCAGGTATTGAAAGAACCAGCAGCAGTACCGCTGACCAGATAATGATCTTCAAGGCGGTAACAGAAACTGCCTTCATGGCCATTTGGATACCGATATCAGGCGAATTTATGATCACCTCGTAATCATTCAAAATAACAATGTAACACACAACCCCGATGGCTATTACCTTGAACAGTGATTTAAAAAAGTTCATTGCCACCTGTTTTGACAGAAATATCTTCTTCATTACTGTGGCAGGATCGAATTTCATCTTTGAAAAATCAGGCTTCAACGGATGAGATGAAAACTGGAATCCCACCTGCGCCACGTTCCCGACAAAAGCTGCTATGAACGCAACAACAAAGATAGGTAGAAGTATTTTCCCTGACTCGGTTGCAATCGCAATAAATTCGTTAAACATACTTTGCCGGGTCAGGGTAAAATTTGAGAACGAGGACAGGTAAAATATTGTCATTTTCGTAATAGTTTCGAAAATCCATCCTGCAAGAAAGAAAATGACCAAAAACCCGGATATAACCGTAATTGCCTGGGTTAACTCTTCGGTCTTGGCAACCTGGCCCTTCTCCCGGGCTTCCCTGAGCTTTTTCTCTGTAGGCTCTTCAGTACGACCTTCATCTTCAGCAGAAAACAACTGCAGGTCAAACACCATTCCCGCCGGCAGAACATACCCGGGATAATCATGCGTTATGTCGTATTGATTGGTGCTCAATATACCTTCTCCAGATAAGCTTTCAGACCAGGTCCTGCCCTCAGGCAGGCCAGTGCTGGACCACGTTACTTATAAACTTGAACGTCCTTTCCAGGGACACGTTCATTATCCGTATTACCAGTGGCGTTACCAATATGAGCATTCCAAAAGCCACGGCTATCTTGAAAGGGAACCCCAGCATCATGATATTCATCTGCGGGGCCGCTTTTGCCAGTATTCCCAGGCTTATCGTTATCAGGAAGATAATAGCAATCACGGGAAGTGCTATTTTCAACGCGATCACGAACATACCACTGAAAGCGTACAAAAGGTATTTCGTGAACGCATCTATCGAATCCCCTTTCAGCGAAAACGCCGGAACAAGTTCATATGACTGGTACAATGCCCGTATGAGCAGATGATGCCCGTTAACTGCAAGAAAAAGCAGCAGTGCTATCAGGTTTTTCAACTGCCCAATCAACGGAATTGAAACCTGTGCCAGCGGATCCACCACCTCGTTAATTCCAAAACCGATCTGAACTGAAAAGAACTGTCCAGAAAGCTGAAAAGCCGTAAAAATAACGGCAACAAGAAACCCCAGGAATACACCGATTATGATCTCCTGGATCACCATGACAGCGTACAATCCCATGTTTGCGGTAGGCTCATACCCCATTGATGATACCACGGGAAACATGACAAGGGTCAAAAGGAACGCCACCAGGGCCTTTATTCTCAACGGGATAACCCCGCTTGAAAAAAACGGGGCGATCATGAACATGGCAGTTATTCGTACCATGATGAGAAAAAAGACCTGGAACTGTAACACAAAATACTGCATGTTATCCTGCACCAATTTTAGAGATCATCATGAATACATTTTTCGTATAGTTGGTCAACGTAGATATCATCCATGATGCGAATAGTATAACCGCAGAAAAGATGGCGATTATCTTTGGCACGAAGGTCAGGGTCTGCTCCTGGATCGAAGTAGTTGTCTGGAAGATTGATACTACCAGGCCAACCAGCATCCCAAGTCCAAGAATGGGAGCAGATACCATCATCGTCACCATTAACGCTTCTCGCAGTATTTGTATAACAGTTACATCTGTCATTATCGTATCCTTACCTTCATCAATAATGATCTACTGTACAAACGAACGAACCAGTTCGTATGTCAGCAGGTTCCAGCCGTCAACCAGCACGAACAGGATGATCTTGAAAGGCAACGAGATCATCACAGGTGGAAGCATGATCATACCCATTGCCATAAGGGCACTCGCAACTATCATGTCTATTACAATAAAGGGAATGAACAGGTACACACCTATTTCAAACGCCCGCTTCAATTCGCTTATCATGAACGCGGGGATGAGGCAATACGACGGAACCTCGTCCTGGTTTTTGGGTTTTTCCAGCTTGGCCATTTCAATAAACAAAGCGATATCCTTCTGCCTGGTCTGCTTGAACATGAAGGTCCGCAGTGGCTTCATACCCCGCTCGTAAAACTGCGCATTATTTATCTCACCATTCAAATATGGCTGTAATGCCTTTTCATTCACTTCAGTAAAAGTTGGAGCCATGATGAATATTGTCAGAAATATTGCAAGACCAACTATCACCTGAGTAGGCGGCATCTGCTGAAGTGACAGTGCCCTTTTAACAAAATCCAGTACTATTACAACCCTGGTAAACGATGTCATCATCATTATAATAGAAGGAGCAAGTGTCAGTATGGTGAGGAGGAACAGTATCTGCAGGCTGAGCGCCACGTCTTTTGGCGAGGATGCCTCTTCTATGTCGAAAGCGATCTTGGGTATGGGCATGCGGACTCCACCCGCGTCCTGCGCGAACAATGCACCCGCAGCCATAACCACGCTGATGAGCACAATAACAGCTGCACCGTATTTAATGATCCGTTTCATCACCATTCAACTTCCTTAATCGTGACCTGTGACTGTTGAGATATTGCATCGAGTCTGTTTCGTACTCGGCATCATGGCTGGCAGCATCCTTTTTGCCGGTATTTCGCACCCGGTCCATCACCCTGCCAACCTGGCCTGCAAGGTACTCCTGGAATCCTCCAGGTGTAACAGGAGAGGACTTGGAACTGAGAAGCCGTATCCTGTCAATCTCGTCCCTGTCTTTTACTTCCGTAATAAGGTTTATATTGTTATCCGAAATCCCCAGCACCAGTATCTTACCGGCGACATCCACCACCTGGAGAAACTTATTCTGCCCTACGGGCACCACGGATAACACCTGGACAACCTCCTGGCCTATGCTTTGAATACCGGTTTTCCTGGTGACATACTGGAAAAAAAAGTAGAACCCGGCAACCAGCACCCCGAGTATAAATATGGTTTTAACAATAAGCCAGCCATATGATTGTTCCTCAGCGGTGGGTTCCTGGTAATCGTAAAGCCCTCCTTCACCGCTCTCTTCGCCTTCCTGCTGTTTCTCCTTCGCATCGGCCTTGTTCTCTGTTGATTTTTCATCCTTTTCTGCCGCATACAAACTGTTATGCCCATGGCACCCGGGCACAAGGACAGTAATGGGACATAACGCAAAAAACATGCATGTTACAATCATGATCCAGGATGAATATATGTCTCGCATCACTCTATTCTCTATACCTGTATTTTATTTAAACGCTCGGCCGGACTCACAATATCAGTAACACGTACGCCAAAGTTCTCATCAATAACCACGACTTCGCCCTTGGCTATAAGCTTACCGTTCACAAGAAGATCAACCGGTTCACCTGCAAGCTTGTCAAGCTCGATGATAGATCCTTCACCAAGCCCAAGAATGTCCTTCACCAGCTGCCTGGTACGGCCCAGTTCAACGGTAAGGGTCATGGGGACGTCAAGCAGCAGGTTAATATTACCCGACGCAGCTGCCGGCATACCCTCTCCCAGAGGAGGGAATTTCACTGGACTTATTCCAACCTGGGGCCCGCGTTGCTGCTGTGGCTCCTGGGCCTGCTGCATCTGCTCACCCCCGGCAGAAACACCGCCAGCGGAGCCTGCAAGTTCACGTGCAAGACCTATGTCCATTATATGATAGAACCTGGAATTAACCAGACCCTCAATATTCAGATTATAAGTAACCTGTACAAGCTCATTACCCTGTGGCAGCGCAAGCTCCTGTCCGCTTCCGGCAACAGAAAGTTCAGGCACGGTAGTATTGACAGAACCACCAAGATTTTCACTTAAATGCGTGGCGGTGGAGGAAAGCATCTGGCTCACGAATTCCTGCAAAGTACTCTGATGAGCGTCTGTAAGCTCAGCTGGTGGTGCCCCGGAATCATCACCCATCATAAGGGATGATATCACACCGGCATCATTCATGGTAAATACAACGAGGTTTGCCCCGTTCAGGCTGCCTGAAAAATTCATGGCCACCTGTACATACTGCTTGTTCAGTTCTGACCTCAGGGCATCCGCGGTCTTCACCTCCACCATGGCGTTGGATATGGTAATATTCTTACCAAGATACCCTGAAAGTGCAGGAGATACCGAGGCCATGGCCCCGTTGAACAGGTCGGCTATAGTATCTCGGGCTACGGGAGAAAGCGGGCCACTCGATGGTGCCGTTTCAGCAGAAGGAGCCGCACCTGACCCCGACAGCATGTCATCTGCTCCCTGCAATAGAGCATCTATTTCGTCCTGGGAAAGAGATCCGTCACCCATGTGATTCCTCCGAACAGTCAGTGTCGTTCACGGTTCAGCTGAACCCTGTACTGACTAAAATAATAAAAAAAATCCTAGTTAACTACAAATTCCCGGAAATAAACCTCCTTTATCTTCCCGGAAACCAATATAGTATTTATATGCGCCTTTATCTCTTCAGAAAGATTTACCGTATCCTCAACGGAATCCAAGTCCTCGTATTTTTTCCCGCGTAAAACTATATTAATGATATGCTGGATCTGCGGCGTCCTCTGTACCAGTTCAGCATTCAATTGAACATTCTCTTCGTATCCCAGGGAAACGGTCAACTTCGCAAAATGAGGTTCTGCATCCTTGGTCGTCACCGAAAAAGAAGGCAGGTCAAAATTTGCCAGTGGTGCCGGTGGTGGGGCAAGTACGATGTCCTGTTCACGCTCGTACCGCTGCTCCTGCACGTATTTTGTCACCAGGTAAGATATTCCGATAACAATGAATATCAGGAGCACTGCACCTGCCACGTAAAGCAGCATCTTGATTACCCTGGAAGTATCCGACGGCGATGGCGCCTGGCCTAACCCCTCAGACCCCTCCTCTTCGATATCATCTACATTGACTCGTTCTTCGTCACCCATACGTCCACCTTCACGTAATAGTCGCAGTCTTTCGACTTACAGCAGGGAAACACATGCTGAACTTTCCCCTTGTTTAAAGATACGTGAGAACCCCTTAACCATCAAGTCAATTAATTTAAGCAATTAATTGACATCATAATATAATAAAATCAAATGTCAATTAATTTATGATTATGTCTCCAAACTCTTATCAGGGTTATCATCATCTCCACTCCTCGTCCGGAAGCGGTCTTGAGATTCCCCGTGTAGTGTCCTCAGGCAATCCCCTGTCACGTAAAACAACTATGTCAACCCGCCTGTTATATGCCCTTCCCTCGGGTGTATCATTAGTATCAATGGGACGGGTCTCTCCGTATGCCGCCGATGAAACCTGTTTCGGGTTCACGTTTTTATCCTCTACCAGGTATTCAACAACTTTAACGGATCGCGCTGAAGAAAGCTCCCAGTTATTATCGTACCCTTCGCCTGTACCACCAGGAGATATTGGCCTGTCATCGGTATGCCCTTCTATCCTGGCATAATTATCGATGCTTTTTAATATAGCAGAAACCTTGTCCAGAACGGGCCTTATCTCCTCTTTCAATTTTGCGCTCCCGGGATCGAAATACGCGTCCCCGGAAAGCGTGATCACCAGCCCGCGCTCGTCCTCCCTGACACGCACCTCCTTGGCCTCGATCTCCGGCTTAAACACCTGCAGTGCCTGCTTGAGACTCTTCGCAAGAGCCCGCCCCCTCTCACTTGAGGGCAGGTTCTGCATGTTCATCCCAAGCTCCTCCAGGCGTCCGGGAGAAAGAGAATACCCCCCTTCGAACATGCCAAGTGAACCACGAAACGAGGAAAGAACAAGGTAAAAGTCCTTTCCACTGATATCCGCTATATTGAACATCAGGATGAAAAAGGTTAAAAGCAGGGTTGTCATGTCCCCGTAAGTGGTCATCCACGCCGGGGAACCCGCTCTTCGTTTTTTTTCCTTTTTCTTCATCAATCACCAACCTCGCTGGTAATGGCTTCTCTTTCAGTGGGCTCAAGGAAGGATATGAGCTTATCCTTAACAATTCTCGGGTTATCACCTGACTGTATCGACAGGGTACCTTCGATCATGATCAATTTTAAAAGTATCTCCTCGTTGCCCCTTAGTTCCAGTTTATTCGCTATTGGCTGCATAATAAGATTCGCGATAATGGCACCATACAGTGTCGTAATAAGGGCCGCCGACATACCGGGCCCGATAGCAGACTTGTCCTCGATATTGACCAGCATAAGGATCAGCCCAATCAGGGTCCCTATCATACCGAATGCTGGTGCGAACAGCGCCCAGTCTTCGAAAAGTTTACGCTGGGCATCATGCCGCGATATAATATTTTCAAGCTCAGTTTCCATTATTCTTCGAACCAGCTCGGGATCTGTACCGTCAACAACCAGCTGTATACCCTTACGAAGAAAATCATCATCAAGTTCATCAAGATCGTCTTCCAGGGCAAGAAGCCCCTCTCTTCGTGCCTTCTCTGAAAAGGATACCAGTGTAATGATCATCTCGTTAGGGTTAATCCTGGGAGCAAAAAAAGCAAACCTGGCCACTTTCCATGAGCCAAGCACCTTTGCAAGTGGATTTGAGATCAGAATAGCCGAAAATGACCCCCCAAGGCTTATCATAATAGAAGCCGGATCCCAGAAAAGCAGGGGGTTACCCTTGGCAAACAATATCCCAAGGATTATAAAGGTAAACCCAGCTATTAACCCACCAATGGTTGCTATATCCATATATATGACTCCAACCGGTTGAATAATCTCGTATACAGTATCCTATAGTACTATTTCGGAAGGTTTCACAAAATAATTCAGTAAATAAATACCGCAGGAACATCCTCAGGGGGTCAGCAGCAACCTGTGATAATGCCGAACCTTCTCCAGCACCTCGTCAATAGTCTCTTTCACAATGTATTTTCTGTCATTGGTCAGGGTTATGGTTGTATCCGGCCTTTTTTCAATCACCTCTATGTGATTTGAATTCAGAACAAACTCGTCCCCGTTAATCTTGTGTAATACGATCATTATTTTATTTCCTCCTCTTTCTTCTTGAAGGCAGTAATTCTTTTAATATCTCATTCATTGCGGCTTTTCGCACCCTGCCCTCGCCGCAACCAGGGTTGCTGCAATCATACACGGGGACCTGCACGTTGTTAAATAATTTTTCAAGCCATTCTTTTGCGGCCAGGAACTGGTGATCAGTGAACCAGGTCGTGTTTCTTCTCTGCACCATGTAATGTTTCTTCCGACGAATACGCTCGTATTCCCCCCTTTCCGCAGGGTTGATCCTTGAGTGGGTAAAAAATGCCTGTTCAACAGGTATGCTTCCACTGCAATAATACCTGCTTCTGAACGCCATGTCGTTACCTGCCAGCAGCAGGGAACGTATTCCACAGCCCAGTGCCAGGGAAACAGCCTGCGTGGTTACGATGCTTGCGGTTGCCACGTATCCCAGTCCTTCCCCGGACTCTTTCCACAGGCTGGCAAAGGGCTCGCTGTGCAGCATCCAGTTATAAAAACTCATTGGCCCTTTCCACTGTCGGACGTTGATGCTTGACATACCGCTGAATGCCAGGAGGTGTATATTCTCGGTGTTGATATTTCTGAAGAATGGAAGGGGCGTGGATTCACACGAGATCACGAATGCCGGGGTAACACCAGCCCTGGCAAGCGGCTTCAATGCCATATCAACTGCCAGTATCACCAGTTCATTTCTCAACTGGTATTTTTTAAGTTCCACAAGACTGTCATCAAGAGAAGGCCCGGCACCACATATTATCACATGCTTGTCCCTGAGAAGGGGAACTACCTTTTTCAATCCTCCATGCTCTCTAATTAATGGAAGATTTTTCATAATATTGCCCCGTACTGCCTCAAATCTTTCATCTATAAGGGCTTTATTAATATCATTATATAATTTATCCGTATTGACCACGCATAACTCCCACGCGAAGTATTCACTGGTACACTATACTGTGAAAGCATACTCTTGCAACAAAAAATGGGAACACAAGAGCAAATACTCACAAAAAGAAAAAAGGACGGTATAACCGCCCTTTTCGCACACCTTTGTACTGTTTCAACAGCCCTTATTCGAAAATTTCCTCCACTCCGCCGTAAAAATTATATTCTTCCGTGCCATTGGATTCTTCCATGAGAATGGCAAAGTCTTCCATAAGGTTACCCATCTGCCACCAGAATGTATCATCTGACTGGTAATTCTGGAACGCGTCCATCTGCAGCAGGTAATTCAACTCGTCCACCATCTGCCATGAATCATATGAACTGTTAACTTCCATGTTTTCCAGCATATAGGTACCAATGCCGTCAGGCTGCATGGCCATGACTGCAAGCTCCAGTATTTCATCATACCGGCCCTGGAACTGTTCCATTACACCGGGCATATACTTGGAGAACCTGGTAAACAGATCAGTATACATTGCAGTATCTTTATCGTACAACAGGTTTCCAACCAGGTCACGTACTGCAAGAAGATCTTCAGCTGGCACATCCTCGGCTTCTACAAAATTCTGCCATGCGGTAAACAGCCTTCCGGTTTTATACTGTGGACTATTTGGATTCAACAGTGATCCGATGAGATCTGCAATATTGTTCAACATGTGGCGATGACCATCTACCATGTCCATTTCATTAGACATTGTGTAATCTTCAAACATGGGATTTCCATCTCCATCGGTACCATACTCATACGCAAACATCTTTTCTTCCAGGCTTGACCTGTATTTCCTGATAATATCTCTCACATTATCAGTGATCATGTCACCATAAGGATTATCCGGATCAACAACTGTTACCTCTGTATCGTATACTGCACCTATTATCTCGTTTTTAACGAAATTCAGCTCGGTTTCAAGATCAACACCCTTATCGCTGTTTCCATCCCATCCGAACATCCAGTCAAGCATGGTAGACGGATTTCCTTCACCCGTAAGTGGTTGATTTACCGCGAAATCTGACGCTTCCAGGTTAAAGAAGAACTGGTTGTAACTGTCCATGGCCCAGTCCATCCGCAGGTCATAATTATGCCCGCTGTATATATTTGGACATTCAACAATGCCTCCCCTGTACCACTTATCCCGGTAATCATGGCAATAGTCTTCAAACTCTTCAGTATTATCCGCATTCATCTTGAAATCGAAAAATGCCCTGATCCCGTCAAATTCAATGGTAAAACAGGATGGGAAATCCTGTATATACTGTTCAAGGTCAATGTACACGAAGTAACCCGTGGAATTTTCACCTATATCCTCGATAATGTCGTTACCGTTGTACAGGTAAAATTCATCTTCTGATATTCGCTGGTACTTACCATATCCCCATATTTTCTCACCCGGGACAAAGTGCTGTGCAACATGATCGGGAAGACAGGAAAGATCATCCAGGATAAAGATCCCGTTCACCAGGCCTTCTTTCACATTTATGCCAAAATATTTCACCAGCTTTGCATTAAGCTCATCAAGATGCTTTTTCATAAGCCCCGGCGAAAGGGTATCCCCCCAGTCAGCAAAGCTGAAATTATACCACTTTTCAATATCATTCAACCTTGCTTCCTGTATAAACTGTATCATTTCTCCGTACTTGAAGTCATCGAGAAACTCTATGATATCATCAAGGTTTGATGATACCTGCTCCATTTTCACCCGGTTATATTCCACCAGGTCAGGATCTGAAAGCGCATCCGGTCGTACAGGATTACCGGATTCATCCCTGGGAACCATCAACTGGAAGGCACCAGCCAGCAACGCGTCTGCAGGTGTGTTCACCTCGGGATGCTGCTCCAGGTACTTTACCACCAGGTAATTATCCATGTTAATAAGCGTTCTTTTTAGAAAAGTGACAAACCGCTGGTCCTGTGAACAGTCCTTCACCAGGTCAAGCGTACTCTTCAACTGGTCCAGCGACCTGTCATCAGCAAAATATCGCAACCGGTTAATGGGAATGTTCCAGTTTATGTTCGGGTTCAGGTCAGGGTACCCGTCATCATCATAGTCCACCCTGTTGCCATCATCATCGAGCAGGTAATACGCGGGAAGGTTCTGCCACTGATCTGGAGACTGGGATCCATGCTCCCCATCGTACCCCTGTGTAAGCATGAAGTTGTTCAGGTACATCCTGAATGTATGCCGTACGGCATCTTCCACACCACTGACGATGGGATCCATGTGATTAATATTTGCATACTTACTTGATAGTGCAACCGGCAATACTCCTGCCCGTGATCCCGGTATCGTCTGGTCGGCAGCAGGATCATGGTCTACAAGCTTGTTTATCCAGGCGTTGGCATTGTACAGGGGCTGGTTTGAATTTGGATCCTTCTTGTGTTCGTTCAACGCGGCAACAAGCAGTATAAGGTTGTCAATATTTGCCCGGTAACCGTCTTTTGCGAAATACGCGATATCTCCGTTGTTTATCTGGCCATATGATGCAGGGGTACTACCGTCAATATCCGCATAAATCGTACCATCTTCATGGATAGTCCCCACCATGCAGGCCATAATTCCCAGCATATCTTCGAACTTCCCCTTGCTGTCGCCGGTATGGGTCTTCCAGTTTACCGCATACCCGTACTCATCGAATTCAACCGGGTAAGCGACCCCGTGCACCCTCGGTACGGCGGGAAGCTCATCCTGTCTCACCAGTAGATTACCGGAAGAGTCAAACAAACCGGCATCCGCATAATACGTATCATAGAACTTCTTGAACTTGTATATATCATGGGTATCCGCATCACCGGTATCGTACATGAGGTCCTGCGGGGTATATACCACGTCGCCAAGGCTTGCAACCGAGTTGAAGTTCTCACCCACAGAGGGGGGCAGTACGGGACTGTCACCAAGGCTTCCCCATATCTCAGATGGGATGTTTACTACAGAATTCATTATCCATTCAGAAATTTTACCAGGTATAGGTAGAAAACCAAGTGCTTTTGTTGAAAAATCATAGGTATAGTCGAGGGCAACACAGAAATCCTTGTCTTTGAAGCTAACACCCGTGAAGCGGTATTCATTCCCACCTTCATGGATGGTTTTCAATACGTGGTTGGTCTTCCCCTTAATATTTACCTCGTGTGAACTGCGTATCTCATCACCATTTGCTTCATTTATAGCCCCGGATCCGGGCCACACGGCGTTGTCCCTTACGTCACCATGAAGTGTATACCTTCTTGCCCTGGAAACACCCACGACTCCATTTGCGTTTATTGCAGTATATACATACATCTCCATTTTAACGTTGGCCAGGCCACCCCATACTTTCTGATCAAGATATGCGTGAATCGGGATGAGAAACATGTATTTCTTTTCATTCATGAGCCACCTGTAGTTTTTCCGTATGGCTTCTTCCCGTGAATCACAATCAAGTTTGACCCTGTGACTGTCATTGACAGCAACATTTACATAGGTTCCGTCTTCCCTGTCATCCCTTACGTATCCATACAGGGGTTCCCCGGATCCTTCACTATCGCTGTACCCTGATGAAACAAAACCATCTTTGCCGGCTTCCGGACGGTATATCTTCTCATATACGTGGTACTTGCTCAGCCCACCATCCATTCCAAGTCCCCTGTTGCCAAACTTGTTCCCTATCATCCTGTATTCATCAGTATACCAATCATTCTTATACTTGCAATCAGATCCATTTGGCGCCCGTCCTTTATAGGTATAGGGGCCATAACCTTCCCAGCAGGCCAGTGCGATCTCGGTAAGTGTCCAGTTACTGGTTACGATATTGCCATTTTCATCAACAATGCCTCGAATATCGCCCTGTGATGCCGAGAACTTCCCCATCCAGTCATTTTCACCGGGTGAATTTAGACCATTCCTCACCCTGAATGTTCCCGGCTGAAGCAATTCCATAGATGGCATCTGCGGCTGTGTGGAAAAAACCACCTCCCCTTCAGACGGATTCAGTGTTGATCTTCTTCTAACCCTGTCATCTCCAAGTACTCTAATATTAAACGTGCCGAATATTCCACCATCAACCGCCAGGCTGTTTTCGCCGGGTTCATCGAGCTGGGTGGCACCCATTGATTTCAGGCAGTTTCGCAACGTGAGTTCACCCGGCGCATTTACCGGATCAACAACACCATGCCCCCCTGCCAGTACATACAGCAGTTCCGCTGCCATGGAAAGGTTCTGTCCGCCCTCTGACGGGCTCATACCGTATTCATCCAGTACAACCAGGTTGCGAAGGGAAGTGGAAAGTCCACCATAAAGATCTTTCAGGTTTCTCCTGGCCTCTCCAAAATACGCTTCGCCGTCTTCCGGGGTCCATGCCCACTTCCTGCGCTCTGGTGAATAATAGTAAGAAAGAAGGTATAACTGCAGGTTCGTCATAATGGCTTCGATCTGGCTTTCAGACTCGTCCTTATCAGTAGTTTGAGGATTATCATGGCTGTAGGCGTAGCTTATGTGCTTAAATACATCGTTATAATCATTGAAATAGTCACCATCATTATTACCGTTAAGTATATCATTGATCTGCAGCCTGAATGACTTCTGCATGGTATCCGTACTTCTTGTTTTTGCCATTTTTGCGGTATACCCATCGGCCGCATCATATGTTTCGGGATCATTATTGTTTATGTAAAAGACACCCTTGAAATTGAAGGTATTACTTCCGTTTCCATAAGGGTCAAATGTCCAGCCATCCCAGAGAATGTCCTGCACCCGCTCCTTTGACACACCATCGCTGCTGCCGGCAAGCTTCAACCCGGCATTGAACCGCCTTACCATTGAATCAGCCCAGTTGAGCATGTCGTTGTTCTCAACATCGAAGATATCCACCCGCTCAAGGTTGTCATACTGCTGCACGTCATTGTAGAACCCGTTCATGAGCCACTTTGTCAGGAGTGTATCATCCTGAATGGTCCCGCCGGAAAGGGTATTTGGGGTTGCTGATAATATTCGGGCTTCTTCGTCTAACAGCCCCTTTCCCCTGATTATAACATTTTTTTCTCCCTGCGCGTAATCCAGTTCAGGATCTTTCAACATGGGATATAGATCAGTCATCATGTAGTGGGTTATCGACGACTTCATTGGATTTGCCACCATCCAGTCGGCAATTTCATGCTCAGTACGCAGCACATCGTCAGAGTTTTTGAGAGAGTCAATTATATCGGCCACCCTGGTCTCAATATTAACATTTCCCCGCACCAGTGAATCAACAAGTTCCCGCATCAATACAGCAGGTTCATTAAGATCAGCAGCACCATCATACATATGGTAAACTATATCTACGTTCTCGATCAGGTTATCAATGCCGTCATACCCGATATCAGAAAGCTCCTGGTTTATACCAAAAAGATTCCAGGGATAGGGATTGTAATACACGCCATCCTCATCCTGTTCAAGATTGCGAAGTGCTATAAGTGTATCCTTTATTGCAGCAGAACCTTCCATCATCACCCCGGAATCAACATCGAGAATGTTCTTTATCATTTCAACAGTACGATCCAGTGAATCAGGTTGCACACAATACACGTTATGAAAGCTACAGAAGCTGTCTGACATGTCAGCAACGGCCTGTGGAAAAGGAGCATCATACCCGTAGAAGATCTCGGCATTGCGTCGCATCAATTCAGCCATCAATCGGGGGTTGGAATTTACCAGCCGTGACAACCTGAGGTTAAACTCATGCTGGTTCAGGTTGGAAAAAAGGGATTTCATGGCAGGGGTCTCGTCCAGCACCTCCCACAGTTTCACAGATGGATCCGGATTATTCTTCTGGAACACGTAATCATTGTCATTGGAACAACCGGCAATAAGTACCACACATGCTATTAGAAGTGATCCTAATACCTTCCGGCGTATCATACAGGGCTCCTCTGACGATAAATTTTGTCTTAACAGCAGACAGTAGTAATATAATACCGTCCAGTCAGACTTCTTCACTTCTAAAAAGAATGGACGTTTTTTAATACCGTCCACTCAGTTTTTATATAGTTAAGCTAAACTCTTCCCCTGTCATAGTCAAGATTAATTCGCCGTTTTTCACAATTTTTCATATTTCCCTTATTTTCTTTTGCGAAGCTTATACTGCTTATTCCTTGCATCCTTCTGCATCATCTGGTACGACTCCGAGGACTCGCCCAGTTCCTGTTCCTCCGAGGCCTGCTCCAGCCTTGACTGGTATTCCACAATATTCAGTACCTGCCGCTTCATTTCCTTTGATCTATACTTCGAGAGGCCATCACGTACCACTTCAAGGTTTTCCTTTATCTTTTCCCTGGCACCATCAATTTCTCCCCTGTCAACAAGGTCCATGGTCTCCTCCATCATGGAAGATGACACGAACATCTTCATGTCCTTCATCACCACCGGATTCATATTGGATACCAGAATACCTTTATCAGAAGTTGATCGCACTACTACATTTTTGGTGACCGTCACCCGTCCCTTACCGCTGACCGTCTCATCATAACTACAGGTAACAGTGGCAAGCTGCCCCTTCGGGAAAGAACTGCCCGAAGGAGAAAGAGAGACCAGGGCAAGTTTTTTCTCCTCTGAAACCAGGTCACCCATCTTTACCAGCTGCCCCTTCCCGGAATCAGTTGCCGTATACCCGTACACCCGATCCACCCGTACTCCACGTTCAGGCTTAATCTCAATGCTGCAGTTCTGTCCCACCACCGTCAGCAGTCCTTCCAGCTCATTGGAAAAGATCTCCGGTATCTTATCCGCCCTGTCTATGTAGTAGTAAAAGGCACTGCCGTACTCGGCGATACCGGTCATCAGCTTCTCGTTGAAATACTGTCCCACCCCGAAGGTTGATATGGTGATCCCTTCACGGGAACGCTGCTGCGCCAGGTTCTGTATCTGCCGCGGCTCGGTCACTCCCACGTTTGCCAGCCCGTCGGAGATAAGAAGAACACGGTTCACCTGTCCTTTCTTCTGGTTCTTTTTCACCTGGTTGCACCCTTCAAGCATGCCCCCGCTCAGGTTGGTACCTCCCCCGGGCTCTATGGTATCAATTATCTGGTATATTTTTTTCTTGTCGGACACCATGGCCGGTTCCAGCACCACGTCCACGGCATCATCGTAGGTCACGATGGAAAGCATATCGCCTGACTCCAGGTTGCGTACCAGGAACTTCATGGCCTCCCTGGCGTACTCAAGTTTCCCCCTGTCCGACATGGACCCGCTGCGGTCAAGCACCACAGATATATTCAGGGGAAGCCGTTTCTCCGGGCGCCGGGCCTTCCCTGCAAGGAACCCCGTCCGCACGTAAAAATTCTTACTGCTGCCTTCAAGTATATAGCTGTTCTGCTGCTGCAGTTCCAGTTTTACCAGTTCACTTCCGGTTACTGGTTTCTCCGGTTCAACATCACCTGAGAAATCAACCACGTCACCGGTAAGCGACTTCACCATCCTTCCGGAGATGATATCCACCGCGTCGATCACCCCGTCAACATCGG